>CAZPER010000034.1:0-39252 GCA_964585655.1 uncultured Gemmatimonadaceae bacterium | reverse complement strand
GGCGGGCGAGGCTGTCCGCGCCGGCCAGCCGCTGCCGCGCGAGCGGCAGGTTGCCCTGGGCCAGCGCCACCTTGGCCAGCACGGTGAGCTGGCTTGCTTCCAGCCGTACCAGCCCCGCCGCCGCCGCGATGCCGAGGGCCTCGTTGAGCGCGCGCTCCGCCTCAGGGTAACGCCGCTCCTCGTAGTGCACCTCGCCGATGTTCCCGACATACGTGGACCGGGCATCGGGGTCCACCGCCTCCGGTCCGGCGGCGTCGAGCAGGCGCACCGCCGCCTCGAACTGGGGCAGCGCGCGGGCGTAGTCGCCCTGCCAGAAGTAGATGGTGCCGATATTGTTGGCCGGCGAGGACCGGGCCGAGGCGCTGTTGAGCGTGGTGAAGACGCTGTCGGCGCGCTGGTACCAGCCCAGCGCCTCGGTGTAGCGGCCGCGGGAGTTGAGCACGTTGCCCATGAGGTTGTAGGCGCTCCCCATGCCCCAGGCATTCTGCACCGATTCGCTCAGCGTCCGGCTCCGCTCCGCCGCCTCCAGCGCCGGTCCGTAGTTGCCCGTCATCAGTTCCACCCAGCTGATCCCGACCAGCGCGGAGGCCTGCTGGGTCCGCCGGTTGTCCCGGGTGGCGGAGGCGAGCGCGGCGTCGTAGCGGGCCCGGGCCTCCGCGAACCGGCCGCGGTCGGCCAGGATCTCCCCCAGGCGCAGCTCCTGCTCGGCCTCGTTCTGCCGGTCATCGACGGAGCGGTACAGCTCGCGCGCCCGGGTATAGGAGGCGAGCGCGCTGTCTCCCTGGTTCCGGGCGCGGAAGCGCCGGCCCACCAGCGCGGCGGTCCAGGCGCTCAGCCCCGGATCGTCGAGGGTGGCCAGGATGGCGCCGGCCTCGCGGTAGAGGCTGTCGGCGCTGCCGGGCCGCCCCAGCTTCTCGGCCGCGAGCCCCAGGCTCGCGACACTCAGCACCTGGGCCCGGCGGTCGCCGCTCTGGCGCTGGAGGGCGAGCGCCTCGGTGTAGGCGGCGGTGGCGCTGTCGTAGCGCTCCGCGAAGTAATGGACGTCCCCCACCTGGTAGAGGGTGGTGCCGGTCTCCGCCGTCGCCCCGATCCGCCGGGTGATCGCGAGCGATTGCCGGTACGCCGCCAGGGCGCGGGGATAATCCTCCTGGGTGCGGAACAGGTCGCCCTGCTCCTTGAGCAGGGTGGCCTCGCCGCTCTGGTCCCCGGCGGCGCGGTACACCGCGGCGGCGCTGTCGTAGTAGGCCAGCGCGCGGCGCGGGTCGCCACTGTCGCGGAAGAGCCCGGCGAGCTTGCTCAGCGAATAGGCCTCGCCGGTGCGGCTCCCGGCGCGGCGGCGGAGACTCACCGCCTCCTGGTGCGCCGCGATCGCGTCGGGGTACTTGCCGATGTTCCACCAGGCCTGGGCCGCCGCCGAGCGGGCGTAGCCCGCGTCGTCCAGCTCGCCGGTCTGGAGGTGCAGCGCGTAGGCGCTGTCCCAGAGTGCGATGGCCTCCGCTTTCCGTCCCAGCATCGAGGTGTGGTAGCCGATATTGTCGAGCTGGTCCGCCACCCCTTCCGGGTTGGCGAGGTCGCGGTGGTACTGCAGGTTGGCCCGGTAGATCTCGATGGCGCGGGGGTGGTCTCCCTGCTTGCCGAGGATGCCGGCGATCCGCCCCCGGGCATCGGCCTGGTGAGTGGGGCCGTTCTCGGTGTTGGAGCGGCCGTACACCTGCGCCGCCTCCTCGAAGGCGGCCCGGGCCTCGTCCCACCGGCCCAGCTTCTCGAGCACGTTGCCCCGGCCAAAGAGGGAATGGCCCAGGCTGGCGAAGAGGGGGCCGGTGTCGTCCGCCGCCACCAGCCGGCGCTTGGCGGCGATCGCGGAGTCGTGGATGGCGAGCGCCACCGCGTAGTTGCCGCGCTCGGTCTCGATGCCGGCGATGCGGGAGAGCGCGAAGCTGGCCCCCTGGGCCTCGCCGGTGCGCTCGAAGAGCGCCGCCGCCTCCCGCAGGGTGACCAGCGCGGCGTCGTTGCGCGCCGCCTTCTCCTCCAGCTGCGCCCGCTGGAACAGCGCCCAGGCCCGGGCCGCCGGAACATCGAGCAGCCCCGCCGCCTCCAGCACCAGGGTGTTGAGCCGGGTCGCGTCCTCCACCCGGCCCGCGTCGCTCCACGTGGAGGTGGTATTGTTCCACGCCGTGGCAAAGGCATCCTTGAACTGCCTGGTGTGCTCCAGCAGCAGCTGGCGGCGCCGCTCGGGTCCGCTCACCAGCAGGGTGTCGCGCAGCTCGTCGTCGCCGAAGGGCCCGTCGTTCAGCACCCAGGTGGCGAAGGTCTCGTCCACCCGCCACCGGCTGCCCATGTACTTGCCCGGATACGAGCGCACGAATCGCAGGAACGCGAGCAGGTCACCGCGCGTCGCGCCCAGCATGACCTGCATCACGGAGCGGCCCCGGTACCGGCCGCCCTCGAGCGGGGCGCCCAGGCTGCTGCTGCTGTCGTAGTCGTCCTTGAGCAGCTCCGCCGTCTCCCGGACATTGCCCAGCAGGGAATCGAGCACCACCCGCTCGAGCGAATCGCTGTCGAAGCGCAGGATGGTCCGGCGCGGGGTGAGCTCCTGCCGCGCGGTCCCGAGGAATTCGATGCGCAGCCGCAACAGGTCGCTCAGTAGTCCGGCCCGGGGGGGCCGGGGCAGGCGGCTTGCCAGCGCCACCAGGTCCCCCTCGCGGAGCCGGCCGGCGGAGTCGTCCGGCCGCGCCAGCCGCACCACGACGGTGCTCGAGTCGCGATCGGCGGCCACCACCTCCGCCTGGCCCAGGTAGTCGTCGCCGCTCCGGGTGCTGTCCCCGCTGGTCCAGCGCACCCGCGCCGTCCCCCGGCTGCCGGGGAAGAGCCCGTCGTCCCGGCCCCCGGCCACCCGGATGAGCGCGCTATCCCCACGCTGGCCGAGCAGTTCCGCGATCGAGTAGTAGAGGATTCGGGTTTCGAGCTGGCTGGACTGGGCGCGCACCGCTGTGGGGAGGGCGGTGGCCAGCAGCGACAGGCCGATCATGAAGATCTTGCGGTGCATCGAGCGCATGGCGGTCCGGGGGAGGACGTGGGTTCCGGCGTGAGGCTGGCAAGACTCCTGCAGAACGCGGACCGTCCGGCCCGTCGCACGCGGTCCAGTCATTACAGTGTCGTCATCTGCCGCCGGCCGTGCAAGTTGCCGCCGGTGGCGCATACTCTCGCCCGAGACCACCCCGGCCCCGAGCCTTGTACAGAATGATGCCCTCTCCGCTGGCGCAGCTGTCCCTGGTGGGCGCCCTCCTGCTGGCGCCGCTCCCCGCCGCGACCGGCGCCGCGGCGCCGCCTCCGGCGGGATCCCCCGCGGCCGACAGCGGCCGGAAGCTCGCCCTGATCATCGCCATCGCCCGCTACCCGCGCGCCAGCGGCTACTCCCGGCTCAGCTCCGACAACGACGTCCCCCTGATCCGCGCCGCGCTCCAGCGCCAGGGATTCGACTCGACCGCCATCCGGCTCCTCGCCGATGCCCAGGCCACCCGCGCCGGGATCCTCGCCGCCCTCGACACGCTGGTGGCCGATGCCCGGCCCGGTGATGTCGTGGTGATCCACTACAGCGGGCACGGCCACCAGATCACCGACGATAACGGCGACGAACTGGACGGCCTGGACGAGGTGCTGGTCCCCGTCGATGCCAGGGCGGACGTGGACCCCGCCACCTACCGCGGGGAGCTGCACCTGCGCGACGACGAACTCGAGCCGCGACTGCAGGCGCTCCGGGCCCGGGTGGCCGGTGGCGGCAATGTGGTCGTGTTCATCGACGCCTGCCACTCCGGCTCCGCCACCCGGAGCGCCCTCCCGGTCCGCGGCGGGCTGCCGCCGATCGGGAAGCCGGCCCGCACCGCCACCCGGGGCAGTGCCGACGGGAGCGACTGGATCCGGCCCGCCGCCGCCACCCGCGGCGGCGACGCCACGGCCGGCGGACTCGCGCCGATGGTGATCTTCTCCGCCGCCCGGCAGGACCAGCTCGCCAGCGAGGTGGAACTCAAGGACCAGGACCTGACCGCCGGCTCGCTCTCGGTCGGGCTGGCGCGGGTGCTCGCCAACCTCGACGCCGACGGGGGCGCGACGACGTACCGCGCGGTCTTCGACCGGCTGAAGGGGTGGATGCAGGGGGAGGTGCCGCTGCAGACGCCGCAGCTCGAGGGCGACGCCGATGTCGCGCTCTTCAGCGGACGGGCGGTGACCCAGAAGCCGTACTTCCGGGTGGCCGGCACCGAGGGGGATTCGCTGCTCCGGCTCGAGGGGGGCAGCCTGGTGGGGCTGCTGCCCGGCTCCCGGCTCGCGTTCCACCCCATCGGCACCGCCGATCCCACGGCCGGCACCCAGCTGGCGCAGGGCGTCGTGGCCCGTGCCACCGAAGTGGCGGCGCTGGTCCGGCTGGAGGGGGGTGTCCCCCCCGCCCGCGCCGCCGCCACCTGGGCCTTCGTGACCGAGTACGCCTTCGCCGAGTTCCGGGTCCGGGTGCGGCTCGATCCCGCGATTCCCCCGGCCCAGCGCCAGGCGCTCGCGGCGGACTTCGACCGGAGCGGCGTCATTCAGCTCGCGGATTCCCTGGGCGAACTCATGATCCGGCCGGTCGGCGCCGTGACGCGGGGCGGGGCGCCGCTCACCGTGGCCTGGACCCAGGACACCTCGGTGGCGCTGCTCCGGCCGGTGGATGCGACGACGCCCGCCGGTCGGGCCACCCTCACCGAGCGGGTCCGCACCCTGGCGCGGAGTTCGTATCTCAAGCAGGTGGAGATGCAGGATCCGAAGATCCGGGTGCGGATCGAGCTGGTGCCCGCCACCCATCGCTTCGGCGCCGACGGCAGCTGCGACGCGCGCCAGTCCGACACCGTGAACGTCCGGGCCCGGCTTTCCCCCGGCAGCCAGTGGGTGCTCCGGCCCAACGACGGCTTCTTCCTCCGCTTCGTGAACGAGGGGGCCGACCCGGCGTTCCTCGCGGTGCTGGACCTGACGCCCGACGGCGAGATCGGCCAGCTCTTTCCCCGCCCGGACCTGAGCGGGGAGGACAACCTGCTCCCCCCGGGAGGGCGCTACACCTCGAACATCTGCTTCTACGCCACCGAGCCGTTCGGGGCGGAGGTGCTCAAGCTCTTCGCTACCCGCGCGCGGGTGGACTTCCAGCCGGTGCTCACCACCCGCGGTCCCACGCGCGGGAGCGGGGCGCATCCGCTGGAGCGGCTGCTGGGCGGCACCTTCGCCGCGACCCGCACCGGCGCCGCCGCCGCGCCCCAGGGCACCGGGACCACCAGTTCGCTCACGCTCCAGATCGTGCCACCCACGGCGCCGTGAGGCGCCTCGTTCTTCACCCAGGAGATCGCATGTCCGTTCGTCCCGCCCTTCGCCTGCTGACCGGGCCCCTGCTGCTCGGCGCGCTGGCGCTCACCGTCGTCACCGCGCCCGCCGCGGCCCAGGCCCAGAAGGCCGCCAAGTCCGCCCCGTCGAAGACCAAGGGGCGGCTCACGCTGGACCGTCCCAAGGCCGTCCGGAGCAACACCACCCTGCTGGCGGGCCTCAACGCGCGGGGCGAGCTGGATGCCAGCGACCCGGTGATGGGCAACGACAAGACCCCGTACGAGGTCTGGTCCTACGCGGGGAAGGCCAACGAGGTGGTGACCATCACCATGCGGAGCTACAAGGCGGACGCCTACCTGATGGTGGTGCGCCAGACCGCGGCGGGCCTCGAGACCCTGGCGGAGGATGATGACGGGCTGGGCGGCGGCACCACTGACGCCGGCCTGCGGCTCACCCTCCCCGCCGATGGCGATTACCTGATCGTGGCCAATGCCGCCACGACGCTGGGCGCCGAGTTCTTCTACGGCCCCTACACCCTGGAGACGATCTCCTCCCGTGCCAACCCGGCGGCGACCAACTGGTCGGCGCTCTACCCCGGCGGCGGCGCCGCGGGGGAGAAGTACGCCGTGGTGGTCGGCATCTCCGATTACCCCGGGGAGGAAGAGGACCTCACGGGACCCCGGCAGGACGCCGCGATGTTCCGCGAGGTGCTGATCTCGCGCTACGGCTTCAAGGAGCAGAATATCGTCACCCTGACCGACCGGAACGGCAACCGGGACCAGATCATCAACGCCTTCCGCCGCTTCCTGGCGCAGGCCGGCCCCAACGGCACGGTGGTGTTCTACTACTCGGGCCACGGCACCCAGCTGGATGAGAACGTCGGCATCACCGGCGCCGATGATCCCGAGTCGGACGGCAAGGACGAGGCGATCTACGTCTGGGGCAACACGGCGGAGGAGAAGGGGAGCCTCATTCTGGACGACGAGCTGGGCATCCTCGCCAACGAGCAGGGCGCCGGCCGGGCGCTGCTGGTGCTCGACGCCTGCTTCTCCGGCACCGGCAGCCGCGCCGGCGGCGGGCTGCCCAAGCTGGCGCGCTTCAAGGACATCAAGGCCGTGGTGGACCTGCCCAAGAGCTACGTCCAGGCCACCGGGCGCGCCGCGGGGATGAAGACGGCCTCGGTGCCCGAGCCCTCGCGCCACGTGCTCCTGGCCGCCTCCAGCGATACCGAAGTGTCGTGGACGGCGGGCGGCTGGCCCACCCGCGGCGGTATCGCCAGCGTCTTCACCTACTACCTGGTGGAGGGGATGGCCAAGGCGCCGGCCGGCACCACGATCGCCCAGCTGATGGCGTCGGTCACCGGCCAGACCAACGACTACGCCAAGGCCAAGTACGGCAAGACCCAGACGCCGCAGGCGGAGGGGACCCGACGGTCCGATCCGCTGGCGGCGTACCTGGGGCAGTAGGACACGGGTGGGCGTGGCGGGCGGCGGTCTCGCCCGCTACGCCCCACCGCGTCAGGCGCCGAGCAGCCGCGCCGCCTCCCGCGCAATCAATTCTTCCTCCCGCGTCGGGATCACCCACGCCTCGAGCCGGGATCCCGCGGCCGAGATGCATCCCTCCCGAACGCCGTCGTGGTCCTCGCCCACGGCCAGGCCCGCCCACCCGAAGGGCGCGGCGATCCGGCCGCGGATCAGGCTCGACCCCTCCCCGATGCCGCCGGTAAAGATCACGGCCTGGGCCCGGCCTTCGAGGACCGCGAGATACGCCCCCACATACTTCCGCACCCGGTAGCAGAACAGCTCCAGGGCAAAAGCGGCGTCGGCGTCGCGGCGCGCGAGCAGCGGCCGGACGTCGCTCTCACCGGCGAGCGCCTGCAGGCCGGAGCGGCGGTAGAGCAGGTCGGTGAGCGTCTCCGCGGTGTGCCCGGTCCGCAGCAGGTGCAGCAGCACTCCCGCGTCGATGTCTCCGGGTCGGGTGCCCATCACCAGCCCCTCCAGCACCGAGAGTCCCATCGAGGTGTCCACCGAGTGGCCGTCCCGGATGGCGGTCGCGGAGGCGCCGTTCCCCAGGTGCAGTACGATGAGCGAGGGGGCGGCGCGGCCGGTCAACTCGGTGTAGCGCTCCATCACGGAGCGGCAGGACCAGCCGTGGAAGCCGTAGCGGTGCACCGCGGGCTCCGCGGGAACGGCGTAGCGCCGGGCCACGGGGGGCAGGGTCTGGTGAAAGGCGGTGTCGAACGCGGCCACCACCGGCACCCCGAGGTGCCGGGTGGCGAGGAGACCGGAGAGGGTCCCCTCGCCGTGCAGCGGGTTGAGCGGCAG
Source organism: uncultured Gemmatimonadaceae bacterium (assembly GCA_964585655.1). Lineage (GTDB taxonomy): Bacteria > Gemmatimonadota > Gemmatimonadetes > Gemmatimonadales > GWC2-71-9 > JADJOM01. Next base: position 31,588 of record CAZPER010000034.1, on the reverse strand, counting down.
CAGCGACTCGAGCTCGGCGATCACCGCATCAGTCACCAGCGCCACGTCGCCGAACCGTTCCCCGCCGTGCACCCACCGGTGGGCCACCGCGTCGGGGCGCGCCGGCAGGGTACCGAGCAGGCGGGTCACCGCCTCGCCGTGGCCGTGGTCGAGGTCCTCCCGCCCCTCGGACACGACGCGGAGCGCGTCCCCGTTCACCTGCACCAGCTTGTACTTGAGTGTGGCGCTGCCTGCGTTGATCACCAGCACATGCATCGGATCCCCCGGGAGCGGGGGGAAGGATATTCGCCCTCGCCCCGGCGAGGGAGTGGTATATCTTAGGCCAGCCCCACCCCCCGGGCGACAGCGAGCGTCCCCTCCCCGATGAACCTTCGCCTCGGTCCACTCGCCCGCGTGCGCATCCTGGCGCATGAAGCCCCGCTCGTGCTGGTCGCGGCCGCGTATTGCGTGCTCTTCCTGACGCTCAACGCACTGCAGCGCCTGGAGCCGACCGCCGCGGGCGGCGTCTTCTACAGCTTCGGGTTCATTCCCCTGAACCTCGGCGCGGCCTGGGCGCTGGTCCGCCCCACCCGCCGGCCCCGCTTCGACCCCGATGTCCGGGCCGGGCTGCGGTGGATCGCGGTGGGCCTGGTGATGATCGGCATCGGGAACACCGCCTGGTTCATCGAGACCAGGCTCGGCCGTGATCCGACCCTCTCGCTCTACAACCTGTTCTACCTCGCCTCCTACCCCCTCTTCTACTACGGCCTGTTCCAGTTTCCCCGCGCCCGGCGGCGGCGGATGGAGTGGTGGAAGCTGGCGCTCGACGCCGCGATCGTCGTGGTCGGGCTGACGGTGGTGATCTGGAGCCTGGTGGTGCAGAAGGTGATGCCCGCGTACGGCGACGGGTTCGCCGCCTTCATCGGCCTCAGCTACCCCGCCGGGGACCTGGTGACCCTTGGCCTGGCGACCGAACTCACCCTCCGCGGACGGCCCGGGCCGAGCCGGACCGCCTTCCAGCTGCTGCTGCTCGGGCTCGCGGTCAACGCCGGCGCGGACCTCGCCTATCAGGTGGTGTTCATGGAGAACCAGGGGGCGGTGCCGGCCTGGACCGACCCGCTGTACGCCCTGAGCTACCTCTTCATGATCGCGAGCGGCGCGTATTACCTGCGCGGCCCGGTGCTCCCGGTCACGACCGGCCCGGAGCCGGTGGCGGAGTACCAGCCGCCCAGCCAGTTGCCGCTCTACGTCATGGCCAGCCTGGCGCTGATCCTCTGCTGGGTGGCGCTGGCGGATTGGCCCGGCGTCCTCAGCGTCCTCTCCCTGGGGCTGGTCGTGGTGGTGGCGCTCCTGCTGGTGCGCGAGGCGCTCGCCGTGGCGGAGAACGTGAGCCTGCTCGCGGAACGGGCGGCACGCCAGAGCGAGGTGCGCCTCGAGTCGCTGGTGCGGCACTCCACCGACCTGGTCCTGCTGGCCGATGTCGAGGGCATCGTGCGCTTCGCCAGCCCCGCGGTGCAGCAGGTGCTGGGGCAGTCGCCGGAGCAGGTGGTGGGGCTCCCCGTGGCCGTGCTGCTGCACCCCGACGACCGGGATCGGGGGGAGCAGTTCCTGCTGGATGTCACGCTCCAGCCCGGGCAGTCCGCCACCATCCGCTGGCGGATGCGCCACGCCGCCGGAGAGTGGCGCAGCCTCGAGTCGATCGTCACCAACCTGCTGCGCGAGCCGGAGGTGGGGGGCGTCGTGCTCAACTGCCGGGACCTGACCGAGCGGGAACTGCTGGAGGAGCAGCTCCGCCAGGCCCAGAAGATGGAGGCCATCGGGCGGCTGGCGGGCGGGGTGGCCCACGACTTCAACAACATCCTCACCACCGTCCTCGCCTCAGCCGACCTCGCGCTGGGCAATACTCCACCGGATCACCCGGTGCGCGCCGACCTCGACGAGATCCGCCACTCGGCCATCCGTGCCGCCGCCCTCACCCGCCAGCTGCTCGCCTTCAGCCGCCGCCAGCTGATCGAGCCCGAGGTGCATGACCTGCGGCGGCTGACGGAAGAGACCCTCCGGCTCGTCTCCCGGCTGCTGGGCGCCCGCGTGGCGCTCGATACCGAGCTCACCGCCACCGGCGCCATGGTGCGGGTGGACCGGTCCCAGGTGGAGCAGATCCTCCTCAACCTCGCCGCCAACGCGCGGGACGCCATGCCCAGTGGGGGGACGCTCCGCATCCGGGTCCGGGACATGGTGCTGGGGGCCCCCCTGGTCACCCGCTTCATGGCGGTGCCCATCGGGGCGTACGTGGTGCTGGAGGTGGAAGACTCCGGGGCGGGCATCGATCCCGAGACGCTGCCCCGCATCTTCGAGCCGTTCTTCACCACCAAGGGTCGCGGCGAGGGCACCGGGCTGGGGCTGGCCAGCGTGTACGGCATCGTGCGGCAGAACGGCGGATTCATCACCGCCGAGAGCAGTATGGGGCAGGGCACCCGCTTCCGGATCTTCTTCCCCCGGGTGGAGGCGGTCGAGGCCACGGCCCCGCCCGCCGCCGCCCCCGTCCCCGCGCGCGGCAGCGAGCGTATCCTGGTCGTGGAGGACGAAGCGGCGCTGCTCAAGGCGGCGCACCGGATCCTCGAGGGCGCGGGTTACCGGGTGATCGGGGCGCCCAATGCCCATGAGGCCGAAGCGGCGATGGCCGGCCAGGAGACCCCGGTGGACCTGGTGCTCACCGACGTGATCATGCCCGGGGCCAGCGGCCCGATGCTGGCCGAGCGACTGCGGCGGCGGTGGCCCGGCATCCGCATCCTGTTCATGTCGGGGTATCCGGGCGACGAGCTGGGCGCGCACGGTATCCTCGACCCCGACACGGCCCTGCTGCAGAAACCCTTCACCGCCCAGGAGCTGCTGGTCGCGGTGCAGGGAGCGCTGGCCGCTCCCGCTTCGCCCGCCGCCGGTTAGCTTGCACCGCATGAGCGATATCCTGGCGGGCTTCATTGCGCGGACCGCGGCGGCCCGGGAGGCCTATGCCCTCCCGGTCCAGGCGGCGCAAAAGGCGGAGGAGCTGGCGCACGCCGCCCTCGCATTGCTGTTCCCCCACTTCGCCCCCAGCCGGTGCGCCTCGCCGGCGGAGGTCCGCGGCGAGGTGGACCGGCTCCGGGTGATCCTCGATGCCTTCCTGGTGGCGCAGGGGATGCCCGCCGCGGTGGCCGGGAAGGCGGGGGAGCAGTTCCTCGCCGCCCTGCCGGCGCTGCGTGAGGCCATGGAGCGGGACGCGCAGGCCACCTGTGAGGCGGACCCCGCCGCCCACAGCGTGGACGAGGTGATCCTCGCCTATCCGGGGTTCCGCGCCCTGGCCTGCCACCGGATCGCGCATACCCTCGCGGCCGGCGGGGCGGTCCTCCTGCCCCGGCTGATCTCGGAGTTCGCCCACCGGGAGACGGGGATCGACATCCACCCCGGCGCCCGCATCGGTCGCTCGCTCGCCATTGACCATGGCACCGGCATCGTGATCGGCGAGACGTCGGTGATCGGGGACCGGGTGCGGCTCTATCAGGGCGTCACCCTCGGCGCGCTCAGCGTGCGCAAGGACCTGGCCCGGCAGAAGCGCCACCCCACGATCGAGGACGATGTCGTGATCTACGCCAACGCCACCATCCTCGGCGGCGACACGGTGATCGGTGCCGGCAGCGTCATCGGCGGCAACGTCTGGCTGACCCACAGCATTCCGCCCGGCTCGGTGGTCACCCACGGCGCCACGATCGAGCGCCCGCGGGTCGCGGACGAGCCGCTCCTGGAGTACAATATCTAGAATGACACACGCGCCGGAGAGCCATTCATGAGAGCCAGGAACATCCTCGAGACCATCGGCAACACCCCCCACGTCCGCCTCAACCGGCTGTACGGGCCGGAGGCGGAGGTCTGGCTCAAGCTGGAGCGGGCCAACCCCGGCGGCAGCATCAAGGACCGCATCGGGCTCTCGATGATCGAGGACGCCGAGCGCCGCGGGGTGCTCAAGAAGGACAGCGTGATCATCGAACCGACCTCCGGCAACACCGGGATCGGGCTCGCCATGACCGCGGCGGTGAAGGGCTATCGCCTGGTGCTGGTGATGCCGGAGTCGATGTCCATTGAGCGGCGCCGCATCATGAGCGCCTACGGCGCCCAGCTGGACCTGACGCCGCGGGAGAAGGGGATGAAGGGGGCCATCGAGCGGGCCAAGGAGCTGGTCGCCAGCACCCCGGGGGCCTGGATGCCGCAGCAGTTCGAGAATGCGGCCAACATCGACATCCACAAGCGGACCACCGCCCGCGAGATCCTGGCGGATTTCCCCGAGGGCATCGATGTGCTGATCACCGGCGTGGGCACCGGCGGGCACATCACCGGCGTGAGCGAGGTGCTCAAGGAGAAGTTCCCGAAGCTCAAGACCTTTGCCGTGGAACCCGCCAAGTCCCCGGTGATCTCCGGCGGGCAGCCCAGCCCGCACAAGATCCAGGGCATCGGCGCCGGCTTCATTCCGGCCAACCTCCACACCGCCACCCTCGACGGCACGATCCAGGTGACGGAAGAGGAGGCCTTTATCTACGCCGTCCGCGCCACGAAGGAGGAGGGGATCTTCATCGGCCCGTCGTCGGGGGCCTCCCTCGCCGCGGTGGCGAAGAAGCTGCCCGAGCTCCCGGCGGGGAGCCGGGTGCTCGCGTTCTGCTACGACACGGGGGAGCGGTACCTGTCGATTGAGGGTCTGTTCTAGGCTAACAAATCCTCGGCAGCTGATCCCCGGGCAGCAGGTCCACCACCCGGGTGCCGCCGATGCGGGTCTCCAGCACCACATAGCCCGGATGGTCGGTGGTAACCACCCCGATCTGCCGGGCACCGGCGCCGATCGGGTGTCCCCGCAGCGCCTCGAGCGCGGCGGCCGCCTGGTCGGGGGCCACGATCGCGGTCAGCACCCCTTCGTTGGCCACGTACATCGGGTCCAGCCCGAGGATCTCGCACGCGGCGCCCACTTCGACCGGAATCGGGATCCGGTCCTCCACCAGGCGCATCCCCACCTTCGATGCCTGGGCGATCTCGTTGAGCGCGCTGGCGAGCCCGCCCCGGGTCGGATCGCGCAGCACCCGGATGCCATCCCCCGCGGCGGCCTTGAGCCGCTCCACCAGCGGGACCAGGCTCGCGGTGTCGCTGGTGATCGCGCTTTCGAAGGCGAGCCCTTCGCGCGCCGCCATGATGGCCATGCCGTGCCGGCCGATCTCGCCGCTCACCAGGATGATGTCTCCCGGCCGCGCCCGGGCCGGCCCCGGCCGGAAGGCCGGGTCCAGCAGGCCGAGTCCGGTGGTATTGATGTAGAGCCCATCGGCCTTGCCTCGCTCCACCACCTTGGTGTCACCCGCCACCAGCGGCACCCCGACGCTCTGCGCCGCCGCCGCCATGCTGCGGACGATCCGCTCCAGCAGGTCGAGCGGCAGTCCTTCCTCCAGCACGAACCCGGCGGTCAGGTAACAGGGACGCGCGCCCATCATGGCGACGTCGTTGACGGTGCCGTGCACCGCCAGCATCCCGATGTCTCCGCCGGGGAACTCCAGCGGGCTGACCACGAAGGTGTCGGTGGAGAGCACCGCCTCGGCGCCGCCGAGCGGGACCACGGCGCCGTCGCTGAGCTGGGCCAGGTAGGGATTGCCCAGGTGGGGGAGGAACCGGTCCTTGAGCAGCCGGGCGGAGAGCTTGCCGCCGCTCCCGTGCCCGAGCTGCACCCGCTCCGTGTCCACCAGCGGCAGGGCGCAGGCGGGGCCGGCGAAACGCACCGTGGTCATGACTGGACTCCCGTGGGACCGGCCGGGGTCCGGAACCGGGCGTAGTTGTAGTAGGCGGCGCAGGCCCCCTCGGAGGAGACCATCGGCGCCCCGAGCGGATGCTCGGGGGTGCAGCGGGTGCCGAAGGCGGAGCAGCCGCTGGGCTTGAGCATCCCGCGCAGCACCTCGCCGGCCCGGCACTCCGCCGGCTCCTCGGCGTGGATGTCCCCCAGGCCGAAGCGCAGCTCGGCGTCGAAGTCGGCGTACTCCTCGCGCAGCGTGAGTCCGCTCCCCGGGATGGTCCCGATCCCGCGCCACTGCCGGTCGGTCAGGCGGAAGACCCTTCGCACCAGCTCCTGCGCCGGCGGGGTGCCGTCCCGCTGCACCGAGCGCACGTACTGGTTCTCGACCTCGTGCCGCCCCTGCTCGAGCTGGGTAACCGCCATCAGCATCCCTTCCAGGATGTCCACCGGCTCGAAGCCGGTCACCACGATCGGCACCCGGTACTTCTCGGCGATCGGCTCATACTCCTTCCAGCCCATGACGGCACACACATGGCCCGCGGCCAGGAACCCCTGCACCCGGTTGTCGGGGGCGTCGAGGATCGCCGTCATCGCGGGGGGCACCGTCACGTGGGAGACCAGGATACTGAAGTTGGGCACGTTGAGCTGCCGGGCGCGCCACACCGCCATGGCGTTGGCCGGCGCCGTGGTCTCGAATCCGACGGCGAAGAACACCACCTGCCGGTCGGGGTTCTTGATGGCCAGCTCCAGCGCGTCGAGCGGGGAGTAGACCACCCGGATGGTGCCGCCCCGGGCCCGCACCTGCAGCAGGTCGCAGGTGGAGCCGGGCACCCGCAGCATGTCGCCGAAGCTGGTGAAGATCACGTCGGGCCGGGCGGCCAGGGCCAGCGCCTTGTCGATCTGCTCCAGCGGCGTCACGCAGACCGGGCAGCCGGGGCCGTGGATCATCTCGACCGCCCCCTCCAGCAGCTGGTCGAGTCCCTGCCGCACGATCGTATGGGTCTGACCGCCGCAGACTTCCATCAGCGTCCAGGGCCGGGTCGCGGTCTCCTTGATGCGCGTGATGATCCCGCGGGCCACCGCGCCGTCGCGGTACTCGTCGAGGTATTTCATCGGGCCTCCTGCGGCGGCATCCCCTGCAGCCCCTCTTCCGCCACCTCCCGCATCCAGTCCAGCTCCTCGAGCTGGCTCATCTCCTGGAGCGCCTCGAAGGTGCGCCGCGCCTCGACCTCATCCACCCGGCTGATGGCGAAGCCCACGTGGACCACGACGTAATCCCCCGGCTTGACCTGGTCCGCCACGTAGGCCAGGCAGACCTCGCGGCGCACGCCGCTGAAGTCCACCGTGCCCATCAGCAGGCCCCGGTCGTCCCGGGTATCGAGTATGCGGCCGGGAATGCCCAGGCACATGGTGTCCTCCTCAGGACGTGAGGGGTCGGGCGAGACGGGCCGCGGCAACCGCCGCCTGCCCGTAGCTCACGCCGCCGTCGTTCGGGGGGAGGGCGCTCGCGGTGAGCACCCGGAAACGGGCCAGCTCCAGCCTGGTGCGGACCGACGCCAGCAGGCGCGCGTTCTGGAACACGCCTCCCGCCAGCACCACCGTGGCGCAGCCCGCCAGTTCCGCGGCGCGCCGCACGGCCAGCTCGGTGCCGCGGGCCAGGCTGGCGTGGAAATCGGCGGCCAGGTCGGCGGGATCGGCGCCCCGCTGCCGCCGGACCCCGAGCCGCACCAGCAGCGGCACCGGGTCGAGGATGAACCCGCCATCGTCGCCATCCTCGAGCGGCATCGGGTACTCCGCCGCCGTGCGGCTGCCGGCCAGGTGCTCCAGCTCCATCGCCGCCTGGCCCTCGTACGCGGCGGCGGTGCGGACGCCGAGGAGCGCGGCGGCCGCATCGAACAGCCGGCCGATCGACGAGGTCAGGGGACTGTTGACCCGGCTCGCCAGCTGCCGCTCCACCAGCGCCAGTTCGGTCTCCGGCACCTCGTCCAGGGCCCGCTGGGCCACGCTGCGGAGGGAGCTGTCGAGGGACGCGAGCCCCAGCAGCGCCCGCCAGGGACGGCGGGCCGCGAGGTCCCCGCCCGGCAGCGGCGCGTACCGGAGGTGGGCCAGCCGCTGGAAGCCGCGCAGGTCGGCGAGCAGGATCTCGCCGCCCCAGACGGCGCCGTCGCTGCCGTACCCGGTGCCGTCAAAGGCCACCCCGAGGGCGGGCCCCTCCTCGCCATGTTCCGCCAGCACCGCGGCGATGTGGGCGTGGTGGTGCTGCACCCCGACCATCGTGGCGAGGTTGAGCTCGTGCGCCATCCGGGTGGAGAGGTAGCCCGGGTGGAGGTCGTAGGCCACCGCCTCGGGCTCGAGGGCGAAGAGCCGGCGATACACCGCCAGCGTCTGCCGGAAGTGTTCCATCCCCTCCAGATCCTCGAGGTCGCCGATGTGCGGGCTCACCCAGGCCTGGTCGCCGATGGCGAGGGTGAAGGTGTTCTTGAGGTGCGGGCCCACCGCCAGCAGCGGCACCGGCGTCGCCACCGGCAGCGTCACCGGCAGCGGGGCGTAGCCGCGGGAGCGCCGCAGGTACACCGGCTCTCCCTGCACCACCCGGAGCACGGAGTCGTCCACCCGGGAGAGGATGTCGCGGTCGTGCAGCAGGAAGGCGTCGGCGATCAGCGCCAGCCGGCGCCGCGCCTCCTGGTTCCCGATCGCGATCGGCTCATCGCTCCGGTTGCCGCTGGTCATGACCAGCGGCCGATCCACCAGCTCCGCCAGCAGCAGGTGGACGGGGGTGGAGGGCAGCATCAACCCGAGGGTCCCGACCCCGGGCGCCACCGCCGGGGCGAGCGGCGCTTCCGCCCGGGCCAGGAGCAGGACGATGGGCCGCTCCGGCGACTGCAGCAGCTCCGCCTCCGGGGCGCTCACCACCGCGAGCCGGCGCGCCTCCTCCACCGAGCGGACCATCACGGCGAACGGCTTGGCCTCGCGCCCCTTCCGGCGGCGGAGCAGCTCCACCGCCTCGGGGCTGGTGGCGTCGGCGGCCAGGTGGAAGCCGCCAAACCCCCGCAGCGCCAGGATGCCGCCGCCCCGGAGCAGGCGCGCCGCGTCGCGCAGCGCCCCCGCGGCCACCGCGTCGGGGTCGGCCGGGCCGTGGCTCTCGTACCAGAGTGCGGGGCCGCAGGCGGCGCAGCTGTTGGTCTCGGAGTGATGCCGGCGGTTGCCGGGGGTCTGGTACTCGAGGGCGCAGGCGGGGCAGGGCTCGAACGCCCGCATGGTCGTCCGCTCGCGGTCATACGGCAGCCGCTGGATGATGCTGTACCGTGGCCCGCAGTCGGTGCAGGTAATGAACGGGTAGCGGTAGCGCCGGTTCATCGGGTCCAGCAGCTCCGCCTCGCAGGCGGGGCAGATCGCGATCTCGGGGGGTACCGGGAGCCGGGCCCCGGGCTGGTCGTCGCTCACCTCGATGACGAACCCGGAGAGCCCCGTCGGCTCGGTCCAGTCCACCGTCACCGACTCGATCCGGGCCAGCGGCGGCGCCTCCCGCCGGAGCGCCGCCAGGAAGGCGTGGAGCGCCTCCGCTTCCCCTTCGAGGCCGAGCGCCACCTCGCCCGAGGCGTTCCGGACCCAACCGTCAACCTGGTAGCGGATCGCCAGCCGGTGCACGAAGGGACGGAAGCCCACGCCCTGCACCACCCCGCGAACCGAGGCCCGGCAGCCGGCGCGGGGGTGCAGGGTGGTGCTCACCGGAGCGCGGGCGCCCGCGCCTCGGCCCGGAGGAACCGGTACCACTCGTCCAGCCCTTCCCCGGTGCGGGCGGAGGTGAAGAAGAAGCGCAGCTCGGGGTTCACCTGCCGGGCAAACGCCACCGCCTGGTCGAGGTCGAAGTCGAGGTGCGGCAGCAGGTCGATCTTGTTGAGCACCGCGTAGCGGGCCATGCGGAACATCTTGGGATACTTGAGCGGCTTGTCCTCGCCCTCGGTCACCGAGAGCACCACGATCTTGGCCACCTCGCCCAGGTCCCAGCTCGCCGGGCAGACCAGGTTGCCCACATTCTCCACGAAGAGCAGCCGGGTCTGCTCCAGGTCGATCGCGTCGAGCGCCGCCGCGACCTGCGCCGCGTCGAGGTGGCAGGCTCCGCCGGTCACCACCGCCTGCACCAGCCGCTCGGTGCGCCGCGCCAGCCGGTCGGCGTCGTTCTGGGTCTGCACGTCGCCGGTGACGACGGCGATGCCCAGCTCCTCGCCCAGGGTCTCGAGGGTGCGCTCCAGCAGGCTGGTCTTCCCGGAGCCGGGGGAGGAGACGAGGTTGAACGCCGGCACGCCGGCGTCCCGCAGCCGCTGCCGCACCACGGCCGCCAGCTCGTCGTTGCGGGCCATCACCCGCTCCCGCACGTCAATCGTCCGGACGGCCATCATCTACCTCCAGGTAACTCACCCTGAGATCGGTGCCCGGCAGCGACACCAGCTCCGCCCGGGCCCCGGCGAACGGGGCGCCGGAGAGCAGGGCCTCCAGGCAGAAGCGGAAGTTCTCCAGTTCGATCCCGGCATCCTCGCCCACTTCCACCGCTACCGTGCGCACGTCGCGCGCGGGGCGGGGGGCCGCATTCAGCTCCGCGATGCGGCAGACCTCGAGGGCCAGGCTCAGCTCATGCATGAACCAGCGCGTCCCGCCGGGCGGGGCGGTATCCCCAGTGGGCCAGCCGGTCCACCGCGCGCAGCACCACGTCATCCACCCGGGCCGCCACCGCAGGCGTGAGCCCGGTGGCGAGATCCACGAACTCCGGCTCCGCGCCGATGGCCACCGCCTGCTCCGGCAGGGTGCCGCGCAGCTCCGCCAGCCCCAGCACCTCGCGCAGGTCAATCTGGTGCGGGGAGATCTTGAGGCTGAAGTAGCGGGGGAGGTCGGCGCGCTCGATCTCGATCAGCGTGCCCGGCGCCTGCCCCCCCCGGATCGCGTCGAGCAGCAGCAGTTGCGCCGCGTCCTCGATCAGGGGGAGGAGGTTCATCCCCCAGGTGCCGCCGTCCACCAGGGTCACGGACGGCGGCAGCTCCCACTCCCGGCCGAGCTGCTCCAGGGCGACGAGGCCGAGGCCGTCATCGCCCATGATCGGGTTGCCGCAGCCGAGGACCAGCGCCCCGGCGGCGGGCCTACGCGTCGTCGGCGTCAATGTACGTCTCCTTCGCGTCCACGAACCGCCCGCCGGTGATGATCGAGGAGATGACCCCGGTGTGCTCCAGGGTGTCCGCCCGCATGGCGAGGTAGATGTGCATCGGGATGAAGATGATGAGCACCCAGGTGAGGACGTGATGGATGAACCGCACCATCTGGATCCCGCCCGCCAGCGCCGGCACCCAGGCGAAGCCGCGGTGGATGAGCCCGGCGGGGTTGGACTGGCCGTAGAGCGCGAAGCCGGTGATCACCATGGTGGCGGCGACCAGGTAGATCCCGGTGTAGCTGAGCTGCTGCATCGGGTTGTGGCCGAGGTACGCCGGCGGATGCCGCTCGATCAGCATGTAGAACTTGGCCTGCTTCCACATGTTGACCCAGTCCCGCGGCCGCACCGGGAAGAGCGCCGCGAAGCGCTCGAACTTGTTGCCCGCGAGCAGCCAGTAGCCGCGGACGATCGCGGTCATCACCAGGATGGCGGCGGAGGCGAAGTGGATGAACCGCATCCACCCCATGACGAACGGGTCCGCAGACTCGGCGCCGCCGGTGATGAAGTACGGCTTCCCGATGTAGAAGCCCGTCACCGCCAGGGCGACAATGGCGATGGCGGCCAGCCAGTGCATGGCCCGGAGCGGGGCATCCCACAGGTACACCCACCGGTACTCGCCGCTGGGCGGCGGAATCCTGTGCCCCAGGGTGAAGCCGCGCGGCCGGGGCGGCGCCGGCTGGGGCGGAAGGGGAGTGGCGCTCATTGCACCTTGACCTCCGTCACCACGTTGCCCTGGGCATCGAGCACGTGCACGCCGCAGGCCATGCAGGGATCGAAGGAGTGGATGGTGCGCAGGATCTCGATCGGCTGCTCCGGATTGACCAGCGGGTGGTTGTCCACCAGCGCCGCCTCGTAGGGGCCCATCTGGCCCTGCTTGTCCCGCGGGGAGCAGTTCCAGGTGCTGGGCACCACGCACTGGTAGCGGCTGATCTTGCCGTCCTTGATCTGCACCCAGTGGCCCAGCGCGCCGCGCGGGGCGTCGAGGTAGCCGTACCCCTCGCAGGTGGCCGGCCAGGTGGAGGGCTCCCACTTCTCGCCGGCGAAGGTCTTGGTGTCGCCGCTCTTCACCCGCTCGATCAGGCTGTTGAACCAGGTCTCCATCCGCCGGGCGATCAGCACCGTCTCCAGGCCGCGGGCCGCGGTGCGGCCCAGGGTGGAGAACAGCGCCGCCGGCCCGACGCCGAGGCGGCCCAGCGCCTCGTTGACGATGCCCTGGACGTCGTCGTGCCCGCTGGCGTACGCCACCAGCATGCGGCCGAGCGGCCCCACCTGCATCGGCTTGCCGTCGTAGCGCGGCGCCTTCATCCAGGTGTACTTGTCGAGCCCCTGCAGGTACTCCCACGGCGCCGGCGGGCCGGTGTACTTGGCCTTGGTCTCCCCCTCGAACGGGTGCAGGCCCACGTCATCGCCGCCCGGATACTCGTACCAGGAGCTGGTGATGTACTCCTTGACCAGCTTGTGGTCGTACTCGTGGACGGTGCTGAGGTCGCCGTTGAGGATCACGCCGCGGGGGAAGTAGAGCTTGCCGAAGTCGTTGACGCCGGCCTCGGGGAACTCCCCCACGCAGAGGAAGTTCCGGGTCCCGCCGCCGATCGCCGCCCAGTCCTTGTAGAAGCCGGCGATGGCCATCAGGTCGGGGTAGTACACCTGTTCCACGAAGTCCCGGGCGCGGCGGATCATCGCCTGCACGTCCACCAGCCGCTCGGCGTTGATGGTCCCGGTGTCCTCGAGGTTGATGGCGCAGGCCATGCCGCCGACCAGGAAGTTCGGGTGCGGGTTCTTGCCGCCGAAGATGGTGTGCAGCCGGATGACGTCGCGCTGCCAGTCCAGCGCCTCCAGGTAGTGCGCCACCGCCATGAGGTTGGCCTCGGGCGGGAGCTTGTACGCCGGGTGGCCCCAGTAGCCGTTGGCGAAGATGCCGAGCTGGCCGCCGGAGACGAACTTCGTGAGCCGGTCCTGGACCGCCTTGAAGTAGGTCTCGGAGTTGTTGGGCCAGGGGGAGATCGAGCGGGCCAGCCGGCTGGTGCCGGCGGGGTCCGCCTTGAGGGCGCTGACCACGTCCACCCAGTCGAGCGCATGCAGGTGGTAGAAGTGGATCACGTGGTCCTGGATGAACTGCATCCCGTGCACCAGGTTGCGGATCAGGTTGGCGTTGGGCGGGATGGTGATGCCCAGCGCGTCCTCGACCGCGCGGCAGGAGGCGACGGCGTGCACCACCGTGCACACCCCGCAGATCCGCTGGACGAAGGCCCAGGCGTCCCGCGGGTCGCGGCCCTGCATGATGATCTCGATGCCGCGGAACTGGGTCGAGGTGGCCCAGGCGTTGCTGATCCGGCCGTTCTCGGCCTGGGCCTCGATCCGGAGGTGACCCTCGATGCGCGTGATCGGGTCGACGACGACTTTGGTGGCAGCCATGGGTTGCTCTCGCCTCACGCGTTAGGGGTGCCGGGGCCGCCGGACGACGGATCGATCACGGGGAGGGAGCGCTTCCGCTCCCGCATCTGGTGCACGCCGGTCGCGGCGGCATGGGCCACCACGCCCGCGGTGGCGCCGATCGCCAGGGCCGCCCCCAGGATGTCCACCTTCGACTCGATCCCGAAGCCGCCCACATCCGGCAGCCGGCCGTAGAACGGCGTCATCGTGTCCCAGAAGCCCCGCTCGGTGCACCCGATGCAGGGGTGCCCGGCGCCGATCGGCCAGTCGGTGTGGCTGTTCCACTGGAAGATGGGGCAGGGGGAGAAGGTCGCCGGCCCCTTGCAGCCCACCTCGTACAGGCACCACCCCTTCCGCGCCCCCTCGTCGTCGAACTTCTCGACAAACTGGCCGGCGTCGAAGTTGGCCCGCTTGGGGCACTGGTCGTGGATCCGGGCGCCGTAGGCGAACAGCGGCCGCCCGTCGCCGTCCACCGCGGGCAGCCGGCCGAAGGTCAGGAAGTGCGCCACCGTCGCGGTGACCACGTCCGCGATCGGCGGGCAGCCGGCGATGTTCACCACCGGGCGGTTCTTGATGACCTCGCTGACCCCCACCGCCCCCGTCGGGTTGGGCCGCGCCGCCTGCACGCTGCCCCAGTGGGCGCAGGCCCCGAGCGCGATGATCGCCGCCGCCCCCTCCGCCGCCTCCTCCAGGATGACCTTGGCGGTGCGGCCCCCGATCGTCAGGTACATGCCGTCGTCCGCCAGCGGGATCGAGCCGGTCACCACCAGCAGGTACTTGCCCTTCTCCGCCGCCATCGCGGCTTGCGCCGCCGACTCCGCCGCGTGACCCGCCGCCGCCATCAGGGTGTGGGAGAAGTCGAGGGAGATCTGGTCCAGCACCAGGGTGCCGATCGACGGCTCCGAGGTCCGGATCACGCTCTCCACGCAGCCGGTGCACTCCTGCAGCTGGATCCAGATGACACTGGGCCGCCGGTCAGCGAGGATCGCGGCGGCCATCCTGGGTGCTTCCGACTTGCCCACGCCGAGCACGATACAGAGGCTGCTGCAGTACTCCATGAACTCCCGGCGGGTGACCCCGCGGCGGGCGAGCTCATCTTCCACCGACTCGGTGGCGGGGAACCAGGATGGGGCGGCGAACGACATCGGAACGACCTCCGCTTCGGCTGAAGGAGCCAGCGGCCCGGGTGTGGGGGGGCGGCAGCGCGGCGAGTGGTGGTACGCGACTGTCGTGTAATGGGCCGGAATGCCCGACCAAGATTGTCCGGGGTCGATGAAGGGAACTTGAAGGGGCGGTGAATCGGCTTCAGGTTAGGGGGGCCGCCCGGGAGACGGGTCGGCCGGAATTCATCCTTTCTGAGAACCAGGCTTAACCATGCGCGCCCTGCCCATCCTGCTCCTCCTCCCGCTCAGCGCGGCCGCCCAGGCCCCCGCCACCGTCACCGAGTGGCCCGTTCCCTGGGAACAGAGCCGCCCCCGCGATCCCATGGTGGCCCCCGACGGCCGGGTCTGGTTCGTGGGCCAGGCGGGCAACTATCTCGCGGTGCTGGACCCGGTCTCGGGCCGGTTCCGCCGCTACGAGATCGACCCCGGGACCAATCCCCACAACGTCATCGTGGCACGGGACGGGACCCCCTGGTACGCGGGCAACCGGAACGGGATGATCGGCCGGCTGGATCCGGCCACCGGGGCGATCACCCGCTACCCGATGCCGGAGGCGGACCTGACCGATCCCCACACCCTGACCTTCGACCGGGCCGGCAACCTCTGGTTCACGCTGCAGGGCTCCAACGCGGTGGGGCACCTGAATGCCACCACCGGGGCCATTCGGATCGTCCGCATGCCGAACCCCGGCTCCCGCCCCTACGGCATCGTGATGGACTCGAAGGACCGCCCCTGGTTCGTTGAGTTCGGCGCCAACCGGATTGGGACCATCGACCCGGCGAGCTACACGCTCCGGGAATACACCATCCCCGATCCCGGCGCCCGACCGCGGCGGCTGGTGATCACCCCGGATGACCGGATCTTCGCCGGCGATTACGCCCGCGGAAAGCTGGTCGCGCTCGACCCCGCGACCGGGACCTTCGAGGAGTGGCAGAACCCCGCCGGCGCGCGCTCGGCGCCCTACGCCATGGCTGGCGATGACCGGGGCCGGGTGTGGCAGGTGGAGACCGGGGTGCAGCCCAACCGGCTGGTCGCCTTCGACCCCCGCACCAGGAGCTTCGGGACCCCGATTCCCATCGCCGAGAGCGGGGGCATCGTGGTGCGGCACATGACCTTCGACCCGCGGACCCGGAGCCTCTGGTTCGGGACCGACGCCGGGACCATCGGCCGCGCGGCGCTCGGAGCGCCGGGCGCCGGGGCGGGGGCGACGCCGTAGGCGGATGGGCGATTGGGGTGGTTGGCGAATAGGGGAGTGCGCGGTTAGTCATTCAGTGGCCGCCCAACCGCCCAACCGCCCGACCGCCCGACCGCCCAGTCACCGCTACCAGCAGTCCAGGGAAGCCCGATGACCCGAAACGATGCGACCGGGGATCGGCTCCGGCCGACAGACATCATTGTGCTGATGCTGCTGATCGGCCTCCTGGTCGGCTGCGTCGAGGGCGGGTACCTCACCGTGCAGCGGACGCTGCTCGGCCAGCTCTCCTTCGCCAGCGACGACGCGTGGTGGATGTCGCCCCTGGCCTATGGAGCGCTCTTCCTGGTGGCAGCGGTGCCGCCGGCACTGGTCTCGCTGGCGTGGCCGGCGTGGACGCACCGGTCCCTCGCACTCACCCTGGCTCTCGGGCTTGCGGGGTACAGCCTCCTCGCCTTCCTGGCCGGGCAGCGGCTCAGCCGGATCGCGCTCGTGCTGCTCGCCTGCGGGGTGGCGGTGCAGCTCGCGCGGCGCGCGACGCCCTCGCCGGTGCGCTGGCTCCCGGCCGCCCGGCGCGCGCTCCTGGTGCTGCTGGTGGCGCTGCCGCTCGGGGCCGGGGCCAGCCTCGGGCTCGAGAGGTGGAAGGCCACCCGCCGGCTGCACGCCACGACTCCGCCGCCGGCCGGCGCGCCCAACATCCTGATCATCATCCTCGATACCGTACGGGCGGCGTCGCTCAGTCTCTACGGCTATCCGCGGCCCACCACGCCGGCGCTGGAACGCTGGGCGGCCAGGGGGGTGGTCTTCGACCGGGCCCACGCCACCGCCCCCTGGACCCTGCCATCCCACGTCTCGATGTTCACCGGACTCTACCACTACCAGCAGCCCGCGGACTGGCTGAAGCCGCTGGGCCCCCACACCCGGACCCTCGCCGAGGCGTTCGAGGCCGGCGGCTACCGCACCGCCGGCTTCGTCGCCAACGCCTATTACACGAGCGAGGAGACGGGGCTGGCGCGCGGCTTCGCCCGCTTCGAGGACTACGCCCGCTCGCCGCTGCAGCTTTTCCGCAGCGCCACCCTGTACCAGGAAATGGAGGGGGTGTCGGTGGGGCGGTTCGCCCGGAAGCGGCCGTTCGCGCGCAAACGTGCGGCGGAGGTGGGGGCGGGATTCCTCGGCTGGCTGGCGGAGACGCCGCGGGACCGGCCGTTCTTTGCCTTCCTCAACTACTTCGACGCGCACACCCCGCGGCCGCGGGTGCCGGCGGGCAGTCCCTTCGCCGGGGACCGGCCGCCGGTGGACAACTACGACTTTCAGCTTGCCCGGCTCGACGCCGCGCTCGACACCCTGCTGACGGCGCTCGAGGCCCGCGGGGAGCTGGAGCGGACGCTCGTGGTGATCACCTCCGACCATGGGGAGCTGTTCGACGAGCACGGCCTCAATACCCATGGCAACTCCCTCTACTATCACTTGCTGCATGTGCCCCTCCTGATCCTCGGGCCGGAGGTGCCCGAGGGGGTGCGGGTGCCGGCGCCGGTCACCCTGCGGGACCTCGCCGCCACGGTGGCGGCGCTGGGGGAGCTGCGGCCGGCGGTCAACTTCCCCGGGCGTTCACTCTCCCGGTTCTGGGGCACGCCGGCGGACGCGGGGGAGGCGCCGAGCCCGATCCTGGCGGAGATCACCCGGCCGCGGAATTCGCCGGAGGGTGAGCCGGTGGCCTTCGGGGCCATGCGCTCCCTGGTGAATGACTCGCTGCACTACATCCGGCGGGGCGATGGGGTGGAGGAGCTCTACCGCCACGTCACCGATCCGGCGGAGCGGTACGACCTGGCGGGGGATCCGGCCTACGCGGCGGCGCTGGCGGCCTTCCGGGCGGAGCTGGACGCGCTGCCGCTGGGGTATCTCCAGTCAGCGTCGGAGTAGCGGGAGGGCCGGGACCGCAACAACAACTCACCACGGAAACACGGAAGACACGGAAACTCACGGAAGGGATGAAGTGGTTGCTCTCGTGGCAGACAATTCCGTGTAATTCCGTGGCTTCCGTCCTTCCGTGGTGAATGCGATTCACCGCGTGCACCCGGTTCAGGGGCTCTCCCTTGCTGAGCCCTACTCGGTGACGGATCTTTGTGGCATGAAACCGCTCGCCATCCTGATCTTCGCCGGCGTCCTCACCGCCTGCGACGGCGAGGCGAAGCCCGCCAAGACCCCGCCCGCCACAATTGCCCAGCCGGTCACCGAGGGTGCCCTCACCAGTATCACCCTGACCGCGGATGCCGTTCGCCGGATCGGCATCGTCACCGACACGGTGGCGGTCCGGTCGGTGCCGAGGCTCCGGACCGTCGGCGGTGACCTGGTCAGCCGTGCCGGCGCCCGCCTGGTGCTCAGTGCGCCGCGGGCGGGCACCGTCCTGGCGCCCGCGGGTGGAGTGGCGGCCGCCGGCACCAGCGTGGTCCGGGGCCAGGAGGTGCTGCGCCTCCTTCCCCTCCCGGCGGAGGCGGATCTCTTCGGCGCCCGCGAGGCGGTGCTGTCCGCCGAGGCGCGCTCGGCGTCGGCGACCCGCAAGCTGGAGCGGGCCGAGGAGCTGCTGAAGGCAGGGGTAGGGACGGTCGAGGTGGTCGAAGACGCGCGAGCGGAGAAGGCGGCGACGGACGCGGAGCTGGCGGCGGCGCGGGCCCGGGCGGCGCAGCTTGAGGGCGGCGACATGGATGCCGCCGCCGAAGGCGCCATCGCGATCCCGGCACCGCTCACCGCGGTCGTGCTCGATGTGGCGGTGGCCCCGGGACAGCGGGTGGCGGCGGGGGCCGCGCTGATCACCATCGAAGACGTCGATCCGCTCTGGCTCCGGGTGCCGCTCTACGCCGGCGACCGGGCGGATGCTGACCTCTCCCTCGGCGTCCGGGTCCGCGGGATCAGCGAGCAGGCGGCGGCAGGCGGCCGCCTGGCCCGGCGCATCGCCGGCCCCCCCACCGCGAATCCGCTGGCGGCCAACGTGGACCTCTGGTTCGCCCTGCCCAACCCGGACGGGCACCTCCGGCCGGGCGAGCGGGTGCTGGTCTCGCTGCCGCTCCGGGGCAGCGCGGCCGGCCTGGTCGTGCCCTGGTCCGCGGTGGTCCGGGACATCAATGGGGGCACCTGGATCTACGAGCAGACCGACTCCCTGCTGTTCGTGCGGCGTCGGGTTGAGGTGGAGCATGTGGTGGGCGACGTCGCCGTCCTCCGCCGGGGACCGCCGGTGGGCGCCCGGGTGGTACGGATCGGGGCGATGGAGCTGTTCAGCACCGAGTTCGGGCCGGCGAAATGATGGGGGCGCTCGTCGGGATGGCCCTGCGCCACCGGGTCACGGTGGTGGCGCTCGCGATCCTGCTGGTCCTGCTCGCCCCCGGCGTCCTCCGGCAGACGCCGCTCGACGTCTTCCCCGAGTTCGCCCCGCCGCTGGTCGAGATCCAGACCGAGGCGCCCGGCCTCTCCACCGACGAGGTGGAAAGCCTGGTGACGATCCCGATCGAGAACGCGATGCTCGGCACCGGCTGGGTGCGCACCATCCGCTCCAAGTCGGTGCTGGGTCTCTCCTCCGTGGTCCTGCTCTTCCCCCAGGGGACCGACCTGCTGCGGGTGCGGCAACTGGTGCAGGAACGACTGGCGCCGGTGGCCGTCACCCTGCCCAGTGTGGCGCACCCCCCCGTCATCCTCTCCCCGCTCTCCAGTACCAGCCGGGCGCTCAAGATCGGGATCAGCTCTCCCACGCTCTCTCAGGTGGAGCTCACGACCCTGGCCACCTGGACCATCCGGCCCCGCCTCATGGCGGTGCCCGGCGTCGCCAACGTGGCCATCTGGGGCCAGCGGGACCGGCAGCTTCAGGTGCTGGTGGACCCCGATCGCCTGCGGGCGCATGGCGTCACGCTGGACCAGGTCACCACCGCCACCCGCGAGGCCACGACGATCGGCGGCGGCGGCTTCGTGGATACCCCCAACCAGCGCTTCGCGGTGGCGCACCGCTCCCCGATCCGGGGCCCCGCCGACCTCGCCCGGATGGTGGTGGTGGAGCGCGCGGGGACACCGCTCACGCTGGGCGATGTCGCCACGGTGGTGGAGGGCCATCCGGCCCCGATCGGCGACGCGATCATCAACGACGGGCCCGGGCTGCTGCTGATCGTCGAGAAGCAGCCGTGGGGCAATACCCTCTCCGTGACCCAGGGGGTGGAACAGGCACTCCGCGAACTGGCGCCGGCGCTCACGGGGGTGGAGGTGGACCCCACCATCTTCCGTCCCGCCACCTTCATCGAGATGTCACTCGGCAACCTGCGGCGGGCGCTCCTGCTCGGGTGTGCCCTCGTGGTGCTGGTCCTGGCGCTCTTCCTCAACGACTGGCGCACCGGGGTCATCAGCCTCACCGCGATTCCGCTCTCCCTGCTGGCCGCCGGCCTGGTTTTGCACTGGCGCGGCGGCACCCTGGACACGATGGTGCTCGCCGGCCTCGTCATCGCCCTGGGCGAGGTCGTGGATGACGCGATCATCGACGTCGAGAACATCTCCCGGCGCCTGCGCCAGAACCGCGCGCTCCCCGCGCCCCGGCCCGCCCTGGAGGTGGTCTTCAGCGCCTCCCTCGAGGTCCGGAGTGCGGTGGTGTACGGCAGCCTCCTGGTGGTGCTCGTCTTCCTGCCGGTGTTCCTGCTGCAGGGACTGGCGGGGGCGTTCTTCCGTCCGCTCGCGCTGGCGTATGTCCTGGCCATCGGTGCGTCGCTGCTGGTGGCGCTCACCGTCACCCCGGCGATGGCGCTGCTGCTCCTCCCCGGCGCACCGGAGGCGGCCCACACGACGCGCACCGTGGCCTGGCTCCGGCGGCGCTACGAGGCGGCGCTCCCCCGCTGCGTGGACCGGCCCGGGCGGGCGCTCCGGATCATCCTCGTGGCCCTCGGGCTCACGGCGGCGACCTGGCCGTTCCTGGGCGAGGAGTTCCTGCCGCATTTCAAGGAATACGACTTCCTGATGCACTGGGTGGAGAAGCCGGGGACATCCATCGAAGCCATGGACCGGATCACCCTGCAGGCCAGCCGGGAGCTGCGCACGGTGCCGGGGGTGCGGAACTTTGGCAGCCATATTGGCCGCGCGGAGGTGGCGGACGAGGTCGTCGGCCCCAACTTCACCGAACTCTGGATCAGCCTCGACCCATCGGTGGACTACGACGCTACCGTGGCCCGGGTGCAGGAGATCGTGGACGGCTATCCGGGACTCTATCGCGACCTGCTCACCTACCTCCGGGAACGGATCAAGGAAGTGCTGACCGGCGCCAGCGCGACGGTCGTGGTCCGGATCGCGGGGCCCAGCCTCGAGACCCTGCGCGTGATGGCCGCCGAGGTCCGCGACAGCCTGGCGGGGATCCGGGGCGTGGTAGACCTCAAGGTGCAGCCGCAGGTGCTGATCCCGCAGATCGAGGTGCGGCTCCGGCCGGAGGCGGGGGCGCGCTACGGCCTGACCGGACAGGCGGTCCAGCGTGCCGCCACCACGCTGATCCAGGGATCAGTGGTGGGCCAGTTCTACGAGGACCAGAAGGCCTTCGACGTGGCGGTCTGGGGGGTGCCGGAGATCCGGCGGGACCCGGCGGAGATCGGGCGGCTGCTGCTCGACACCCCGGCAGGGGGCCAGGTGCCGCTCCGCGATGTTGCGGACGTCACGATCATCCCGGCGCTCAACGAGATCACGCGGGAAGGGGCCACCCGGAAGATCGACGTGACCCTGAATGTCGCCGGCCGCGACCTGGGCGGCGTCGTCCGGGATGTCGAATCGCAGCTCGGCCGGGTGCGGTTTCCCGCCGAGCACCGCGCCACCGTGCTCGGCGAATACGCCGAACGCCAGGCCGCCGGCCGCTCGCTGCTGGTCGCGGCCGCCGTGGCGCTACTCGGCATCCTGCTGCTGCTCTATACGGACTTCGAGAGCCCGCGGCTCACGCTGCTGGTCTTCGGCTCCCTCCCGTTCGCCCTGATCGGCGGGGTGGCGGCGGTGCTCCTCACCGGGGGCGTGCTCTCGCTCGGGTCCCTGGTGGGATTCGTCACCGTCGTGGGCATCGCGGGGCGGAACGGGATCATGCTGGTCAGCCACTACCGGCACCTGGAGCAGGAGGAGGGGCTCCCCTTCGGGCGGGAACTCGTGCTGCGCGGGTCGGCGGAGCGCCTCGCGCCGATCCTCATGACCGCGCTGGCCACCGGGCTGGCGCTGGTGCCGATCGCACTGGGCGGCAGCCGCCCCGGGCAGGAGATCGAACACCCGATGGCAGTGGTGATTCTCGGCGGCCTGATCACCTCGACCCTGCTCAACCTGCTGCTGATGCCGGCGCTCTACCTCCGCTACGGCAAGCGGGTGTAGCCGGCGGGGTTACATCCAACAACAGCCACCACAACAACAAGAGCCACCACGGAAACACGGAACCCACGGAATGACACGGAATTGTTCCGTGCGTTTCCGTGGGTTCCGTGTATTCCGTGCTTCCGTGGTGAATGTTGCTGTTGCTGTGCTGCGCAGAATCACGGTGTAACCGACGTCAGCCGCACGATGTCATCCACCAGCGGCCCGACGCCGCCGGCGTAGACCTTGGTGGACTTCGCCCCCGGCTCGAGCGGGGTGGTCTCCGCGAACCGGACCGTGTTGCTGTAGCTGCCGAGCGGCACCACGGTGGTCTCCCCCACGGCCTTGATGGTCACCCGGTCCTGCGCGATCCCCGGCGCCACCTCCTGCTCGAACGCCTGCCCCGCCGCCGGCGTCGCGGGCATGAAGATCCCCGGCATCGCGCCGCTCACGCCGGCCCGCCACGCGCCGTCGTGCGACACGATCACGCCATTGTCGTAGATGTCCACGTCCTCGCCGTAGTAACAGACGGTGCCATCCCCGGTCTGCACAAAGAAGTTGCGCGACACCTCGAGCAGCGCCCCGCCAACCGTCTCCCGTTCCTCGAGCACCCGGGTGTAGATCCCGGCCACGAGTTCGGTGTCCGGCAGCGCCGTGATCTGCAGGATCACCGCCTGGCCCTGGTCGTCTCCTTCCAGCACCCACTGCCGCCCCACCGTCATCGGGAAGAAGGGGTGGGTGATGCTGCTGGAGAGATTGCCCGCCGCGGGCTGGCAGACGGCGATGTCGAGATTGGGGGTGAAGCCGGGACCGGAGGAGTCCTGACAGGCCAGCGTCTGGCCGAGGGTGGTGAGCAGCAGGGCAAGGGTAAGCTGGGTCCGCATGGATTCCTCCCCGCGCCAGGCGCGGACTGGGTCTGCCCAAGGAACCCGCCAGCCCGCGGGTCATGACAGGCGCTTCAGGGCCTGACCGGTCAGAGCCCCAGCCGATAGCCTCCGTCTCCATCCGGGCCGCTGGCTGATTCGACTACCCCACCCCGCAGGCGGAAACGCCGTGCCCCATCCACTTCGATCGTGACCAGCGGCGCCCCATGCGGTACGGCAATCTCCACACGGGTGCCCGAATCCGGCACCTCGACCACCAGGAGTCCGGGCCCGGTGGTGAACGCCGCCTGGCCGCGACGCACCTGGACGGTGATGCTGCCGCTGTCCACGACGACCACCCTTGCCTCACCAGCAGCCTCACCGACAAACCGGATCGTCAGGCTCGGCTCCACCGGCAACACAATGCCCGATGGCGTGTGCGGCGCCGGCGCGGGCTCCGCCGGCGTCGGGGCAGGGGAGATCTCGCGTCCCGAGATCCAGCCGCCGATCCGCTCCACCCACCGCGGCAGTGGCGATCCCGGCATTGCATACACCGTCCCCGCCGCGGCGCAGCTGAGCACGATGGTCGCCGCCCAGCGCCACCGGCGCAGGGAGCTCGCCCGGCCCCGAAGCCCCGCCGGAGACGAGACCGGCCGCGGCGCCGGAATGTCGGCGAGCCGCGCCCTGATCCATCCCTCCTCCGCTTCCGCGGCAGCCACCTGCGCCTGGCACTCGGCACAGGCGGCGAGGTGCGCGGCCACCTCCTGCCGCGCCGGGCCATGCAGCTCGGCATGAAGCCAGCGCTGGGTCCGCTCGTCGTCAAGATGCATCGGGATCCTCCGGATACGCCGCGCGGAACGCACGCTTGGCCCGCGCCAGCAGGGTGCCGATACTCGCCTCCGCGATCCCCGTCGCCTCGGCCATCTCGCGGTAGCAGTAGCCCTCGGCCAGCAGCAGCAGCAGTTCCCGCTCCCGCGCGCTCAGCCGCGCCAGCGCCGCCCGCACCCGCGCCTCCGCTTCCCGTGACTCCGCCGCCTGCGCCGGCGAGGGAGACGGATCCCCCACCAGCTCCGGTGCCCGCGCCGGCCCCAGCAACCGTCGCCGCCGCCGGCCAGCCGCCAGGGTGTTGCGCCAGAGGTTGGTCGCCACCGTGATCAGCCAGGCCTCGGGCCGCTCGGGGAGGCCGTCCCGGCGGAACAGCCGCAGGAAGCTCTCCTGCGCCAGGTCGCGGGCCAGTTCCCCATCGCCCGAGAGGCGGTCGAGGTAACGCTGCAGCCGCGGGAACTGGGCATGGAACAGGCGGTCAAAGGGATCCTCGATGGGCACGGTCATCGCACCCAAGGAACCCGCGATCGGGGGAGTTGTGACGGAAGGGTCAGAAGCGCCAGTCGAGCCCCGCCACCAGCGGCGCACGGGGCCGCATCTCCACCGGTGTGGGGGTGCCGTCGGCGTTGATGGCGTCGGTGAGAACGTTGCGGCGGCCGAGCAGGTTGCTGACCGTGGCGAACAGGGCGACGGCCGTGTGCCGCCCGAGCATCGCGGGGCGAACCTCGTACCGGAACCCCAGGTCCAGCCTGAGATAGGCCGGAAGCGAGGCTCCGCCAAGGGGCCCGGTCAACGCGGGGGTGCCGGCGAATTCGCAGCCGTGGTCCTGGAGGTTGCAGCTCTCCCACTCGAACGGCCCGGTGATCGGCGTCGCCCGGCGCCCGAACTGCCCGACGAAGCCGGCACGGAGCGCAAGGGACCCGATCGGCAACAGCGTAATGCCAGCACTCACCGCGTGCGGCACCGCGGCCGCGGGTTGGTAGCGGGTGCTGCCCGCGGCGTTCCGGGTGTGCTGGTAGCCGTAGCTGGCCTGGACCACGCCCCAGGGCCGGTGTGCCACGGCCTCAAGGGCCAGGCCCACGGTCGAACTCGCGCCAGTCACCACCGGACCGGTCGCGAACGGCCCGGTCTCGCCCACCGCCACCAGGGCCAGGCCCCGGGCCGTCCGGGCGTACCCGCGGAGCCCGAGACGCCACCACGGCGCCGGCTCCCACTCCGCCCCGGCGCTCACCAGGTCGGCGCGTGCGATCGGTAGCGCCACCCCGCCGCCCGTCACGCTCAGGTTCACCGGGAAGAGCGCCCCGGTCACCAGCTCCGGGTTCCGGAGCGATTGCTCCAGCTGGTGGTGCCGCACGTACCCGACCGCAAGGGTGAGTGAGGGACTGGCGCGCCACGCCATTTCGGCGGAGGGATCGAACAACCCGCGGCCGGCGGCCAGGGTGCTGACCATGCCGAGGCGGAGTTCCAGCGTCGGCCCGAGCTGGCGCCGATGATCCAGCCGCAGCAGCGCCCGCGGTTGCCGGTCGTCTCGCCGGAGCCCGGTGCCTCCCGCCGACCGGGTGGCGTGGTATCCGCCGGTGCCGAGCGCCAGGTCCAGCACGACGCCTGTGGCGGCCTCCTCGCCCACCCCGCGCATGCCCAGGGAGAGCCCGGCATCGCTCCGCGATGCCGAAAGGTGGTCGGCGAGCGAGTCAACGCCCCAGCGGACGGCGGCATCGGTGGCCGCATGCCAGGCGGTGAGGGTCAGCAGCCGGTCCCGATAGGGTCCGGCCCAGCGGAAGCCCACCGATCGGCTGTCCCACGCGAACCGGTGCCGCTCCGAGGGGAGCGGGCTCGCGGCGGCGGAGGGCCGCGCGGCCGCGGTGAGGTGGTCACCGCCGTCGTGGCCCAGGAAGGAGAGCATCCCGCCGAACGCGGGGAGCTGCACCTTGGCGAAGCCGTCCCCGTTGCCCCCGCCGAAGTGACTCGCCTCGGCCGAGTGATCCAGCAGCCCGGGAAACCCTCGCCGGATGCCCAGGACGATACCTGCGCCCCCGTCGCCGAGCGGGGTGCGCAGCGCGAGGCGGGTCTGGGTGGCGCTCAGCGTGCCGCGAAGTTCCGGCCGCTCGCCGGGGCCGATGCTCCGGATCGCCAGCGCGCCGCCCAGCATCGGGGGGCCTTCGAGCGGCGCGGTCGTCAGCTCCGCCCCCGCGGCGATGTCCGGGTTCCAGCCCTGCCACGTGCCGCCGGCGTGATACGCGTTGAGCAGCGGGATGCCATCGAGCAGCATCCCGACCTGGTCGGCGCTGCCGCCCCCGATCTGGATGCCGTCCGGATTTTCCGGGGCCACCAGCACCGCACCGCCGGCCAGGGCCGTGAGATAGTCCGGCTCGGACAGCATCGGATCGAGCCTCAGGTCCTCCGCGCTTACCCGGCGCTGGAGGAACGGGCTGGCTGCACCGGCAAGGCCGGTGCGGCCGCTGCCCGGTGCGGTTCCGCCCGCCTCCAGGGCAAGGAGCGGGACGGGCTCCGGGCGCAGCGCAAAGTCCACGGTCACGCTGCCGCTGTCCGGCACCAGCACCGAGACTGTCCAGGCGCCGTAGCCTATCCGGTGGGCGGACACCTCGCGCGGCCCGGCCGCGATGCCGATGAGCCGGTAGCGACCGAGGCTGTCCGTGAGGGCCCGCTGCTGCTGATGGGGGAGGGAGACCACGGCGCCGGGGACGGGGCTCCCGGTCTCCCGGTCGCGCACCGTCCCGGTGAGCGACGCCTGTGGGGCGCCGTCCACGAGGGTCAGCATACCGAGGAGCTGGATCCAGGATCCCATGCGGGTCACCACCCGGGCGTTCGCGCGACCGATGTCGCTCCACCGAAGATGTGATGCCGGCGGGTGCCCGGCAAGCGGAATGGCCTCCGACGATGGCCGGTGACGCCGCCGCGGTGACCGGTACCACAAACGCCCCGGCCCCGACCCCCCGAGAGCTGGCCGGTGCAGCGCCAGACAGGGGGGGCCGGGTGGGGGTTCGTTGCGTCGTACGCGCTACGGCAACGACGCGACGAATGCCCGAAGCTGGCTGGCCGCTTGAGCGGCCGCGGTCAGGTCGGCGGCATCCGCGGCCGAGCGCATCGCGGCCACCCGGGTGTTGAGCTGGTCCCGGTCCGCGGTGGCCAATGTGTGCTGGAACCGGTCCCGGATCCATTCGAGAGTGGAGGCGTCGCCCCGGAGGCCCCCGATATCAGCCGCGGCCGCGTCCACCTGGGCCTGGCGGGCCCAGAGCTCGAACCGTGCCCGGTCAACGAGAGTCGGCGTCACGTAACGGAGCCGGAAGTCGTGCGTGGCCCGTGCCACCCCGATCGCCGCGGTCCGGGCCGTCGCCCCCTGCTGGGCATTCACCGCCGCCGTCAGCGCGGCCAGCGCGGTAGTCATCTGGATGTCGAGCAGGGGCGGGACGCCACCGGCCCGGTAGCTGTTCCATGCCGCGGTGGTCGCGGCGAGCGCCGTCGCGGCCTTGCCCCAGTCCGGTACCAGTGCCGCGTCGAATACGCTGTCGGCACCGCTCAGCATCGAGCCCAGCTCGGCCGGGGGTGCGCCCGGGAGCGCGTCGATCGGGACCGCGATGGCCATGGTCTCGTCATCGCCCGGGAGCCCCGTGGTGAACTCGCCGTAGCCCGGCGCAAATGTCTTATCCTCGTACACGCCATCCTGGTGCAGCTCGGAGACGAGGACCGCGCCGCTCACCGGACCGCGGGGTCCGTTGACCGTGAGGCCCGTGGTCTTCACCGTCACCTCCTCGAAGACATTGCCGCAGATGTTCTCCGGCCGGTAGACATCCCCCACCTGGGGATTGCCTGGCATGATCATCCCCGCGGGGCCGTCCCGGCCGGCGAGCCAGGTGCCGTCGAGGTCGGCGACGACGCCGTCGGCGTAGTTGAAGACGTCCTCCCCCAGGTACCAGACGCCGCCATCGTCCGCCTGCGCGTACCAGTCGATCGCCACCTCCTCGATCCGGCCGCCAATGAACGCGAAGTACTGCGACTGGACGGCTATGATGTCCTGGCCCTTCCACCGGATCGTCCGGGTGGTGGGCAGCAGGGTCACCTCCGCCCGGAACGCCAGTCCGTCCACGGTGCCGAGCTGGATGTAGGACGTCACTTCGCTCACCGGGTGGAGCGGATTGGTGCCAGCGAGCGGATTGCCGAAGGTCGGTGTGCCCCGGTCCACCCGGTCGCTGTCGGGTGCGAGGGGAAGGGGGGTGCCGGCATCGCTCAGGCAGCCGGACGGATTCGGGCTGCCGCTGTCGCTGCATCCCACCAGCAACAGGAGGAAGACGAGCAGCAGCGAGCAGGTGGCAACGCGGGTGGGGGATCGCGGCATTGGGGGCTCCGTGTGTGGCGTCGAGAGCAGGTGTGGCGCACACAGAGGAACCCGCGGGGCGCGTCCTTGTGACAGGGATCTGGCGCCACCGCTACCCCAACAACAACTCACCACGGAATCACGGAAGACACGGAAACTCACGGAATGGCTGTGATGGTTACTCCCGCGGTGGACAATTCCGTGTCATTCCGTGTCTTCCGTGCTTCCGTGGTGAAATGCCCGGTCCAGCAGCGTCCGACGTTTACTGCAGGCACTCCGGGTCAGCATGAGTGAACCGGTTGCCGACCCAGGTATTGGCCGTACAGCCGTTCGGGTCCTGCATCTGGCCCAGGCTGTCGAGGCGGTTGCGGGTGATGAGGTTGCCGACACTTCCCAGCGGGATCTGAATCAAGCCACCCCCCGAGATCTCATTGTGGTCAATCGTGTTGCCGGTGCCTGAGATCACGATCGAGTTGCCTACGCTCCGGAAATGGTTGTCCCGGATCACGATCCCGGTCCCGCCCAGCAGGAACCCATTTTCCCCGGGGTCGGATGGCGTTACCGCGTTCCCGCTGATCACGATGTCGGTCCCGCCGCCGATGAGGGCGGCATAGTTGACCTGGCTGAAGCGATTGTTGGTGATCCGGACGTCCGTGACACCGCGCATCTCAATGGCGAAATCGGGGGCGTGCTGGATGGTCACCCCGCTGACCAGCAGATGGGCGCCCCCGAGCCGCATCCCCATAGAGAAGTCCTCGACGAGGCCGGGCCCGAGGATGCTGATGTTCGTGCCCCCGGCGGAGATCGCAGGTCCGTAGAAGTTCTCGAAGCCGCGGCCCGAGAGGATGTGGTTGTTGAGCAGCACGGTCACGTCGTCCGCCTGGATGTCCACCGCTCCGTGCCCCATACACGGCCGGAGGTCCTCCACCACCCGGTAGGTGCCGGGCTGGGTGATAATCATGCAGGAGCGGAGCGCGATGGCGTCGCCCTGGGCGCCTGCAGTCGACCGCCCGGATAGGCCGGCTGGTGACGGGTCGGAGACATCGCGGCAACCGAGGACGGCGAGCGCGATCAGTGGCAGCAGCAGGGCGGAGCGGAGTGAGGAGTGCATGGGTGGCCTCCAAGGCCTGCGGGCAGGCCATCTTAACACCGGTGCCCTGAGTCGAGTGTGAGCCGCGCACGAAGGGAAGCTCAGGCGGCCGCGACCGAACGGCAACAACATCCGACACGGAACCACGGAATCACGGAATAGCCCTGTGCCCCGTCCGTGCTTTCGTGCTTCCGTGTCGTGCAGTTCGCGGCATCCCGACGTGAGCCACGCCCCATAGATCAGAGGGACTACATCCTTCGGGGCGCTGGTGGCTGCCAGTGCGGATAGGTATGGGTCCATTGGGGTACATAGGCGGGTTTCACCTCACCCACACCCTCGCTTCACACATCAGTGCCTAGATATGGAACGGCCACACAGGAGGCAGAGATGTCACGGCTGACGAACCGGCTCGCAGAGAAGCTGCTGGCGGCGGAGGGCCGGAAATCGGTCCGGAAGAAGGTGCGGACCACGGCGAAAGTCGGCCGCAAGGCGGCCAAGACCGGGGCGATCGTCGGCGTGCTCGCGGCCGCCGCCGTGGTGGTGCGGGAGATCCGGAAGCGCCGCAAGCTCAATTGATCCGCCGCCGGTTCCCCTGCGGGCCGGCCAACTGGAGGTGTCTATGCATGGCAGAACTGGTCTTGTCGCGGCGCTGATGCTCCTGGCCCTGGGGTCACCGGCCGCGGCCCAGCGGGCGGGGGCGGTGGAAATCGGCGCCTTCGGGCGCTTCACCAAGTTCGACAGCAAGCTCAACTTCGACAATCGCTTTGGCGTCGGCGGCCGGCTGGGCGTCTTCGTGCTCCAGAACCTCGCCGTCGAGGGCGACGTGCTCTACGTGCGGACCAAGTCGGAGACCGGCCTCGAGCTGCGGCACACCCCGATCCACGCCCGCCTGATCTACAACATCCCGTTCGCCGACAATACGGCGTTCCTGGTGGGCGCGGGCTACGTGCGGAACATCTTCCGCGCCAACTATCGCGAAACCAATGACGGCGTCGGCGCCCTGCTCGGCATCCGCTTCCCGCTGAGCAGCATGCTCGGCCTCCGGGTGGATGTGACCGGGGACTACATCCCGACCGCCGAGACCAATTCCCAGATTCCCCAGATTCCCGGGGTGGAGCACAAGAAGTCGAACGTCCACCTGGGTGCGCAGGCCGGGCTGTCGCTGCTCCTGAATAATGGAAAGCGGGACGGGGACAGTGACCGGGACGGCGTGCTGAACTCGGTCGATGCCTGCCCCGACACGCCGATCGGGGACGCGGTGGATGCCCGGGGCTGCAGCCTGCCCAAGGATGCGGACAAGGACGGCGTGACGGACAACCTGGACCGCTGCCCGGGGACCCCGGCCGGCGATCGGGTGGACCCCAACGGCTGCTCGCTGCCCAAGGACGCGGACGGTGACGGCGTGGTGGACGCGAATGACAAGTGCCCCAACACCCCCGCCGGGACCGCGGTGGATGCGACCGGCTGTCCGCGGGACAAGGACTCCGATGCGGATGGCGTGATGGATTCGAGCGACCTCTGCCCGGGCACTCCGGCGGGGAGCAAGGTGGATCGGTTCGGCTGCATCCTGGACAGCGATGGCGATGGCGTTCCCGACGGCAAGGATGCCTGCCCGGCCACCTCGGCCGGCGAGGCGGTGGACGCGAAGGGCTGTCCCTCGATCTTCCAGGCGTACCGGCCCCTCGTCCTCCTCGGGGTGAACTTCGAGACCAACAAGGCGGTGCTGCTGCCGGAGTCCCGGAGCATCCTGGACCAGGTGGCGCAGTCGCTGGTGGACAATCCGGAGGTGGATGTCGAGGTGGCCGGACACACCGACTACATCGGCAGCAACGCCGCGAACCAGCGCCTCAGCCAGGCCCGCGCCGACGCGGTGCGGAACTACCTGCTCGCCAAGGGTATTGATGGCGGCCGCATGACCGCCGTGGGGTACGGTGAGGAGAAGCCGATGGCGGACAACACCACCGTCGCCGGCCGCGCCGCCAACCGGCGGGTCGAGCTCACCCGGACCAACTGACACGGCCCGGACACACCGAGCCCCGCCATCCGAGAGGATGGCGGGGCTTTGTGTGTCCGGGCAGATGGTCCCCGCCACTCAGCAGGTGGTCACCGCCGCCCGAAACGCCGTTCCCGGAGCCCGGGACGCACTTCCCGCGGCTCGGACAGCGGTTCCCGCGCTCCGAACGGCGGCTCCGAACATCCGAACGGCGGTGTCGAACATCGGAACGGTGGAGTCCAACAGCCGAACGGCGGAGTCGAACATCGGAACGGCGGAGTCAAACAGCGGTCCGGCGGTTCCCGCGGTCGGAACGGGAGCTCCGAACATCCGTCCGGCGGTTCCCGCGGTCGGAACGGGAGCTCCGAACATCCGTCCGGCGGTTCC
>CAZPER010000033.1:0-39682 GCA_964585655.1 uncultured Gemmatimonadaceae bacterium | reverse complement strand
AGGGTTATCGCGTGCAGCACAACCTGTCGCGCGGCCCGGGCAAGGGCGGCGTGCGCTTTCACCAGGATGTCTGCCTCCAAGCGGTAATGGCGCTGGCCGGTTGGATGACCTGGAGGGCGGCGGTGGTGAACCTGCCGTTCGGCGGGGCCAAGGGCGGCGTCATCTGTGCCCCCTCCACCATGTCCAACGGCGGGATCGAGCGCCTCACCCGCCGCTACACCACCGGCATCATCGAAACGCTGGGCCCGGACTCGGACGTGCCCGCGCCCGACGTCAACACCAATGAACGGGTGATGGCCTGGGTGATGGACACCTACTCCATGCACAAGCGCCACACCGTCACCGCGGTGGTCACCGGCAAGCCCATCGCGATGGGCGGCTCCCTGGGCCGCCGCGAGGCGACCGGCCGCGGCTGCATGATCGTCACCCGCGAGGCGCTGAAGAAGCTCAAGCTGCCGCTCAAGGGTACCCGGGTGGCGGTGCAGGGCTTCGGGAACGTGGGCTCGGTCGCGGCGGACCTGATGTCGAAGGAAGGCATGGTGGTGGTCGCGGTGAGCGACAAGTCGGGCGGGATCTATGACCCGAAGGGGCTTGACCTCGCCGACGTCTTCCGGCACACCGCCCAGAAGAAGCTGCTCAACACGTACGCCAAGGCGCAGCAGATCACCAACAGCGAGCTCCTCACCCTCGATTGTGACGTGCTGGTTCCGGCCGCGCTCGAGAACGTGATCACCGACGAAAACGCCGGCCAGATCAAGGCCCGGATCATCTGCGAGGGCGCCAACGGCCCCACCACGGCCGAGGCGGACAAGATCCTCAACCAGAAGGGGATCTTCGTCATCCCCGACATCCTGGCCAACGCCGGGGGGGTCACGGTCAGCTACTTCGAGTGGGTGCAGGACCGGGGCGGCTACTTCTGGGACGAGGAGACCGTGAACAACCGGCTGGAAAAGATCATGGTCCACTCCTTCGAGGAGGTGACGGCCATGGCCGAGCGGCACAAGGTGGACAATCGCATCGGGGCCTACATGCTCGCGATCGATCGGGTGGCCGCGGTGCATCGCCTCCGCGGGATGTACGCCTGAGCCTCACGGTCCTGGCGGTGGGAAAGCTGCGTCCGGCGTTCCGGGACGCGGCCGATGACTACCTCCGGCGGCTCGGGCGCTACACCCGGATCGCGGAGATCGAGGTCCGCGAGGCGGGCCGCGGGAAGGGCGGGGAGGAGGGCCGCCGGCTGGAAGGCGCCCGCCTCCGCGACCGTGTGCCGGAGGGAGCCGAGCTGGTGGCGCTGGAGCGCGGGGGGGCGGGCTGGACCAGCGAGGAGCTGGCGCGGCGGCTCGGGCGGTGGCGGGACACCAGCCGCCCCGTGGCCTTCCTGCTGGGTGGCGCGGAAGGGCTGGATCCCGCGCTGGTGGCGGCGGCCCACACCCGCTGGAGCCTGGGCGCCCTCACCCTGCCGCACGAACTCGCCCGGGTGGTGGTGCTGGAGCAGCTCTACCGGGGGTTCACCATCCTGCGCGGTGAACCGTACCACAAATGAACGCCACACTCCGGTGCAACGAGGGCCTGCGTGGCTGAATGGTTCGAAGAGTGGTTCGGCGAGGAGTACCTCCATCTCTATCCGCACCGCAACGAAGCCGATGCCGCGCGGCTGGTCGCCTTGCTGCACCGCATCCTGCCCTGGCGGCCGGGGTGGCGGGTGCTGGATGTGGCCTGCGGGGCGGGGCGCCATCTGGCCGCGCTGGAACAGGCCGGTGCGGTGCCCTTCGGCTTCGATCTCTCCGCGCCGCTCCTCCGGCGCGCCCGGGAAGTTACCCGCCGGCCCCTGGTCCGTGCCGACATGCGCGCCTTGCCCTTCCGCCGCGCGAGCATGGACCTCACGGTCAATCTCTTCACCAGTTTCGGCTATTTTGCGGCCGATGAAGAACACACCGACGCCATCGGGCAGATGCTCGCCACCGTCCGACCCGGGGGCTGGTTCGTGATCGACTTCCTGAACGCCGAGCAGGTCCGGAGCGCGCTGGTGCCGGCGGAGACGGCGCGCTACGGGACGGAAGCCGTGGAGATCCGTCGCGCCATTTCCGCGGACGGGCGCTTCGTGGAGAAGACGATCACCCTCGCTGGCGGCCGGTGTTTCCGGGAACGGGTCCGCCTGCTGGGTTCCGGGGAGCTGGAGGGGATGATCAGCGCGCACGGGGCCCGCATTGTCGGGCGCTTCGGCGACTACGATGGCGGGCCCCTGGCCGGCGGAACCCGCACGATCCTCGCCGCTGGCGTCCCCGCGTGAGCTACCGCATCGTGTCCACCCCCCTTCCCGGGGAGGTGCGCCTGCCCGGACAGCGGCAGGGTGGGGTCTCGCCGGCGCTGTTCGATGCCTTCATCTGCGCCGAGGGGACCGCGGCCACCCTGGATCGATTGCGGGACCCACGCGCCCTCGTCATCACCACGGGGCAGCAGCCCGGGCTCCTCACCGGGCCGCTCTACACCATCTACAAGGCACTATCGGCCGCCGCCCTGGCGCGGCAGTGTGAGGCGCGCTGGGGGCGGCCGGTGGTGCCGGTGTTCTGGGCCGCCGGCGGCGATCATGACTTCGCCGAAGGGAACCACGCCGCCTGGACCGCCGCGGATGGCGGCACGGTGACCATGACCCTGCGCGAGCGGCCCGCCGACGCGCCCCTCACCCCCCTGTATCGCGAACCGGTCGGTCCGGAGATCGGACCGGTCCTGGCGCAGCTCGAGGCCGATCTGGGTCCGGCCCCCTTCGCGGCGGACGTCCTCGCCCTGTTCCGCCGCTGGTATCGGCCCGAGGCGACCCTCGCCGACGCCTGTGCCCACGTGATCGCCGAGCTGCTCGCGCCCTACGGGGTCGTGGTCTTCGATGCAACCCATCCCGCGGTCAAGCGGGCCCAGTGGCCATACCTGAACCGGGCGATCGCCGGCGCCCGCGCCCTGGAGCAGGTCCTGGTGGCGCGCAACCGGGAGCTGCTCGCCGCCGGCCATGATGCCGGGGTCACGGTCGGGGATGGCGCCACCCTGGTCATGTATGAGGGCGAGCAGGGGAGGGATCGGCTCGCGATCCGCGCCGACGGATTCGCCACCCGGCGGAGTCACGAGGAGCTCACCGCCTCCGCGATCGAGCAGCTGGCCGCCACCGATCCAGGCCGCTTCTCGCCCAATGTCCTGCTCCGCCCGGCCATCGAGAGCGCGCTCCTGCCCACGGTCGCTTACCTGGCCGGCCCGGGAGAACTGCGCTACTGGAAGCTGGCGGAGGCGGTGTATCCCGAGCTGGGCGTCCCGGCGCAGCTCCCGCTGCCCCGCTGGTCGGGGCTGATCGTGGATGCCCGCACCGACCGGGTGCTCGAGAAGTTCGGTGCCACCCTGGAGGAGCTCATGGCGCCGGGGCAGCAGCTGGAAAACCGGCTGGTCCGCTCGGCCCTCCCACCGGAGGCCACCGATGCCCTGATCGCGCTCCGGGAAGGCATCGCCCGTCACTACGAGACCCTGACCCGGGCGGCCGTCGCCATCGATCCGACGATCGAGCGGACCCTCCAGAATCTCTGCAACCAGGCCTTCACCGGCACCGAGGAGGCGGAGAAGAAGCTGGTGAACCACCTCAAGAAGCGGCAGGCCACCGAGACCCAGCAGATCGCCCGCGCGCGGGAACTCGTGCTGCCGCTGGGGAAGCCGCAGGAGCGGGTGCTGACCATCGCCCCGTTGCTGGCCCGATTCGGGCCCGAGTTCCTCGCAGCGCTCGCCACGGACATCGCCGCCTGGTATGCCGCCGCCCTTGAAGCGGCTCCGGTGCCGGGGTAGACTCGACCCATGGCGTTTCTCGGCATCATCCTCCTCGTCGCCCTCCTGATCCCGATCGTCGGGATCGTCATCGACTCGCCGATCGGCCGGGCGCTGGCCCGCCGGCTGGAAGGGCCGGATCAGGTGCCGCCGCCGATCGCCGACCTGGCCCGCAAGGTCGAACTGCTCGAGTCGGAAATGGAAGAACTGCAGCGCAACGTGCAGCTGCTGCAGGAGGAGAATCAGTTTCTGCAGCGCCTGCTCGAAGACCAGCCGGGCCGCTCCTCGCTGCCGCCCCCCAAGGCGCCGTAGCCCGGGCCCGCGCGCCACGTGGCTGCCCCGCGCCCCCACCGCTCTCCCTCCCACGCGGCGCTCGTTGCCGCCGGCATCTTCCTCAGTCGCATCTTCGGGCTGATCCGCCAGCGGGTCCTGGGCCACTATCTCGGACTGGGCGACGGCAGCGACGCCTTCGGCGCCGCCTTCCGGATTCCCAACCTGCTGCAGAATCTCCTCGGGGAAGGGGTACTCTCCGCCTCGTTCATCCCGGTCTACGCCCGGCTGCGGGCCGAAGGCCGGGACGAAGACGCCGAGCGGGTCGCGGGCGCCGTGTTTGCGCTCCTGGCATTGCTGACCTCGGTGGTGGTGCTGGCAGGGGTCCTGGCGGCGGGGCCGCTGACCGACCTCCTGGTTCCCGGCTGGACGGGGGCCAAGCGGGACCTGACGGTGCGGCTGGTGCGGGTGCTCTTCCCCGGCGCGGGGCTGTTGGTCCTGTCGGCCTGGTGCCTGGGCGTCCTCAACAGCCACCGGCGCTTCCTGCTCCCGTATGCCGCCCCGGTGGTCTGGAACCTCGCCATCATCGCTACCCTGCTGCTGGGTGGGGATCCCGCGGCGGATGCCCGGACGGCCTTCCTGGCCGCGCTGGGATCGGTCCTCGGCAGCGCCCTCCAGTTCGGCATCCAGCTGCCCGCGGTGCTTCGCGTGCTGCGCCGGTTCCGGCCCGCGCTCGCCACCAGCGACCCGCAGGTCCGGATCGTGATCCGCAACTTCGTGCCGGTGTTCATCGGCCGGGGCGTGGTGCAGATCAGCGCCTTCATGGATACGGTCATCGGGAGCCTCCTGGGCACCGGGGCCGTCGCGGGGCTCAATGCCGCGCAGCTCCTCTACACTCTGCCGGTGAGCCTCTTCGGGATGTCGGTCTCCGCCGCCGAACTCCCGGCGATGTCGAGCGCGACCGGGAGCGAGGCCGAGGTCGCCGGAGCGGTCCGGGCACGGCTGGAACCAGGGCTCCGCCGCATCGCCTTCTTCGTGGTGCCGTCCGCGGTCGCCTGCCTGGTCTTCGGCCGGGAGCTGGCCGGCGCGCTGTTCCAGACCGGCCGGTTCTCCGCCGCCGACAGCCTCTACGTCTGGGGGATCCTGGCCGGCAGTGCCATCGGGCTGCTGGCGGCTACCTTGGGTCGGCTCTACAGCTCCGCCCTGTACGCCCTGCGGGACACGCGGACGCCGCTCCGCTTCGCCATCGTGCGGGTCGGGCTCGGCATCCTCCTCGGGCTGTGCGCGGCCCTATGGCTTCCGGGCAAGCTCGGCATCGGGGCCGAGTGGGGGGCGGCGGGCCTCACCGCCGCCTCCGCGATCGCCGCGACAGTCGAGTACGCGCTGCTCCGTCGCGCGATCCGCCACCGGATCGGTGCCGCCGATCTCGACCTCACCCTGCTCGCCGGCCTCTGGTTCGCGGCCCTGCTCGGCGCCGGAGTGGGATTCGGCTGCGGGCTGCTCCTGCCGCCCATGCACCCGGCCTTCCGGGCCGCGCTGGTCCTGGCGCCGTTCGGGATCTGCTATCTGGCGCTCACGCATCGCGCCGGAGTGGCGGAGTCCCGGGACCTGGTGCGCCGCCTGCGCCGCCGCTGACCCGATTCACCCCCGCTATTTTCAACTGATGCCGCCGCCATCGGACACCCTGCAGCGCAAGCTCGACACGCTCCCGGACCAGCCAGGGGTCTACCTCTGGAAGGATGCGGGGGGGACGGTGCTGTACGTGGGGAAGGCCAAGCGCCTGCGGAGCCGGGTGCGGAGCTACTTCGCCGCGGACCATGCCACCAGCCTCAAGCAACAGGTCCTGGTACGCCAGATCGCCGACGTTGAGACCATCGTGGTGGCGAATGAGGTGCAGTCGCTGCTGCTCGAGAACAACCTGATCAAGGAGTACCAGCCGAAGTTCAATGTCCGCCTCAAGGACGACAAGAGTTATCCCTCGATCGCGGTGACCGTCGGCGAGCCCTTTCCGCGGGTGCTGGTCACCCGCCGGCTGGACCTCCCCGGGGCCCGGTATTTCGGCCCCTACACCGATGTCTCGCTGCTCCGGAAGACGCTCGCCGTCGTCCGCCGGCTCTACACGGTACGGAGCTGCCACGACGACCTCCCCCGGGAGCGGCGCGAGCGTCCCTGCCTGGACTATCACATCGGCCGCTGCCGGG
Source organism: uncultured Gemmatimonadaceae bacterium (assembly GCA_964585655.1). Classification (GTDB taxonomy): domain Bacteria; phylum Gemmatimonadota; class Gemmatimonadetes; order Gemmatimonadales; family GWC2-71-9; genus JADJOM01. The sequence continues at coordinate 33,419 of CAZPER010000033.1, read as the reverse complement.
CGCCCTGCGTCGGATGGCAGACGCGGGAGGACTACCGGGCCATGATCGCGGAGGTGCTCGACTTCCTCGAGGGCCGCACGGTGGATGTCCGCAGCAGGGTCCGGGACGCGATGCTCACCTTCAGCGAGCGCCGGGACTATGAGCGGGCGGCCCAGCTCCGGGATCAGCTCAAGTGGCTGGAGCAGGTGGACGCGCCCGCCAGCGTGGAGGTGCTGGGCACCGGGGACGCGGATGTCGTGGGGGTCGCCCGCGATGGCGACGATGCGGTGGGCGTCTTCCTGCGGGTGCGGGACGGCCGGGTGGTGGCGCGGGAGCATGCCTTTCTGGAGAATGTCACCGAGGAGCCGGACGAGCAGATCCTCAGCTTCCTGCTGGTCCGGTCGTACGTGCCGCTGACGGGGCGCGCCAGTCGCCTGGTGCTGCCCCTGCCGCCGGCGGACGTGGAGCTGCTGCAGGAACTCCTGCCGGAGACCGAGTGGCAGGTGCCGCAGCGCGGCGTGGCGCGGCGCTGGCTGGACCTCGCGGACCAGAATGCCCGCCACCTGCTCGAGAGCCTCCGGATCGAGTCCTTCGAGACCGACGAGCGCGCGGGAGACCCGGTGTATGCCCTGGGACGGGACCTGGGGCTCAACATCGTCCCCCGCAGCATGATCTGCGTGGACATCTCCACCAACCAGGGCAAGGACACGGTCGGCTCCCTGGTCTGGTTCGAGGCCGGCCGGCCCCGCAAGCCGGAGTACCGCAAGTTCAAGATCAAGGGAGAGGCACAGCAGGACGACTACGCCGCGATCCATGAGGTGATTACCCGCTACCTCACCCGCCGCCAGGAGGAGGCCAAGCCGCTGCCGGACCTGATCGTCATCGACGGCGGCAAGGGCCAGCTCGGCGCGGCGGTGGCCGCGGCCCAGGCCCTGGGCGTGGACAAGACACCCATCATCAGCCTGGCCAAGCGGGAGGAGGAGATCTTCTTCCCCGGGCGGCCGGAGAGCCTGCGTCTGCCGCGCCGGAGCCCCTCGCTCCGCCTGCTCCAGCGCCTCCGCGACGAGACCCACCGCTTCGGCGTGGCCTACAACCGGAAGCGCCGGACCAAGCGGACCATCACCTCCGCGCTCCTCGACATCCCGGGCGTCGGGCCGTCCCGTCGCCGGGTGCTGCTGGAGCGGTTCGGCAGCCTGGCAGGGGTCCGTTCCGCCACGGCCGCGGAAATCACCTCGCTGCCGGGGTTCTCCGCTACCCTGGCGGAGCGGATCCTCACGGCGGTCCGGCAGTAGGCTTCCGGGCGCCTTATCTTCCGCCCATGTCGCGCGCGTTCGTCAAGGAAGACCAGGACGAGGTCCCTCCCCGCTACGAGTTACCCGCCCGGGACGACCCCGGGTTTCCCCAGGCCGCGGCCTGGGCGCTCCTCGAGGGCGCCAACCGGGGGGATTCGCTCGGCGCCGAACAGGCGACCGGCTTCCGCTGGGGCGATCCCGTGCTCCGGGTCTGGGTCGAGCAGATCCTCCAGCACGCCCGCCGCCGCGGCGACGATCGGCTTGAGCAGCTCGCCGAGCGATTCCTGAGCGCCCCATGAGCATGGACTGGATCCTGGAATGCTCGGGCTGCGGCGCCAGCCGCGGCCCCGGGGGCCTCCCCTCCGTCTGCGACGCCTGCGGCCGGCCGTGGCTGGTGCGCTACCCGGACCGGCCCGCCCCCAGCCTCACCGCCCGCGCCGAAATCCGCCGCGGGCAGGGAATGTGGCGCTACCGTCCCTTCCTGCCGCTTGGTCCGGGGGAAAGTCCGGTGACACTCGGGGAGGGCGACACCCCGTTGCTCGAGGCGCCACGCATCGGACGCCGGCTCGGACTCAGCGATCTCTGGATCAAGGACGAGGCCGCCAATCCCACCGGATCCTTCAAGGCGCGCGGACTGAGCGCCGCCGTCACCCGCGCGGTCCTTGCGGGGGCCCGGCACTTCGTCCTGCCAACCGCCGGAAACGCGGGGGTGGCCGCCTCCGCCTATGGCGCCCGGGCGGGTGTGCCCGTGCGGGTGTACGCGCCCAGCACCACTCCATTGCCGATCCTCGATCAGATCCGGACGTTTGGCGGAGACCTCGTGCTGCTCGACGGTCATATCGGTGACTGCGGCAAGGCCGCCCGCGCCTACGCCGCGGAGACCGGGGCGATGGACCTCTCCACGCTGCGGGAGCCGTACCGGATCGAAGGCAAGAAGACGCTGGGACTCGAGCTGGCGATGCAGTTCGGCTGGTCCCTGCCAACGGCGATTCTCTACCCCACCGGGGGCGGGACCGGCCTGATCGGAATGTGGAAAGCGTTCGCCGAGCTCCGCGCGGCCGGGTGGGTCACCGATCCGCCGCCCCGCATGTACACCGTGCAGGCTGCCGGCTGTGCCCCCATGGTCCAGGCGTTCGATGCCGGCGCGGAGGGCGCCACTCCCTGGCCTGATCCGTGGACCGTTGCCAGCGGACTCAGGGTGCCTGGCCCCCTGGGCGACCGACTGATCCTGGCCGCGCTCCGGGAAAGCGGCGGGGGTGCCGTTGCCGTGACGGATGAGGACCTCATGCGGGAGGCGCGCCGAGGCTCGGTGGAGGAAGGAGTGGACTTCTCCCCCGAGGGAGGCGCCTCACTCGCCGCCGCCCGCCTGCTGCGGGAGCAGGGAGCGCTCCGGCCCGAGGACCGGGTCGTGGCCTTCAACACCGGGGCGGGCTGGCTCTACCGAATCCCCGGCGATTTGCCCCCATCCTGAGCCCCGGGCGATATTTGACAGTTATGGCACCGACCCGCTTCGCCATCCTCGATCCCGCCGCCGGCATCAGCGGCGACATGCTGCTCGGCGCACTGCTCGACGCGGGCGCGCCGCGCGACTGGCTGGAGGCGCTGCCGGCACGGCTGGGCTTTCCGGACGTGCGGATCAGGATCGAAGCGGTGAGCCGATGTGGCGTCGCGTGCACCAAGGTGACAGTGGAACTCCCCGGGGGCGAGGTCGAGGGACCGAGCGAGCCGTACCATGCGCACCATGATGACACCCACGGCAGGTCCGAACACGAGCATCATGGGCCAGGCGCCCACCGGCACCTTCGGGACCTGGTTGGCCTGATCGAGCGTGCCCCGCTCAGCGCCTGGGTCCGGGAGCGTGCGGTCCGCGCCTTCACTCTCCTCTGTGAGGAGGAGGGCCGGATCCACGGGGTACCAGCTGATGCCGTTGCCCTGCATGAGGTCGGCGCGGTGGACGCGATCGTGGACATCGTGGGTGCCCTCGAGGGTTTCGAACAGCTGGGTATCACCCAGGTCTATCACCGGCCCGTGGCGGTAGGGAGCGGATGGGTCCGCGCCGCCCATGGGGTGATGCCGGTCCCGGCCCCCGTGACCGCTCGGCTGCTGGAGGGGATCGAAATCGGCCCCGACGGGCCGGTCGAGGGAGAGGCCACCACGCCGACCGGCGCGGTCCTCCTGAGGGTGCTGGGGGCGGGGTCCCCTCCGACCCACTGGCGCGGGGCCGGGAGCGGGTGGGGTGCCGGCGCCCGGAACCCCGCCACGTACCCCAATGCCCTCCGGCTCATCCTGGCCCGTCCGGCCCAGGAGGCGGAGGAGGTGGTCACCCTCTCGACCGACGTGGACGACATGAGCCCGGAGTACCTGGAACCACTGCGCGAGGCCGTCAGCGCGGCCGGTGCGCTGGACATCCAGGTCTGGGCCACCCAGATGAAGAAGGGCCGGCCCGGATTCCGCATCGAGGTGATCTGCGACACAGCATTTTCCGACCCGGTCATTGAGGCACTGTTCCTGCACAGTACGACGGCGGGAGTGCGCCGGACGGTCTCCGCGCGCGTCACCCTGCCGCGCCGGATGATCGCAGTGCCGCTGGCCGGCGGCGGAGAAGTCGCGGTGAAGGTGCTCGAGACGCCCGGAGGGCCGAGGGTCAAGGCCGAGTACGAGGACGTACGGCTGGCGGCCCGCCGGATGGGCCGACCGGCCCTGGAAGTAGCGCGTGAGGTGGAGCATGCCGCACGCGCGCTGGTCACATCAACGACGAGGGGAAGGGAATGACGAGGATCATCGTGCGGATCGGGCTGCTGCTTGCCGTATCTACGCCGCTTGCCGCCCAGCACCAGGCCATCGCGACTCGAGTCACGGCGCAGCTCGGCGGCAAGTTCACCGACGCCCAGTGCGACCTGAAGGCGGGCCACTTCCTGGTGAGCAGCGGCAAGACCAAGCTCAGCAGCTACGCCTCCGCCTCCGATCCGGTCATCGGAGCCCGCCTGCTGAAGGAAAGCGTCTCGGTCATCACCGAGGCCATCACGACCAAGGGCCAGCAGAAGAACGGCGGCGCCTGGTACTGGCTGGGCCGGACCTACCTCCTTCAAGGCGACCTGCAGGGAGCCGACAGCGCGCTCACCAAGGCGACCGAAATGGCGCCCGCCTGCAAGGCGGACATCCAGGGCTATCGCACCAAGGCGTGGGCCGGCGTGGTCGTGGCCGCGCAGGGAGCCCTGGAGGCCAAGCAGATGGACTCGGCCGAAATCTTCTACCGGGCGGCCAATCTCATCGAACGGGGCGCGCCGCACGGCTACAACGGCCTCGCCGCGATCTTTTATGACCGGCAGCAGACCGACAGCGCCATCCATTACTTCGGGCTCGCCGCGGCGACCGAGCCGACCGACCCGAATTATCTGAAGATCCGGAACAAGGCGGCGTACAATCACGCCGCACTCCTGCTCAATGCCCGCCGGGCACAGGAAGCCGTCGTGGCCTTCCGGCGCTACGTCAGCATCGAGCCCTCGGATGACGCGGGCAAGAAGGGGCTGGCGCAGGCCTTCCGTGCCGCCGGGATGGCGGACAGCGCCCAGGTGGTGGAGCGCGAGCTGCTCGCCGCGGGCGGGACCCAGGATGAGTCACTGTCGGACGGGGAGCTGTTCGATCTGGCCACCCGCCAGTACAACGACAAGAACTTCGCCGAGGCGGCCACGACCTACGGCCGCCTGCTGCAGCGGAATCCCTTCCACCGGGATGCGCTCTACGCCCAGGCGAACAGCTTCCTCGCCACCCAGAACGGGGCCGGCCTGATCACGGCCGCGACCAAGCTGGTCGAGCTGGACCCGCTGGGGGAGTACAACTTTCAGATGCTGGCGCAGGGCTACAAGTTCGAGAAGAACCAGGCCAAACTGGCCGAGGTGATCATCGCCGAATTCGCCCTGCCGGTGGACCTGCAGTTCGAGGCGTTCGAGGCCTCCGCCGACGATGCCACCTTCCGCGCCAAGGCCGTCGGGCGGGAGGCGCGGGATGAGAACAACAAGATCCTCACCCCCAGGTCCGTCACCATCGTGTTCGAGTGCCTGGCCAAGGATGGGACCGTGGTCGGCTCCCAGGAGGCCACCATCCCGGCCCTCAAGCAGGGAGAGTCGGCGGCGGTGGAAGTGAAGGCCGCCGCCACCGGGACCAGGGCCTGGCGGTACCGCGTCAAGTAGCAGATGCCCCGCATGGGCTGAAGGGGGATGCGCCTGCGGCGCATCCCCCTTTGGCATTCGGGGAACCAACCGGTGGGGCAAGGCGTTCTTGAGACACCACCGAACCCCGAGCGCCCAATGTCCGCTCCAACCGCCATTCCGCCGCGCTACGCCAGCCAGCGTGCCGTGGTCCTCGGCATTCTGTCCCGGTGGGCTGAGTCGCTCAGGACGGCACCTGCCTCCTGAAGTGATGCTGCCCGACAATCGGTCACGAAGGCCGGCCTGAGGCGCCTGAGGGCAGCCTCGGCCGGCTGGGCCCGTGCAGGGAACCTGCCGGGGCTGGGCGGCGTTAACGTACAGACAGGCGGACCGTCCCGGTTCGCCGCCCCGCGGCCCTCTCGACAGGCGGAGGACTCCTCACGATGCACCTGCTGGCGGCTGCCGCCACCCAATCCGCCTGGTTTCCAGCGGCCTGGCTGGCGCCCTGGATGCTCGGGGCAATCGCGGTGTCACGCCCGGAGCCCGGCGCAGGGGAGACGGCCGAGATCGGGGCCCTGCTGCCGCCGCTGCTGGACAGCGCCTACGGGACCGCCCTCCACTTGACCAGGAATGCGACCGACGCGGATGACCTGGTGCAGGAGGCTGCGCTGCTCGCCTGTCGCGGCTTCGGGACCTTTCAGCCGGGGACAAACTTCAAGGCGTGGTTCTTCCGGATCCTCACCAACTGTTTCTATTCGACCTACCGGAAGAAGAAGCGGGGCGGGACCCAGTTGGAGCTGGAAGACACCCCGGAGCTGTACCTGTACTGCCAGACCGCCGCGATCGGGCTGCACGGTCAGACGGAGGACCCTGCCGGCCTGCTGATGGAGCGGCTGGATGCGGAGCAGATCGGGGCCGCGGTGGATGCGCTGCCGGAAGAGTACCGCGTCGTCGCGACGCTCTACTTCCTGCAGGACTTTTCGTACCAGGAGATTGCCGAGGTGCTCGATGTACCCGTTGGCACCGTCCGTTCCCGGCTGCACCGGGGGCGCCGGATGCTGCAGAAGGCGCTGTGGGTCATCGCCGAGGAGCGCGGCATCATTCGCGACCTGACCGCGGCCGATCAGCCGCCCGAGGCCTGACATGCACGATGATCACCGGCTGACCTGTGAAGAGGTGTTCGCCCGCCTCGACGATTTCGTGGACCGGGAGCTCTCGCCGGGGGAGATCCGGCTGGTGGAGGAGCATCTCGCCGCGTGCGCCGCCTGCGCCAGCGAGCACCGGTTCGAAACCGGGGTGCTCGACGGTGTTCGCGCCAAGCTCACCCGGATCGCGGTGCCGACCTCGCTGCGAGCGGCCATCCTGCGCCAGATCGCTGGGGGGACGGCCTAGGCGCTGGCCACCGTGCGGGCCGGAAGGCCGAGCGCTTCCAGCACCTCGGGAGAAACGGCCGCGGCGAGCAGTGGCAGGGTGGGAAGGTCAATGGAGCAGGGCGCGATCGCCGAGAGATCGTCGAGCCCCGTGGCTTCGCCGATGGTGGGAATGGCGGCCAGGACGGTCCGCCCCAGGATGGCGCCCGCCAGCGACGCGCCGGCAAGGCCGCTGTCGTGCAGGATAGTCCAGGTGAGGTCGGCCTGGCGCAGGTCGGCCCCCGTCAGGCGTGCCTGCACCAGCACCGCGCTCGCCAGGCAGGCGCCCCGGAACGACGCCCCCTCGAACCCGGTATGGCTGAGCGCCGCCTCAGTGAGGTCGGCGCCCTCGAAGCGGCAGCCCGGAAGGGTGGCGTGACTCAGGCTGGCGCGGCACAGGGTGGCGTTGCTGAAGTCGGCTCCCTGGTCCTTCACGTAGGCCAGCTTCCACTGGGTGCGGGACAGTTCTGCCCGCTGCAGCTGCGCCCCGGTCAGCTGGACACCGAGCAGCCGGGCGTCCGTCGCCCTCACCTCGCGGCAATCGGCGCCTGAAAGGTCGCTACCGCTCAAGTCGGCGCCGACGAGCAGCGCCCCCGCCAGGGTGGCCCCTTGCAGCGCCGCGGAACAGAGATCGGCGCGCCGGAGGTCGGCACCGGACAAATCCAGGCCCGCCAGGTCGGCGTAGGTGAGCACGGCCCCCGCCAGCTCCGCCCCGCGAAGCGAATCTCCCGGCCAGTCCAGGAGCACGGCTCCGCTCACTCGATGCCGCACCTGCATCGCGACCCCGCATGTCGTGGGAAGCCTCCAACATACCCGCCAACCGATCCACCGGGAACCATCCCCGGGCGCACGGACTTATCCCCTCGGCCCGGGCGGCGTTGCCCGGCAACTGGCGATGAGAGCGGGGCATGGACGAGCGAGAGCGCTTCACCTGCGTGGATGTCTTCCACCGGCTGCACCTCCTGGTGGACCGCGAGGGGGAGGCCGAACCGGCGCGACTGGCCGCCAGGCACCTCTGCGAGTGCGGGGCCTGCCGGGACGAGCGCCGTTTCGAGGAAGCGGTGCACGGCGCCATCCGCACGCGGCTGCGCGGCGTGCGCGCACCGGACGCCCTGCGCTCGCGGGTGCTCGAGCTGGTCGCCGCGGCGGGCTCGAGCGACGGACACTCCAGCAAGGATTGGCGATGACCACCAGGACGGCAGAGGCGGACCGGATGGAGGCCGAGCGGCTGGGGCGGGCGCCCTGGCGGCGCTGGGGCCCCTACCTCTCGGAACGGCAGTGGGGCACCGTGCGCGAGGACTACAGCGCCGGCGGCTCGGCGTGGGACTACTTCCCGCACGACCATGCCCGGAGCCGCGCCTACCGCTGGGGAGAGGACGGCCTGGCGGGGTTTTCTGACGACCAGCAACTCCTCTGCCTCGGACTCGCGCTGTGGAACGGGCGCGACCCGATCCTCAAGGAGCGGCTCTTCGGGCTCACCAACGGTGAGGGGAACCACGGGGAGGACGTGAAGGAGTACTATCACTTCCTCGACGCGGTGCCGAGTCACGCCTGGAACCGGATGCAGTACAAGTATCCGCAGGCGGCCTTCCCCTACGCCGAGCTGGTGGCGGAGAATCGCCGGCGTGGCGTCGGGGCGCCGGAGTATGAACTGGTCGACACCGGGGTGTTCGCCGAGAACCGGTACTTCGATGTCGTCATCGAGTACGCCAAGGACGGGCCCGAGGATATCCTCTGCCGCATCCGGGTGATCAACCGTGGACCGGACAGCGCTACTCTCCACCTCCTCCCTCAGATCTGGTTCCGCAACACCTGGTCCTGGGAAGCCGGGGCGATGCGCCCCCGGCTTGCACAGGCCGGCTCCGGCCGTGTTGCCTGCGTCCATCCGGCGCTCGGGGAACTGACCTGGGCGGTGGAAGGGGAGCCGGAACTCTGGTTCACGGAGAACGAGACCAATCTCCCCCGGCTGCACCAGGTGCCCGGCGGGGGCTACTACAAGGATGCCTTCCACGAGGCCCTGATCGCCGGCAACGCCGCGGCGGTGAATCCCGCCCATGTGGGCACCAAGGCGGCGGCGGTCCGGCAGCTCACCCTGGCGCCCGGCGCCGAGGGGGTCGTCCGGGTCCGCCTTCAGCGCACCCCGTCAGCCGAACCGTTCGCGGGCTTCGACGCCCTCATGGCCACCCGGCAGCAGGAGGCCGACGCCTTCTACGGTGAGTTGCAGCGGGACCTCGGTGACCCGGACGCACGGCTGGTCCAGCGACAGGCCTTCGCCGGGATGCTCTGGAGCAAGCAGTTCTTCCATTTTGATGTCCCCGCCTGGCTGGCCGGGGATCCGGCCCAGCCGCCGCCCCCGGCGGAGCGCCGCACCGGCCGCAACCACGAGTGGGCCCACCTCAACAATGCCGACATCCTCTCGATGCCGGATACCTGGGAATACCCCTGGTATGCAGCATGGGACCTGGCGTTCCACTGCATCCCGCTGGCGCTGGTGGATCCCGAGTTCGCCAAGGGGCAGCTCGTGCTGCTGACGCGCGAGTGGTACATGCATCCCAACGGCCAGCTCCCGGCCTACGAGTGGGCCTTCGGCGACGTGAACCCGCCGGTCCATGCCTGGGCGGCGTGGCGGGTGTTCCAGATCGATCGCCGCCGGCGGGGCGATGCCGGGGACCTCGCGTTCCTCGAGCGGGTGTTCCACAAGCTGATGCTCAACTTCACCTGGTGGGTCAACCGCAAGGACGCCAGCGGCCGGAACGTGTTCCAGGGTGGCTTCCTCGGCCTCGACAACATCGGCGTCTTCGACCGCAGCGCGCCGCTGCCCACCGGGGGGCACATCAACCAGGCCGACGGCACCGCCTGGATGGCGATGTACAGCCTGAACCTGATGCGCATTGCACTCGAGCTCGCGCTGCACAACAAGGTGTACGAGGATGTGGCCACCAAGTTCTTCGAGCACTTCCTCCACATCGCCCACGCCATGACCGATCTCGGTGGCGACGGGGTCGGGCTGTGGGATGAGCAGGACCAGTTCTTCTACGACGTGCTGAGCACGCCGGACGGGCGCACCACGCCCCTCAAGGTCCGTTCGATGGTCGGCCTGATTCCGCTCTTCGCGGTCGAGGTGATCGACCAGGAGATGCTGGATCGCCTCCCCGAGTTCGCGGCGCGGCTCACGTGGTACCTGGAGTATCGCCCGGAGCTCGCGGCGCTCGTCTCCCGCTGGGAGCAGCCGGGGCAGGGAGAACGCCGGCTGCTGTCGCTGCTCCGCGGCCACCGGATGCAGGCCCTGCTGCAGCGCATGCTGGACGAGGCCGAGTTCCTCTCCCCGTTCGGCATCCGCGCCCTTTCCCGGAAGCACGAGGCCGAGCCCTACGTCTTCGACGTGATGGGGCACGCCCATACGGTACGCTACCAGCCGGCCGAGTCGGATTCCGGCCTGTTCGGCGGTAACTCCAACTGGCGCGGGCCGATCTGGTTCCCGGTGAACTACCTGCTGGTGGAGTCGCTGCAGCGTTTCCACCACTACTACAGCGACAGCCTCACGGTGGAATGCCCGACAGGCTCCGGACGGCGCCTGACCCTGAGCGAAGTGGCCGACGAAGTCTCCCTCCGGCTGTGCCGGATCTTCCTTCGCGGCCCCGACGGGGCCCGCCCGGTCTTCGGCGGCGAACTGCTGTTCCAGGAGGACCCGCACTTCCGCGACCTCGTCCCGTTCCACGAGTACTTCCACGGCGACACCGGCCGCGGGGTGGGGGCGTCGCACCAGACCGGCTGGACCGGGCTGGTGGCCAAGCTGCTGCAGCCCCGGCGCTGCCACCTGAGCGGCCAGATGCTGGATGTCACCACTCGGCAGCACCAGCGCGCCGCCCGCTCGCTTCTGACCGGAGCGCCGACGCCATGACCCCGAACCAACTTCCCCCCCTCGAGGCCGAATGGCTGGAGACGGACGGGCTGGGCGGCTTCGCCAGCGGCCTGGTAGGCGGCTGGCGCCGGCGCCGGTACCACGGGCTCCTGGTGCCCGCCATCCTCCCCCCCTCGGCCCGGGCGGTGCTGGTCGCGGCCGTAGAGGCCACCCTCGACCTGCCGGAGGGCTCGGTGGCGCTCACCACCCACCGATACGCCCCGGACACCTGGCATCCGGATGGCCGGGAGCGAATGGCAGCCTTCGACGTGCTCCCCTGGCCGACGTGGACCTGGAAGCTCCCCGGGGGCGGCACCGTCACGCAGGAGCTGTTCCTGCCTCACGAGCAGGCCGCGGTCGTGCTCCGCTGGACCGGCCGTGGGCTCCCCGCGGGCGCGACCCTGCGAGTCCGCCCCCTCCTGGCCCTGCGGGACAGTCACGCCCTGTGGCGTGAACGCGCCGTCCAGGAAGGGGTTGAGGGGCAGGGGGAGCGCCGCCGCTGGCGGCCCGACCCCGCGCTGCCAGCCATCCTGAGCCTCGCCAACGGGTGCTACGAGCACCGTCCCGACTGGTTCCGCAACTTCCTGCTCGAGGAGGAACGCGCCCGCGGGTTCGACCATGTCGAGGATCTCTGGTCCCCCGGGGAGTTCCGCTTCGCGCTGGCGGAGAAGGAGGCCTGCTGGGTGCTTCAGGCCGAGGGCCTGGCGGAAGCCGGCGCGATCGGGGAGGGGAGCGCCCGGGAAGTCGTCGGCCGGCTGGCAGCGGCGGAAGGCCGGCGCCGTGGGGCCTTTCCCACCGCGCTTCACCGGGCCGCGGACCAGTACCTGGTGCGCCGCGGAGCCGGGAAGACGATCATCGCGGGCTATCCCTGGTTCACCGATTGGGGCCGGGACACCTTCATCGCGCTGCGCGGACTCTGCCTGGCCTCCGGCCGCCTCCACGACGCGGGACTGATCCTGCAGGAGTGGGCCGCGGCCGTCTCCGAGGGCATGCTCCCCAACCGTTTCGTGGAAGCCGGGGACGCCCCGGAGTTCAACGCGGTCGATGCTTCACTGTGGTATGTGATCGCCGTGCACGAGTACCTGGAGGCATGCGCCCGGAGCGGGCTCCTCGTGCCGCTCGAGGACCAGCAGCGGCTGCACGCGGCGGTGGATGCCATCCTTCGGGGCTATTGCGCCGGCACCCGGTTCGGCATCGCCATGGACGAGGATGGGTTGCTCCGTGCCGGCCAGCCGGGCGTCCAGCTCACCTGGATGGACGCGCGGGTGGGCGACTGGGTCGTCACCCCTCGGACCGGCAAGCCGGTGGAGATCCAGGCGCTCTGGCTCAATGCGCTTCGCATCGGGGGCCTTCGCTGTGCGCGCTGGGCTGCTGTCCACCACCGGGCGATCGCCAGCTTCCACGAGCGGTTCTGGAACAAGGAGGGGGGCTGGCTCTGGGACGTGGTGGATGTGGACCACGTGCCGGGCACCGTAGATCAGCGGTTCCGGCCCAACCAGATCTTGGCCGTCGGCGGGCTGCCATTCCCACTGCTCGAGGGCGCGGCGGCGCGCAGCGTGGTGGACGCCTTTGAGCGGCGGCTGTGGACTCCGGCGGGCCCCCGCAGCCTCGCGCCGGATGAGGCGGGGTACATCGGGCGCTACGAGGGCGGCCCGCTGGAGCGGGATGGCGCCTACCACCAGGGAACGGTCTGGCCCTGGCTCGCCGGCCCGTTCATCGAAGCCTGGGTCAGGGTACGGGGGAACACCGCCACGGCCCGCCGCGAGGCCCGCACCCGCTTCCTGGAACCGCTGCTCGGGCTGGGCCAGCTCCCCGCGTCCGGACAGCTCCCCGAAATCGCCGACGGGGACGCGCCGCACAGTCCTCGCGGCTGCCCCTTCCAGGCCTGGTCGGTGGGGGAGGCGCTCCGGCTCGAGTGCCAGGTGCTGGCTGACGCCCCCGCGCGCCCGGTCACCCGGCGCCGCACCCGGGCGATGGCATGAGCGCCGGCACGGGAAGGCCGCGCGCGATGCACCACCTCACCGAGTACGCGGCGGAAGCGCTCGGCCTGGGGCTCTTCATGCTCTCGGCCTGCGGCTTCGCGGTGCTCCTCTTCCATCCCGCGTCACCGGCGGTAGCCTGGCCGGTGCCCCACTTCTGGCGCGGGGCCCTTATGGGGCTGGCCATGGGGCTCACCGCGGTGCTCAACATCTACTCCCCCTGGGGTCGCCGCTCCGGCGCCCACCTCAATCCGGCCGTCACCCTCGCCTTCTGGCGGCTGGGCAAGGTCCGGGGGGCCGATGTGCCGGGGTACATAACCGCCCAGCTGACGGGCGGCCTCGCCGGGGTGGCGGCGGCACTCCTCCTCCTCGGACGCCGGGTGGCCGATCCCGCGGTGAACTACGTGGTCACGGTGCCCGGACCGTGGGGACTCGGGGCGGCGTTCGCGGCGGAGCTGGCGCTCTCGTTCACGCTGCTCTTCCTGGTGTTGTGGATCTCGAGCAGCGCCCGGTGGGCGCGTTACACCGGGGTGGTCGCGGGGTTGATGGTCGCGCTCTTCATCACCTTCGAGGCCCCGGTGTCCGGCATGAGCATCAATCCCGCCCGGACCATCGCGTCCGCAGCCTGGTCCCCGGGGGCGGAGCCGCTCTGGCCCTACTTCGTGGCCCCGGTCACGGGCATGGCCGTCGCGGCGTGGTGCTTCACCCGGCTGTCCGCTCGGCGCGCCGCCTTCTGCGCCAAGCTGGACCATGACCCGCGCTACCGCTGCATCTTCTGCGACGCTGGCGGCGACTGACCCGGGAACTCCCCCGCGCCTCCCGGCATTGTCACGGCGAGCATCGCGCACGGGGCGCGGCGCCGGACAACACTTCTGGAGGCTGGCATGCGGGGGATCCTCAAGGCTTTCACCGTTCTTCTCGCGCTCGTGACCGTGACCACCGCGGCGGCAGCGCCCATCAAGACCTTCACCAGCACGCCGTTCGCCGGCGCCAAGGCGAACACCGGCACCGTCACCGCGACGGTGGATGCCGGCAAGATCACCCTCAAGCTCTCGGCCGACTTCAAGGTGCCGGATACGCCGGCCCCGCACTGGCAGGTCGTGGACTCGAAGGGGAACACCTACCTGCTGCAGCGGCTGGTGATCAAGGGCGACAAGTACAACCAGGAGATCGTCCTCCCGGCGTACGTGAAGGATGTGGCCAAGGTGCAGATCTGGTGCGCCTGGGCCGAGGCGCTGCTCGGCGAGAGCAGCTTCACGACCGTCGTCAAGTAACCCGCGCCGATGGCCGCCGATCGGATCTCCCGGTCGGCGGCCTTCGCATTCCCAGGAACGGACCCGATCATGAACCCGCGCATCCTGCTCGCCGCCGGCCTGGCGCTCGCCACCGTGGGCGCACCCGCGTCGGCCCAGATCACCACCCGGCCGGCGCTCACGCTGGAAGGAGCACGCAACGTGCTCGCCGCCGCGACCGCGTTTGCCCGGACCCGCGCCGGCACCGGCGTCATCGCCGTGGTGGACGAGGGCGGCAATCTCATGGCCCTGGAGCGGCTCGACGGCACCTTTGCCGCAGGCGCCCAGGTCTCCATCGGCAAGGCCCGCACCGCCGTCATGTTCCGCAAGCCGACCCGGTTCTTCGAGGAACTGATCCGGAACGGCCGCACCCCGATGATCGCCCTCGCGGACTTCACTCCGCTGATCGGCGGCGTGCCCATCGTGGTGGACGGACAGATCGTCGGTGGCGTGGGCGTGAGCGGCGCCGCCAGCGCGGCCGAGGATGAAGAAGTGGCGATCGCGGGCGCGGCCGCCGTCACGGGCCAGGAGCGCGCCGCGACGGCCGCCGTGCCGGCGGTGAACTACTTCACCCGGGACGAGGTGAGCCAGGCCTTCGCCAAGGGCGGCGTCCTGGTGGATGGGGTGGGGCGCAACTACATGATCCACGCCAGCCGGCGCGAGCGCGGCGGTCAGGCGGAGGTGCACGCGCTCGACACCGACGTCATCTACGTCCAGGACGGTTCCGCCACCTTCGTGACGGGCGGCACCCTGGTCAACCCACGTACCCTCGAAGCCAACGAGGTCCGGGGTGACTCCATCATCGGGGGCGAGACCCGCCGGCTGGTCAAGGGCGACGTGATCACCGTCCCGAACGGCACCCCACACTGGTTCCGCGAGGTCCGCGGACCATTCACCTACTACGTCGTCAAGGTCAAGTGAGGCGCGCCGTGACATCGCACCGCTTTTCCGTGTTTCTCGCCGCGCTCGCGAGCCTGGGCACTGCCCTCGCGGCCCAGGTGACGCCCGACGCTCCCACCGGGCTGCCGTCCGCCATCATTGATCTCCGCACCGAGCGCGGCGTGCAGCTGGTCGGTGGCACCTGGCGGGTGCGGGTCGCCCGCCTGGTGGAGGTCGATCACCGGGCGCCGGGCGCGGACCTGCGCGCCTCCGGCGCTCCCATCCGCACCCTCGACCTCGAGCCCCGCGCCGGGCAGCCGGGCTTCGACGATTCCGCCTGGGAGCCGGTCCCTGCCGAGAGCCTCGAGGCCCGGCGCGGAAACGGCCGCGTGTCGTTCGTCTGGTACCGGCTTCCCGTGACGATCCCCGGCCGGGTCGGCGGGCTCGACCCCACGGGGATGACCGTGGTCCTCGAACTGGTGGCCGACGACTACGCGGAAGTCTGGGTCAATGGCGTGCAGCCCGCGGTACTGGGGCAGGTGGGGGGCGCGGTGATCCGCGGGTTCAACGCCCCGAATCGCGTGGTGCTCACCCGTGACGCGCGTCCCGGCCAGCAGTTCGAGCTCGCCGTCCTGGTCGCTAACGGACCACTCTCCAGCCCGCCGGCCAACTTCATCTGGGTCCGCTCGGCCACGCTTGATTTCTATCGCCCCGCCCAGGCCGCGGTGGCTCACGAGACGAAGGGAACCGTGACCCGGCTCGCCCCCGAACTCGACCGGATCGTCCCCGCCGAGGCCCGCATCGAGCACCTGGCGGGCGGTTTCATCTTCACCGAGGGCCCGGTCTGGGTGCCGGAGGGCGGGTATCTGCTCTTCAGCGACCCCAATGCCAACGCGATATATCGCTGGACCAGGGACGGTGAAGTCTCGATCTACCGGACCAAGAGCGGCTACGCCGGCGAGGACATCGGCCGCTATCGCCAGCCCGGGTCCAACGGTCTGGCGCTCGACCGGGAAGGCCGGGTGACGATCGACCAGCACGGCAATCGCCGAGTCGTTCGGGTGGAGCGGACCGGCGCCGTCACCGTGCTCGCGGATCGCTATCAGGGAGGGCGGCTCAACAGCCCCAACGACCTCGTCTATGCCTCCGATGGCCGGCTGTACTTGACCGATCCCCCCTTCGGCCTGCCGCAGGTGTTCGATGATCCGGCCAAGGAGCAGCCCGGGAGTGGTGTCTACCTGCTCCGGGACGGGACGCTCTCCCTCGTGGCGTCCGACCTCCGCGGCCCGAACGGCATCGCACTGTCGCCGGACGAGCGGACGCTGTACGTGGGCAACTGGGACCCGGCACACAAGGTCATCATGGCGTACGATGTCCGCCCCGATGGCACCCTCCACAAGGGCCGGGTGTTCTTCGACATCACCCGCTCCGAGCCTGGGGACGACTGCTGGGACGGCGTCAAGGTGGATCGCGACGGCAACGTGTACGCCGCCGGCCCCAGCGGGATCTATGTCCTGAGTCCCGCCGGAAAGCACCTCGGCACCATCACGCCGCCGGAGCATGTGGCCAACATGGCCTGGGGCGACCCGGACTATCGGACCCTGTACATCACGGCCTCCACCGGACTCTACCGGATCCGGCTCGGCGTCACCGGCTACGTAGCCTTCGGTCCGCACGAGACCGCCACACGCTGAGCCAGTCCAGCCCGGCCACCGGCGCCGCCGTCCCCAGGACGGTGGCGCCGGTTGCGTCTGCCCCCCCGGGAACCTCCCTGCGCGGCCGGCGTTCTCATGACCAGAGAGGAGCCACCCATGCGGCCTGCGTCACCCGAGACCTTGCTGGATCACCCGGCCTTGGCCGGCCACACCGTGTACGTGCACCGCGGCGCCGAATGGGAGCGCTGGATCGTGCGGCGCGAGGGGGGCCTCGAGCCCCGGCCCGCCGCCCGGCCGCAAGCCCTGCACTGGCGCACGCCGGAGGGACGCTGACCGTGGAGCACTTCGACGTCATCATCATCGGATCCGGCGCCGGGGGCGGGACCCTGGCCTGGAAGTTGGCGCCGAGCGGCCGGCGCATCCTCCTGCTCGAGCGCGGCGACTACGTCCCGCGGGAGCCGGCCAACTGGAGCACCCGCGCCGTCAACGTCGAGGGACGCTACAACACCCGCGAGCAGTGGCTGGATGGGGCGGGGAAGCCGCTGCATCCCCACACCAACTACTGGGTGGGTGGGAACACCAAGTTCTACGGCGCGGCGCTCTTCCGCCTCCGGCAGGAGGACTTCGGGGAGCTGCGCCACCACGGCGGGATCTCGCCGGCCTGGCCGGTGGGCTACGACGCCTTCGAGCCGTACTACACCCAGGCCGAGCACCTTTACCAGGTCCACGGGGAGCGGGGGGTGGACCCCACCGAGCCCTGGAGCTCGGCGCCGTACCGGCATCCGGCGGTGAGCCATGAGCCCCGGATCCAGCAGCTGCACGACGACCTGGCGCGGCGCGGCCTCAAGCCCTTTCACGTCCCGCTCGGCGTTCATCTCGACGAATCCGACCGGCGCCGCAGCCCGTGCATCCGCTGCGCCACCTGCGATGGCCACCCCTGCCTGGTAAACGCCAAGTCCGACGCCCAGGTCACCTGCGTGGATCCGGCGCTTGCGGCTCATCCGAATCTGACGCTGCGCACCGGGACGAAGGTCCTCAGGCTTGAGACGGGCCCGTCCGGCCGGGAGGTGACCCGGGTGCACGTCGAGCGCGATGGTGCGCCCGAGGTCTATTCCGCCGGCATCGTCGTGGTCGCCTGCGGCGCGATCAACTCCGCCGCCCTGCTGCTCCGCTCCGCCGGCGACCGGCACCCCCAGGGGCTGGCGAATGGGTCGGGGGTCGTGGGCCGGCACTACATGGGGCACGTGAACGCCGTCCTGATGGCCATCTCCACCACGCCCAATCCGACCGTCTTCCAGAAGACGCTGGCGCTGAATGACTTCTATTTCGGCAGCCCGGAGTGGCAGTACCCGATGGGGCACATCTCATTCGTCGGCAAGCTCGACGCCGACACCCTCGCCGCGGGGGCCCCGCCGATCGTCCCGGGGATGACCCTGGACCTCATGGCGCGGCACTCGCTCGATTTCTGGCTGACCTCGGAGGACCTCCCCGATCCCGACAACCGGGTGGAGCTGGACCGCGACGGGAGGATCATGTTGCGCTACCGGCCCAACAACCTAGAGGCGCATGAGCGGCTCACCACCCGCCTGCGGCAGCTGATGCGGGATGTGGGCATGAGCCACATCGTGCCGCGCCAGCTCTTCGTGGGCCAGCGGATCCCCCTCGCCGGGGTGGCCCACCAGAACGGCACCATCCGGTTCGGCACCGACCCCGCGACGTCCGCGCTCGACGTCCACTGCCGCGCCCACGAGGTGGACAACCTGTACGTGGTGGACGGGAGCTTCTTCCCCTCGAGCGCGGCAGTGAATCCGGCGCTCACCATCATGGCCAACGCCCTCCGGGTCGGCGACCACCTGCTGGAGCGCCTGGCATGACGCGGCTGCTGCGCCTCGCGAGCCGGCTGTATCACCTGGCCCTGCCGCTCAGCCACTTGCTCTATGTCCTGTGCGCGCTGGCGCCGACCCGCGCCGCGGTGGCCCAGGCGCGGCCATGGAACGGTCCCGGGGTCGGGCTCGACTCCCTCCCGCCGGCCCAGGCGGTGCTCCGCGTGGGCATGACGGTGGCGGACATGGATCGCTCGCTCGCGTTCTACACCGGCGTGCTCCAGTTCGCGGTCGTGGCCGATACCGAGGTCGTCGGGCCCGAGTGGGAGGCGCGGACCGGGGTCTTCGGCGTCCGGCTGCGCCTGGTGCGGCTGCGGCTCGGCACCGAGGAGCTGGCCCTCACCGAGTTCCTCGCGGCCTCGCAGCCGGGCCGCCCCTTGCCGGTGGACGGGCGCAGCAACGACCGCTGGTTCCAGCACGTCGCGATCATCACCAGTGACATGGACTCCGCGTATCGACGCCTGCGCGGGCACCGGGTGCGCTCCGCTTCCACCGGGCCGCAGCTCCTGCCGCCGACCATCCCGGCCGCAGCGGGCATCCGGGCCTTCTATTTCCGGGACCCCGACGGCCACGCGCTCGAGATCCTGCAGTTCCCGCCGGACAAGGGCGCCGCGCGCTGGCAGGCGAAGGGGGCGCTGTTCCTGGGAATCGACCACACCGCGATCGTGGTCGGCGACACCGAGCGCAGCCTGGCGTTCTATCGGGACCGGCTTGGGCTCCAGGTCGCCGGTGGGAGCGAGAACTTCGGGTTCGAGCAGGCCCACCTCAACAACGTCGAGGGCGCCCACCTCCGGATCACCGCCCTCCGGGCGGCGGACGGGCCCGGGATCGAGTTCCTGGAGTACCTGCAGCCTCGCGACGGCCGGCCCTTTCCTTCCGACGCCCGGCCCACCGACCTGGTCCACTGGGAGACCACCCTCGCGGTGCCCGCCCCAGCCGCGGTGGCGGCGCGGCTGGCTGCCCAGGGGTACCAGTTGATTTCCCGGAACTCCCAGGCAGGCGCCGGCGTTCTTCTCCGTGACCCCGATGGCCACGCCATCGCCCTCGTCGCTCCCTGACCGGAGGTCCCATGGCCACCACCTTCCGCCTCTGCGCCGCCGCTGACGCCGACGCCACCGCACGCCGCATCGAAGGCTGGCTCGCGGCCGACCAGCCGGGCGCCCCGATGTGCAATCCGCGGGACGGCCTGCACCGCTTCCTGGCCGACAGCCGCCTGGGGCACCTGTGGATCATCGAACAGCGCGGAGTTCCTGCGGGCTACGCGGTCCTCACGGTCCGGGACCATGGCCTGAACGGTGAGCCGCGCGCCTACGTGACGGCGCTCTACCTGGCCGCCGAGTACCGGGGGCAGGGGATCGGGCGCCGGACGGAGCGCTTCCTGGCGGAGGTCGGCAGCTGGCTCCGGCTCCAGGTGCACAGCTTCAATACCACCGATGAGCAGAAGCACGCCGCGGCCCTGTTCCGTACGCCGTCGCCGGCGTCCGCTCCAAACGCCACGCCTCACCACCGAGCCGTCGCATGAGCACCATGACCCGACCCGACATCATCACCTCCGCCAGCACCGCGCCCGGCATGATGCAGGCGCTCGCGGTCCGGCCGGGCATCCCGGACAGCGTGCACCTCCGGGAGGTGCCGAAGCCGGAGCTGGCCCAGGTTCCCGGCGGGCGCGGGGTGCTGGTCCGGGTGCTGCAGGTGGGAGTGGACGGGACCGACAAGGAGATCAACGCCGCCGAGTACGGCATGTCTCCCCCGGGGGACGACTACCTGATCATCGGGCACGAGAGCTTCGGCCGGGTGGAGGCCGTCGGTCCGGCGGTGACCGAGCTGGCGCCCGGGGACTACGTGGTGGCCACGGTGCGGCGCCCCGGCTCCAGCCTGTACGATGTCATCGGCACCAACGACATGACCACCGATGACACCTATTTCGAGCGGGGCATCAACCTGCGCCATGGCTACCTGGCGGAGTACTACGTGGACGACGCGGAGTTCCTGGTCAAGGTCCCGGCCGGGCTCAAGGACGTTGGCGTGCTGCTGGAGCCGCTCACCGTGGTGGAGAAGGGGATCACCCAGGCCTGGGAGATCCAGCGCCGCCTCCGGGTCTGGCGGCCGCGGCGTGCGGCCGTCATGGGCGCCGGCACGATCGGCCTGCTCGCGGCGATGGTGCTCCGGCTCCGTGGCCTGGACGTAACGGTGTTCGGCCTGCGGCAGAAGCCCTATCGCAACGCCGAACTGCTGGAGGCCATCGGCGCGCGGTACATCTCCACCGCCGCGCATCCGATCCTCGCGGCGCGGGAGCAGTTTGGGCCGTGGGACCTCATCTTCGAGGCCACCGGCCACTCGGGGGTGGTGTTCGAGAGCATGCAGGCGCTGGCCAAGAACGGCGTCCTGGTCCTGTCCAGCGTCACCGGCGGCGACCGGCGGGTGGAGGTGCCGGCGGACCGGATCAACCTCGAATTCGTCCTGGGCAATCGGGTGATGGTGGGGACGGTGAACGCAAACCGGGAGTACTTCGAGCTGGGGGTGAAGGACCTGGCGCAGTGCAGCGCCCAGTTCATGGGCTGGCTGGATCGACTGCTCACCCACCCGATCCAGGGGCTCGAGCGGTATGAAGAACTCTTCCGGACGCTCACCACGGCCCGAGATGCCATCAAGGTCTACTGCATCCTGGACGCCTGACCGTCGCGCCATTGACAACGGAACTCGGCCCCGGCCAATTTATCCCGGCTCGCGGGCGTAATTCAGTTGGTAGAATGCCAGCTTCCCAAGCTGGACGTCGCCGGTTCGAGTCCGGTCGCCCGCTCTGAGCCCGCCTGGCCCGATGGCCACGGCGGGCCTGTCTTTTGCGATATCCCCCTGCAGGGCCTGTTTCTGGCCCGAAAACGTCGCTGGGATGGACAGCGTCGAAAACCGACCATTCACTTGGAGAGTGGAATGAAGACAATCCTCCGTGTGGCGATGTCCCTGGGAGCGCTGGCCCTGATTCAGGCCGCGCCAGCTTCCGCCCAGGCCATCCCGCAGGGTGCGACCAAGGAAATGGTCGCCAAGGGCAACGAGATCTACCACAAGCAGGGGCTTTGCTACGCCTGCCACGGTCAGGACGGGAAGGGGCTGGTGGGCCCGAACCTCACCGACGACGTCTGGCTCCACAGCAAGGGCACCTACGAGGAGCTGGTCAAGCAGATCACTCTCGGGGTCACCAAGGAGCAGTCCAAGTCCGGCGTACCGATGCCCGCCAAGGGCGGATCGAGCATCAGCGAGGACGACGTGAAGGCTGTGGCCGCCTACGTCTATTCGATCAGCCACAAGTAGCCCGCCGCCGGGGACCACCCCCGCAGCACCCAGGACGAACGCCGGCCCGCCTCGCGGGTCGGCGTTTTCCTCTGGCACTACGCGGATGGTTTTCCCGTCCAGATGGTATTCCTGATACTTCAGTCGGAATACATCTTATTGCGCCACAATGCTTTACATATGATCGACATTGCTGGCACGCCCGTTGCCATTCTTTCGGCCGTGTGCTGGGCCGCCGTATCGGCGCCCCTCTTTGACGGAGCGGAACCGCCATGTCGAACAAGGGCTTCACCCTCATCGAACTGCTGATCGTGGTGGTGATCATCGGCATCCTGGCCGCGATCGCCATCCCGAAGTTTGCGAACACCAAGGAGAAGGCCATTCTCTCCAGCATGAAGTCCGACCTGCGCAACCTCGTCACGGGGCAGGAGGCCTTCTACTTCGACAACAGCGACTACGCCGGGAGCACCACCGCCGGCGCCCAGGTGAACGCCCTCGCCGGGGCGGGGAAGGTCACATTCCTCCCCTCCACCGGGAACGTGCTGGTGTTGACCTACGTCTCCAACACCGGCTACAAGGCGGTAATGACCAACCCCGTGCTGGTGAGCGGCCTGCTCAACTGCGGGGTGTACGTCGGCCCGGCCGCCAACGCTCCGAATGCGGCCGTAACCCAGGAGGGTGCGCCGGCCTGCTGGTAAGCTCCACCTGCCGTGATGCATGGGGGCAGGGTCCCGGACCGGGATCCTGCCCCCGCGCCGTTCCCCCCCCCGCGCTCCCCCTCTATCTTCCCCCCCGCCATGCTCAAGGTTACCCGCATCCACCCGGATTCCCTCGGGGCCGAACTCGGCCTCCAGCCCGGTACCGAGCTCCTCACGGTCAACGGCCGGGAGCTGGATGACTTCCTCGATTGGGAGTTCCTCACCGCCGACGAGGAGTTCCTGCTCCACATCCGCCAGCCGGATGGGGAAGAGATCGAGTACGATGTGGAGCGGCCCGAAGGGCTGCCCATGGGCGTGGCGGTGGAGCCGCCCCGGATCAGGCGCTGCGCCAACCGGTGCGATTTCTGCTTTGTGGACGGCCTGCCGGAAGGACTGCGCGAGACGCTGTACATCCGGGACGACGACTATCGGCTGTCCTTCAAGTACGGCAACTTCGCCACCCTCACGAACCTCAAGCCGCGGGATGTTGAGCGGATCCTCGAATACCGGCTCTCGCCGCTCTACGTCTCGGTCCACGCCACCGACCCCGTCGCCCGGCGTTACCTGCTCCGGAACCCCCTGGCGCCCGATATCCTGGAGCAGCTCCGGCTGTTCGCGGCCCACGGACTCGAGTTCCATACCCAGGTGGTGATGTCGCCGGGCGTGAACGACGGGCCCGTCCTCGAGCAGACGCTGTCCGACCTCTGGGGCTTCGGCCGCGCCGTCCTCAGTGTGTCGGTCGTCCCCGTCGGACTGACGACGTTCAGCAAGCATCACCTGGTCCGCGAACCCACCCGGGACGAATGCCGAGCCGCCCTCCGCCAACTGGAGCGCTGGGCCGGCCGCGCCCGGGCGGAGCGCGGCATCAGCTGGGCGCTCGGGGCCGACGAGCTGTACCTGCGCGCCGAGCTGGACCTCCCTCCGGCCGACTGGTACGACGGCTTCGAGCAGGTGGAGAATGGCGTGGGCTCCGTCCGTTTCCTGCAGCAGCGGATCGTGGCGGAGGCCGACGGGCTGGCGGACTGGCGCGGGCGGCGCATCGGCGTGCTCACCGGCGCCTCCATGGCCCCACTCATGCCCCAGGTCCTGGCGCCGCTTACCCAGGCCACCGGCGCCCGCTTCGACCTGCTCCCCATCGCCAATTCGCTATTCGGCGCCACCGTCACCTGCGCCGGCCTGCTGCCCGGGCGGGCGTTCCGGGAGGCCCTCGCGAGCCGGCCCGACCTCGATCTGGCCCTGATCCCGGCGGAAGCGCTCAACGACGATCAGATCTTCGTGGATGACTTGTCCCTTGCCGACCTGGCGGCCGGCACCCGCGTGCCCGTCCGCCCCTCCTACTGTTTCACCGACGCCCTCGACACCCCGCTGGTCCCGTGAGCAAACCAACTGTTGCCATCGTCGGCCGACCCAACGTCGGCAAGTCGACCCTTTTCAATCGCCTGCTCGGCGGCCGGGACGCGATCGTCTCCGACCGCCCCGGCACCACCCGGGACCGCCACTTCGGTGACGGAGAATGGGGGGGCCGGCACTTCTGGCTGGTGGACACCGGCGGTCTCATGCCCGGCTCGTCCGACTCGATGGATATCGCGGTACGGGAGCAGGTCGAGCTGGCCGTGGAGGAGGCGGACCTCATCGTCTTTGTCGTGGATGGCAAGGAGGGGCTCAACCCGGTGGACCGGGAGATCGCCAGCCAGCTGCGCCGCGTCCGCCGGCCGGTGCTGCTGGCGGTGAACAAGCTGGACGACCTCCCCAACACCACGGCCCAGTTCGGCTTCTACGAACTCGGCCTCGGAGAGCCGCACCCGCTCTCCGCCGCCGTGGGAAAGGCCAGCGGTGACCTGCTCGACGCCATGGTCGCCGCCATGCCGCCGAAGGGGGAGGGGGAGGATGCCGATGCGGTGCAGGTCGCGGTGGTCGGGCGCCCGAACGCCGGCAAGTCTTCCCTCATCAATCGGATACTCGGGGAGCAGCGGCTGGTCGTCTCCCCGGAGCCGGGCACGACCCGGGACGCGATCGACACCCCATTGCGGTATCATGGCAAGACGCTTAACTTCATTGATACTGCGGGCTTACGGCGCAGAGCTAAAGTAGAAGATGACATCGAGTTCTACTCCACGCTCCGTACCCACCGCGCCATCGAGCGGGCGGATGTCTGTGTGCTGGTGGTGGATGCGGAGGATGGCCTGCACGCGCAGGAGCTGCGCATCGCCACCGAGGCGTGGGATCACGGCGCCGGACTGATCATCGCGGTGAACAAGTGGGACCTGGTCCCGGAGAAGGACCCTAACACAGCCAAGCGGGGCCAGGACCTGCTGGAGGAGAAGGCCCCCTTCCTCCGCTACGTGCCGTTTCTCTATATCTCGGCGCTGTCGGGGCAGCGGGTCAGCAAGCTGCCGGACCTGATTCTCGAGGTGGCGGCGGCGCGGGAACACCGGGTGGCGACGGCGGAGGTCAACCGGGTGTTGCAGGAGCTGCTGCAACGCAATGCGCCGCCCCAGGCACCCGGCGAGGAAGTGAAGCTGCTGTACGCCTCACAGATCGGGGAGCGGCCGCCGACGATCGCGATCGTCTGCAACCGCCCGGATGACGTCCCCGAGGCGTACCAGCGGTACCTGCATCATGGCTTCCGCGCCGCCTTCGGCTTCACCGGCGCGCCGCTCCGGATCAGGTTCAGCGGGCGCGGGGCCAGCAAGCATGATCGCCGGGATGACGGGCGCAGGGTACGGGGGGCCTGAACCACCAGGGCACCGTGGCCGGCGCGATCGCCACTACTACTTAGGGTGCCATGATCGAACCCCTGCTCTGGCTGGTCGCCTCCTACCTGCTGGGATCCATTCCGACGAGCTATCTCGCCGGCCGGTGGTTCCGGGGCATCGACCTGCGCGAGCACGGCAGCCGGAATCTGGGCGCCACCAACCTCTACCGGATCATGGGCTGGCGCTTTGCGGTACCGGTGGGACTGTTCGACGTGCTGAAGGGCGCAGTGCCCGTGCTCCTGTTCGCACCCCAGGTGCCGGCGGTGCCCCACTTCCCGACGCTGTGCGGCGTCGCCGCGATGGTGGGTCACACCCTGTCGCCCTTCGTCGGCTTCAAGGGGGGGAAGGGCGTCGCCACTGCGGCCGGCATGCTCCTCGGGCTGGCGCCGGGCGCGGTGGGGGTCGCGGCGCTGGTCTGGGCGGTGCTGGTGCGGCTGACCGGGTATGTCTCGGTCGGCTCGATCGCGAGCGCCGTGGCCTTTCCGGCGGCCGACTTCCTGCTCTACCCGGCGCGGCGAACCCTGCCCGATCTGGTGTTCGACGTCCTGATCGCCGCGTTCATCGTCTGGAAGCACCGGGCCAACATCCAGCGCCTGCTGAGCGGCACCGAGAATCGCTTCGGGAAGCGCGCCGCCGCGCCCCCGTCGGCCCCGGCGGCCCATTGACCCGGGTCACGGTGCTGGGCGCCGGAAGCTGGGGCACGACGCTCGCCGACCTCCTCGCCCGAAAGGGCCACGAGGTCCGCATCTGGGCCTATGAGACCGACGTCGCCGCGGCCATCAACGGCCAGCATGAGAACCCGGTCTTCCTTCCGGGCTGCGGCCTGGCCCCGGCGCTGCGGGCGGAGACCGATCCGGTGGTGGCCACGCGGGGGGCGGAGCTGCTGGTGACGGTCGCCCCGAGCCACGTGCTCCGGCGGGTGGTGGCCGCGGCGCGCCCGGCCCTGGCGGCCGGGGCCATCGTCGTCAGCGCCACCAAGGGCATCGAGCCGGAGAGCCTCGCGCTCATGTCCGAGGTGCTGCGGTCGGCCCTCCCGGGCCACCCGGTCTGCGCGCTCTCCGGCCCCAGCTTCGCGCTCGAGGTGTACCAGGGCCAGCCGACGGCGGTCGTTGCGGCGGCGGAGGAGGAGAGCGCCGCCCGGGCCGCCCAGGAACTCTTCGCCACGTCGCGCTTCCGGGTCTACACCCATGCGGACGTGACCGGCGTGGAGCTGGCGGGCGCGCTCAAGAACGTGATCGCGATCGCCGCGGGGATCCTCGACGGGCTGGGCCTGGGCAACAACCCCCGCGCCGCCCTGATCACGCGGGGCCTGGCCGAGATGACGCGGCTGGGGGTGGCCATGGGCGCCGACCCGCTGACCTTCGCGGGCCTTGCGGGGATGGGAGATCTCATCCTCACGACCACCGGGGCGCTGAGCCGGAACCGCGCGCTCGGGGTGGCGCTGGCCCATGGGCAGACGCTGGCGCAGTACAGCGCCGCCCACCGGAGCATCGCCGAGGGGGCCACCACCGCGCGTGGCGCCCTGGCGCTGGCGGCGCGGCATGGCGTGGAACTCCCGATCTGCGCCCAGGTGGCGGAGATCCTGTTCGACGGCAAGCCCGCGCGGCAGGCGGTCGGGGACCTGATGGAGCGCACCCTCAAGTCGGAGCAGTGGCGGTGACCATGGCGCGTCCGGTCCAGGAGTTCTTCAGCATCGGGGAGGTCTGTGCCCTCACCGACCTGAAGCCGCACGTGCTGCGGTACTGGGAGAGCCAGTTCCGGTTCCTCAATCCGGCCAAGAACCGCTCCGGCAACCGGGTGTACAAGAGCCGCGAGGTCGAGCTGATCATGCTCGTCAAGCACCTCCTGTACACCGAGAAGTACACGATCGAGGGGGCCCGCCAGCGGATCGAACACTACCGCCGCACCGGGGAACTGCGCGGCTCCGCCCGCGCCGCGATGGAGCGGGAGACCCTGCGGGAACTCCGCGAGGCGGTGGAGGAGATCGGGGACATCCTGGACGGGAAGATCCCGCCCCCCCGGCGCGAGCCGCTGGAGGAATAGCCGGGGCTCCCCGCTATCTTGTTACCCTCATGCACATTCTGGTTTCCAATGACGATGGGATCCTGGCTCCTGGCCTGGCCCTGCTGGCGGAGGTCTGCCAGACGGTCGGCCGGGTGACGGTGATCGCCCCGGACCGGGAGCAGAGCGGCACCTCCCACAGCCTGACGATGCACCGGCCGCTCCGGCCGGCGCGGCGCCCCGACGGGTCCTTCCAGGTGGACGGCACCCCGACCGACTGCGTCCTGCTGGCGCTGGGCACCCTGATGCCCGACCGGCCGTCGTTCGTGTTCTCCGGGGTCAATCACGGCCCGAACATGGGCGAGGATGTGCTGTACAGCGGCACGGTGGCCGCCGCGATGGAGGGCGTCACCCTGGGCGTCCCGAGCGTGGCCATCTCCTTCGCCGGCCCGGCCAGCGACCTCGAGACGCTCCACAGCTACCGTGACATGCTCACCAGGCTGGTGCAGCGCATCGTCCGGGTCGGGGATTTCCCTCCCGAAACCCTGCTGAATGTGAACCTGCCTCCGTGCGGCGCGGCGGCGGTGAAGGGGATCAAGGTCACCAGCCTCGGGAGCCGCTACTTCAGCGAGTCCCTCACCCGGATGAAGGACCCCTGGGGCCGGGAGATTTACTGGATCGGGGGCGGGTCGATTCACTGGACGGGGGGGGCCGAGACCGACCACTTCGCCGTCGCCGAGGGGTACATCTCGATCACGCCGCTGCACATGGACCTTACCAACTACAACCTCCTCGAGACGGTGCGCGGATGGTCGTTGGAGGGGTAGGCGAGCGGGATGGCTTCGGCGGCTACCGCTCCCAGCTGGTCGGGGAGCTCTCGGCCAAGGGAATCAAGGACCTGGCCGTGCTGCGGGCCATTTCCCAGGTCCCGCGGCACATCTTCGTGCCGGAAGCCGTCCGCCACCGGGCATATGAGGACTCCGCCCTTCCCATCGGGGGCGGCCAGACCATTTCCCAGCCCTGGGTACAGGCGCGGTCGCTGGAGCTGGCGCGACTGACCGGCCGGGAGCGGGTCCTGGAAGTAGGCACCGGCTCCGGCTACCAGACGGCGCTCCTTTCCCTCTGCGCCGACCAGGTCTTCAGCATCGAACGCCTCCCGGCCCTCGCGCAACGGGCCCGGGACGCGCTCGCCCTGCTGGGTACCCGCAACACCTCGATCATGCTCGGCGACGGGACCCTGGGGTGGCGCCCCTACGCACCCTACGACGCCATCATTGTCTCAGCGGCCTCCCCCGAGGTGCCGCAACCGCTGGTGGAGCAGCTGGCTCCGGGCGGCCGCCTGATCGTCCCGCTCGGGGACCGGGACCAGCAGGTGCTCGCGGTCTGCACCAAGGGCCCCGACGGGCACGTGAGTTGCCAGACGGTGAGCGACGTCCGTTTCGTCCCCCTGATCGGCCAGTTCGGCTTCGCTGGCGACGCCGGCTGACCGGAGAGCCCATGGAACTGCTCAAGAACTTCATCGACCTGTTCCTGCACCTCGACAAGCACCTGAGCGAGCTGATCGCGGCCTACGGCACCTGGACCTACGCGATCCTCTTCCTGATCGTCTTCTGCGAGACCGGATTGGTGGTCACTCCCTTCCTTCCGGGAGACTCCCTCCTGTTCGCTGCGGGGACCTTTGCCGCGCTCGGCGCGATGGACCCGTGGATCCTGTTCGGGCTCCTCACCGTGGCGGCGATCCTGGGGGATACGGTGAACTACTGGATCGGGAAGCGGATTGGGCCGGCCGCCTTCTCGGGCCGGTTCCGCCTCCTCAACCAGAACCACCTCCGGAAGACCGAGGCGTTCTACGAGAAGCATGGCGGCAAGACGATCATCATGGCCCGCTTCGTCCCGATCGTCCGCACCTTTGCCCCCTTCGTGGCCGGGGTGGGCACGATGGAGTACGGCCGGTTCCTGATGTTCAACGTCGTTGGGGCGGTGCTCTGGGTCGGGCTGTTCGTCTTTGGCGGCTACCTGTTCGGGAACATCCCGGCGGTGCGCGAGAACTTCACCCTCGTGATCCTCGCGATCATCGTCCTGTCGGTCCTGCCCATTCTCTTCGAATGGCTGAAGAGCCGCCGGGAGGGCAGGGGGGCGTGACCCGGCGCTGGCTGGTCTCTGGCCAGGTACAGGGGGTCGGGTTCCGGTACTTCGTGCTCCGTGAGGCGACGGGACTGGGCCTGCGTGGCTGGACCAGAAACCTCTCGAACGGGCAGGTGGAGGTCGTGGCCGAGGGGGAGAGTGCCCGCCTCGACGGGCTCCGGGCCGCCCTCCAACGCGGGCCAAGGCACGCCGAGGTGGCAGGGGTGGAAGAGACCCAGATTTCGGACGAACCAGGCGGCTTTAAGTCATTTGAGATCAGATAGATAGCGAACTCACTCCAACCGAAATCACGGACCAGACTCATGCCTCCGCTGACCGAGCAACTGCGGCAGACTCTGCGGGCGATTCCGGACTATCCCAAGCCGGGAATTGTTTTTCAGGACATCACCCCCGTGCTTCAGGACGGACCGCTCTTCCGGCAGGTCCGCGAAGCCCTGGCCGAGCCGTTTCGCACCTTGGGCGTGACCCACGTTGTCGGGATCGAGGCCCGGGGGTTCATTCTGGCCGCCCCGGTCGCGGTGACCCTGGGGGCGGGGTTCATTCCCCTCAGAAAGCCTGGGAAGCTGCCCTGGAAGACGATCCGCCACGAATACGCCCTGGAGTACGGCACCGACTCCCTGGAGGCGCATCAGGACGCCTGTCCTCCGGGCAGCCGGGTGCTGGTGGTGGACGACGTCCTGGCCACCGGCGGGACGGCCGAGGCGGCCGGGGCATTGGTGCGGGAGCTGGGCGGGGAGGTTGTGGGCTGGTCATTCCTGCTCGCGATCGGCGCCCTCCAGGGGGTGAGCCGGCTCAAGGGTGCTCCCTCGCACATCGTGCACGGGCTCTGAGGCCTCGTTGACGAACCAGCGCCAAACCTTGTATTATCACAGGCTTTGCCCCCGTAGCTCAGCTGGATAGAGCAGCGGTTTCCTAAACCGTTGGTCGGACGTTCGAATCGTCTCGGGGGCACCTCATTCTGGGCGCGCCACACCGGGGCGCCTCCGCTCCGAACCGCGCACGGACACACGATGGCCGCCACCGCCGAAGCCCCGATCAAGACCGCTCCCGTCACGCCGGCCGCCCGCCAGTCGGCGGCCGGCTGGTTCGCCGTCCCGACCAATCGCTACATCGCCCTGGGGGCCGCCGCGGTCCTGGTGGTGATCGTCGCCTGGTTCCTCGTGCTGGCCGGCCGCCGGAAGGAGGAGTTCGCCAGCCGGGCGCTGGAGCAGGCCCGGGCCATGGCCGAGTCGGGCAATCTCCCGCTGGCCGCGAGCGAGATGCAGAAGGTGATCACCACCTACGGGGGCACCCGGGCGGGGCAGGAAGCGGTCATCATGCTCAACCAGGTGCGGCTGGTAAACGGCCAGTATGAGCTCGCGGCGGTGAGCCTGCAGGACTTCCTGAAGGCGGGCCCAGCGGCCGAGTTCCGCGCCCCGGCGCAGGGGCTCCTCGGGCGAGCGCTCGAGAACGCCAAGCGCCCGGCGGATGCCGCCCAGGCCTACGTCGCCGGGGTTGAGGTCGCGGAGGTGGACTACCTGCGCACCGAGCTGCTGCTGGATGCCGGGCGAGCCTACAGCCTCGCCGGCGACCGCGAGAAGGCCGTGGCGGCGTACCGCCGGATCATCAAGGACTACCCGGATACCCCGAGCCGCACGGAGGCAGAGATCCGGCTGGCCGAGCTGACGGGCGGGCAGCTGTAGGGCTCCGGCAGGCCGGCGGGGGGCTCGAGAGTCCGCTCACGCGGGCACGATGGGATGCGGATGGGGCTGGCCTAGGGGTGATCCTCCGGGTCGCCCCTTCTTTCTTGGGCCGTGAGTTGGGTCGTATAATATGTATTATGTTAAGTACGCCAGTGGACAACTGGGGATAACTCCTGCCCCCACCAACTCCATGCCTGCAACTGATTCTGGGATAACACCTTGAAGACGAGGCAGGAACCGCTACAACACCCCGGTGAAAATCAGGCGACCCTCCCCGGCAAGCCATACCGACCGCGCCATTCCGCCCGACACTGTCGCCGTGATGCTGAGAGGCCGACCGCTCCTGGTGACGATCTCGACCGGAGACTTCGCCTTCCCTGCCTGGATCAGGGCGGCCGCCACTGCCACAGCGCCGGTGCCGCAGGCCAGCGTCTCGGCCTCCACTCCCCGTTCGAAGGTCCGGACGCACCACCGGCTTCCGGCACGAGCCGGAGCCACGAAGTTCACGTTGGCGCCGGCGGGACCCAGCAGTGAATGGGACCGGAGGACCCGGCCGCGGTCCATGAGGTCCGGACGCTCCAGGTCCGCTACCTCCACGACCAGGTGCGGGACCCCGACCGTGGCGAGGCTCCCCGGGGCTTCTCCCGGACCCGGTTCGAGGCCAACCGGTGGCGCCGGAAGGCCGAAATCCGGCAGGTTGAGTTCGGCCCATTCCCCGGGCCCCTCCCGCAGCCGCGTCGGGAACGTCCCCGCCCTGGTGACGAGGCGCATCCCCGCGGGAGGTGCCATTTCGAGGTAGGCGGCCAGCCGGGTACTGCACAGGGCGGCGTTGCCGCACATGTCCGCCCGGGAGCCGTCGCAGTTCCAGAAGTCCATCCGGACCTGGGCGTCCCCGACCGGGGTCAGGAGGACCAGCCCATCCGCCCCGATGCCGAGGCGGCGGTCGCACAACTCCCGGACCCGGACTGCGGTCAGTGGCTCCGGGTTGGTGTGCCGGCCGTCGAGCATGACGAAGTCGTTGCCCGACCCGGACATCTTGTGGAAGACGGTACCGTCCATGCGCTCAGATCCTGCCCAGAAGGCCCTGAAGCCGGAGCCACCACACCATCCAGATGGCTTCCCGTACGATTCGCTTACTCATCTTGCTCTGCCCCTCGACCCGGTCATGGAAGATGATGGGGATCTCCTTCAACCGGAAACCCTTCTTCCATGCCCGGAAGCTCATTTCAATCTGGAAAGCGTAGCCGTTCGACTTGACCTTGGAAAAGTCGATGGCGGCCAGCACCTCTCGGCGGAAGCACTTGAACCCGC
Source organism: uncultured Gemmatimonadaceae bacterium (assembly GCA_964585655.1). GTDB lineage: Bacteria > Gemmatimonadota > Gemmatimonadetes > Gemmatimonadales > GWC2-71-9 > JADJOM01. The sequence goes on along the minus strand of CAZPER010000033.1, from coordinate 1,121 downwards.
CGGTCGAGTCGCTGAGCGGCAGTCCGGTGATCCACCGGGCGTAGAGGTTCGCGCCCAAGGACAGGAGCAGCCGGGAGATGGGCCAGTTGATGACATTGACCCCCGTGGCGTACCGCGAGCCCAGCACCAGGTCGGCGTCCTCGATGGCGACGAGGAACCGCGGCAGGAAGGCGGGATCGTGGGAGAAATCGGCATCCATCTCGAACATCGCCTGATACCCCTGCTCCAGCCCCCAGTGAAAGCCCGCCAGGTAGGCGCGTCCCAGCCCCTCCTTGGCCTGCCGGTGCAGCACGTGCACGCGGGTCTTGGTCTGGGCCATCCGGTCGGCCAGGTCCCCGGTGCCATCGGGCGAGTTGTCATCCACCACCAGCACTTCGAGCCGGGGATCCTGCTTGAGAATCTCCGGCACGATCTGGGGCAGGTTCTTCGCCTCGTTGTAGGTCGGTACAATGACCAGGATCCGCTCAAGCACCCGCCGACCTCCGGGCCAGGACCAGGGGCGACAGGGTGAGCGCCGCGGCCGCCAGCAGCCCCAGCAGCGACACCACCTTCCCCGTGGCGTAGCTGGGGGACTCGAACCGGAGGCTCACCTCGCGGGCGCCGGCAGGAAGCACGACGCTGAGCAGGCTGTGATCGCCTCGCAGGACCAGGGCCGGCTGCCCATCCACCTCCGCCTTCCAGTCGGGATACCAGTTTTCCGAGACGACCAGGTACGATTGCGCGGGACTGGTGCCCTCAAGGGCGACGCGCATCACGCCCGGCCGCCACTCGGAGACCCTCGCTGTCACGGCGGACTCCGGCAGGGAATCCGGCAGCGGGGCGGGATTCACGGACGCGGTGTCGGCATAGAGGACCACCCGGTCGACCGGAAACCGCGGGTTGGTGACGGTCGGAACCACCTGGCCCTCAGGCACCTTGACTGCGGCCGCAACCACGCGCGCGTACGCCGGCACGGTGTCCCGCTCATAGAGCACGGCCGGGGTGCCGAAGGTCGACGTGATCGGACCCAGGAGCTTGTGGAAGCCGGGGATCGGCTGGTCCTGCTGCAGGACCAGGAACCGGACCGCGGGCAGGTCCATCAGCACGGGGGAGCCGAGGTTTCGCCAGCCGGCGTCCTTGCC
>CAZPER010000032.1:19273-40361 GCA_964585655.1 uncultured Gemmatimonadaceae bacterium | reverse complement strand
CCCGGCGACACGACCGCGGGCGCGGGTTACCGCGCCAGGGCGGGCCGCCCGGCGGAGGCCGCCCGCCCCGGGCTCGCGTCGGGACGGATGCAGGTCCAGGCCTGGACCGGGATCCCGGGCGCCGGCTCACCCGGCACCGACGCCACGCCGGCCCGACGGGCCAGCGACATGACGCCACTGACCGGCTCGAAGGGGAGCGCGGTCTGCAGCGTGGCGGTCACCAGCCCACCCACCAGCGCCGCCTTCCAGAGCTGCTCCCGCCGCGCCGGCGATTCCACCAGGCGCCGGGTGAGCAGCCAGGCCAGACCCAGCAGCAGGGTGCTGTGGAGCGCGTAGGTCAGCAGCCAGCTGCCGGCGAGGACCTCGAGTTCAGCGGGCATGGGGGGGCTTCTCCTTATCACTGCGGGCCGCTTCCAGCATCGCCTTCACCCGTTCCAGGTCCCCGGCGCTGATCTCGCGCTCGCTCAGGAGATGGGTCAGGAGGGCGGTGACGTTGCCATCAAACAGCTGTTCGGTCAGCTCACGCACCATCGAGTGGCGCACGTCCGCCTCGGTGACCAGCGCCTGGTAGACGAACTGGCGGGCGCGGGTCTCGTGGCTCACGACCCCGCGCTTCTCCAGCCGGGAGAGGAGCGTGGCCACCGTGGTCAGGGCGAGCCCCCGCTCCGGCTTGAGCCCCTCGCAGATCTCGGCCACGGTGGCCTGACCCCGGTCCCAGAGCACGCGGAGGATCGCGATCTGCAGCTCGGTGAGCTGATGGATGTCGGACAAGAGCACCTCGGGCATAGGAGCATGCACCTGGAATGGGTGGGCGGGTCGCCCGTCAACTACAGTCGTAATATTACGCCCGTAGTCGTTTCGTCAAGACGGCAATCCCCGACCGACGGTTTCAGGCTGGAGCGGACGGCCCGGAAACCGGCGGCGCGCCCGCTCCGTAGCAGGGCCATCCCTCCCCTCAGGCATTCCTATCATGCGCCACGGCCGACTGGCCCTCCTCCCCATGCCGGTGCCGGTGATCCTCGGTGGCTTGGTGCTCCTGGGTGCCGTTTCTCTCCGCGCGCAATCAGCGGCGCCGCCCAGTTCGGCGTGGCTGGCGCTGCTGCCGGACGGGGTGACCAAGCGGCAGTTCATCATCGATTGCACCAACTGCCACCAGTTCGACACCCTGGTCACCATCCCCGGTGGCCGGGAACGGACCCGGGAGGAGTGGGCCGCCTCGGTGACCAAGATGCTCGGCTACGCCGGGGCCACCACCGGATTCCCGATCATCTCGGCGGGCCGCGACCCCGACTCGACCGCCGCGTGGCTGGTGCAGCACCTGGCGGGCCGGCGGCCGGCGCCGCTCACGCTCCCGCTGGGCCAGGCCGAGATCACCGAGTACGAGATGCCAGTGGCGACGGACCTGCCGCACGACGTGGCGGTGGACTCGGCCGGCCAGGTCCTGATCACCGGGATGTTCAGCCACGTCATGTACCGGCTCGACCCGCGGACCGGCCAGATGAGCCGCGTCGAGCTGCCAGTGCCCCGGAGCGGTCCGCGGGCGGTGGAGGTGGACCGGCAGGGGCAGTGGTGGGTGTTGTTAGGTAACGCCGGCCTGATGGCCCGCTACGCCCCGGCCTCCGGGCGCTGGAGCACCTGGCCGATGGGGATGTACCCCCATAGCGTGGCGCTGGACGCCGACGGCGGCGCCTGGTTCAACGGGCACTTCACCAGGGACCCGGAGCAGATCGGGGTGGTGGACCCGGCCAGCGGCCGGGTGGAGACCTTCCCGGTGCCGCCGCAGCCGGCCCTGGCCCGCACCCCCGGCGGGCCAATCCCCTACGAGATCCGCGCCGCGCCCGACGGGACGCTCTGGGGGGGCGAACTGCAGGGCAACCGGATCTTCTCGTTTCAGCGCGCCACCCGGCGGTTCGAGACCTACGACCTGCCCACCCCGATGAGCGGGCCGCGCCGGTTCGACATCGACGGCAACGGCACCCTCTGGATTCCCGCCTACAGCGCCAACCTGCTGGTGCGGTTTGATCCGTCGAGCCGGCGGTTCACCGAGCTTCCGTTTCCGGTGCGGGATGTCCTGCCGTACGTGGTGCGGGTGGACCACCGCCGTGAGGTGCTGTGGATCGGGACCGCGGGGGCGGACCTGGTCTTTCGCTTCGATCCGCGCACCCTGGCCTTCACCGCCTACCGCCTGCCCAGCGCCGGCGCGCTGGTGCGTCACCTGGCGGTGGACCCGGCCTCCGGGGATGTCTGGCTTGCCTACGGCGCCTCCCCCGGCCGGATCAGCGCCCGGATTGCCCGGCTCCGCGCACGCTAGCTAGCGCCGGTCCACCCAGGCCAGGCCGTCGGGGCCGAGCCCGGTTTCGATTTCGGCCACCACCGCGAGCCGCTCGAGGTCGATGACCGCGACCCGGTTGGCCTGAGTGAGCGAGACGAACGCCCGGCGGCCGTCGGGACTGGTGAGAATGCCGACCGGCACCCCCGAGGTGGGGATCCGACCCACGACCGCGCGGGTGGCCCGATCCAGCACCACGACTTCCCCGCCCCGGGCGTCGGAGGCGAGGACCCGGCGACCGTCCGGAGTGAAGACCAGCCGGATCGGCATGGTGCCCGCCTTGAGGGTGGCGGAGACCGTCCCGCTCGCCGCATCCACCACCGAGACGCCCCCATCTCCGTTGTGGCCCACCCAGACTTCGCGGCCGTCCGGCGCGACGGCGATCCCCTCCGGCTGGGGACCGACCGCGATCGTGGTGACCGCGCCGCTCGCCAGGTCGATGCGCGAGATGGTGTGCGACCCGATGTTGGCGGTGTAGAGACTCCGGCCGTCGGGAGTGGCCACCACCATGTGGGTGGCGATTTGCGCGGTCCGCGCGCCCCAATCCACGCCGGTGGCCGCCGGGTCCAGCCGGCCCACGAACTGGTTCACTTCAGCGGTGAAATAGACGCGCCCTCCACTGACCACGATGCCATGCGGGCGGCGGAGGGAGTCCAGCGGCAGCTCGCGGGCCGCCATCGAGCCGAGATCCACGACCGAGATGGAGGCGCCCGGGACTTGGGCCCCGTAGTTGGTCACGTAGGCGGTGCGCCCATCCGCGGAGACCGCGACCTCGTGCGGCCCATGCCCGGTGGCCACCCGGCCGACGATCGCGAGGGTCACCGGGTCCACCAGGACCATCGTGTGTTCGGCCTTGTTGAGAACCAGCAGCAGCGGCTCGGGGGCGAGGCTGAGCGCGCCCAGGAGGGACAGGATCGGCAGGGACATGAGGGTCTCCTCAGGAAGTCTCTGCCGTACGGGTGGCCGTGGACGGGGAGTTTCACACCATCGATATTCCGGGATGCCAGCCACACTCGATGCACCGGGCGCCCGGATCGCCCGCATGTGGGCCCGACTCGCCCCGCTCCCCGGCGGCACCTGGCTCTTCAGCCGGCTGCTGGGGCTCATGGTCCCCTACACCGGTTCCATCGGCGCCCACGTGCGGGTTCTCGAGCCCGGATTTGCCCGGGTGGAACTCCGGGACCGCCGGTCGGTGCGCAATCACCTCCGCTCGGTGCACGCCGTCGCCCTGGTGAATCTGGCGGAGGTGACCAGCGGCCTGGCCATGCTCGTTGGGCTTCCCGCGGGGGTCCGCGGGATCGTCACCCAGCTGTCGATCGAATACTTCAAGAAGGCGCGGGGACGGCTGGCCGCCGAATCCCGGGTATCCGTCCCGGTCGTGACCGAGGATACCGAATACGTCGTGACCGCCGACATCAGCGACCCCGCCGGTGAAGTCGTCGCGCGGGCCACCGTCCGCTGGAAGCTGTCCCCCACGTGAGCCCCAACCTCCTGGACACCCCCCTCGCGCGCCACGCGAAGATCGAGGTGCCGCTCATCTGCGGCGCGATGTACCCCTGCAGCAACCCGGAGCTGGTCGCCGCGGTGTCGGACGCCGGCGGCATCGGCATCGTCCAGCCGATCTCGCTGACCTACGTGCATGGCCACGATTTCCGCGAGGGGCTGCGGCTCATCCGCCGCCTCACCCCGAAGCCGATCGGCATGAACGCGCTGATCGAGCAGTCCTCCCGGAACTACCACGAGCGGATGACCCGCTGGATCGACATCGCCCTCGAGGAGGGGGTGCGGTTCTTCGTCACCTCCCTGGGCAACCCGCGCTGGGTGGTGGACCGCGTCGGCGCGGTGGGTGGGGTGGTCTACCACGACGTGACCGAGCGGAAGTGGGCCGAGAAGGGGCTGGCCGGTGGGGTACAGGGACTGATCGCGGTGAATCGCCGGGCGGGGGGACATGCCGGCCCGAAGAGCGCGGAGCTGCTGATCGAGGAGCTGGGCGGACTCGGCGTGCCGGTGGTCTGCGCCGGCGGCATCGGGGATGAGCGGGGTTTCCTCGACGCGCTCCGGCTGGGCTACGCCGGCGCCCAGCTCGGCACCCGGTTCATCGCCACCACGGAGTGCCGGAGCAGCGAGGCCTACAAGCGGGCCATCCTCGCGGCCGGCGAGGACGACATCGTCCTGAGCGAGCGCATCACCGGGGTCCCCGTGGCGGTCATCCGCACGCCGTACATCGAGCGCATCGGGCTCCGCGCCGGTCCAGCCGCCCGCTGGATGCTCCGCCACCGGCGCACCAAGCACCTGATGCGCACCATCTATGCCCTCCGCTCGCTGTGGCAGCTCAAGCGCGCCTCGCTGGACGAGACCGGGGAGAAGGACTACTGGCAGGCGGGGAAGAGCGTGGCGACGATCGATCGGATCGAGCCGGCGGGAGCGATCGTCCGGCGGTTCGCGGCGGCGGCCAGGTAGGCGCCATCGCGGGGCACTGAGCCGCGGCGGGCCCGGGCGGCGCCGTCGCCACCCGTCAGCCGGGCGGCCGCCCCACCACCCGGGCCCAGGCGTCCGGGTCGGTGGCCCCCTCGGTGTTGAGCAGCAGGACCCGGCTGGCACCGCCCATCCCCAGCCGGGCGCGTGCGTCCCGGTGCTCCGGCCGCAGCAGTTCCAGCAGCCCAGCCAGCCCTGCGGCACCCGACTCCCCCGCCGTCACTCCCGCCTCCGCCAGCTCCTGCATCGCGCGCATGGCCAGCGCATCGTCCACGGCGATGAACGCATCGATGCCGTCCCGCATTGCGGGCCAGGCGGCCGACGAGGGAGTCCCGCAGTTGAGTCCCGCCATGATGGATGCGTCCGCCCCCACGGCGAGCATGACCGGCTGGCCGGCGGCGATGGAGCGGAGGGCGCAGGCGGCGCCCGTCGGCTCCACGCCGATCAGGATGGGCGGCGCGGCGAGCTCCGGCCGGCGATAATGCCGGACCACCGCGCTGGCCAGCGTCCCCACCCCGATCTGCACCAGCACCACCGCCGGTCCCGCCAGCCCCAGGCGGGACAGCTCCTCGTCCACCTCGGCGAAAATCGTCTCGTACCCCTCGGCGACCCACTCCGGTATCTCCTCATAGCCGGGCCATCCATGGTCCTGGATCAGGAGCGCGTCCGTTGCGTCACCGGCCTCCGCGGCCCGCGCCACGGTTTCGTCATAGGTCCCGTCCACCTCGATCACGAGCGCCCCTTCGGAGCGGATTCCCTCGAGGCGCGCCGGCGCCGATCCCCGCGGCAGGTACACCTCTGCCGGCCAGCCGAGCCAGCGCGCCACCCGCGCGACGCCGCGGCCGTGGTTGCCGTCGGTGGCGGTGACCAGTCGCAGTGGGGTCAGACCGCTGAGGTTGTGGCGCAGCTGCTCCAGGTCGGCCCAGGGCTCAGGGGGCGAACCCAGTCGGACGCTGATGGCGCGGTAGGTGGCCCAGGAGGCGCCGAGCACCTTGTAGGCGGGCAGCCCGAGCCGGGAGGACTCGTCCTTGACCCAAAGGTCCGCGATGCCCAGCCGGGCGCCGAGCGGCGCGAGCGACCGGAGCGGGGTCGGGGCATAGCCGGGGAGCCGGGTGTGGAAGGATCGGGGCCCCGGGAGGGGTGCGGCGGCGCGGTAGCTCGGGACCCGGTGTGGATTGAGCAGGAGTTCAGCCATGGGCTGAAGCTACTTCCACCCGTGGTCCGGGACAGGGGATGGGAGGAATGAAGAGCCCGGCAGCACCCGCAGAATGCTGCATTAGACCCTGTCAGTGTCACCACAGTCAAAACTCCTAAAGTGTTTATGAACAAAGAGTTATACAATAGGCCCGAGTGTTGCTCTAATGTACAGCGTTCTGGAACAGCCACGGCAAGCCTACGGTGTGGAGGCGGATGCCATGTATCGGATCCGGTCGGCTACAGGGACGGAAGCGGTCTATAACTCCCTCGAGGAATTCCACGCGGCGGTCCGCAACGGACAGGTCGCGCCCGAGGACGAGATCTTTCATACCCGCGCCAATCGCTGGCTGGATGTGAAGAGCCACCCCCACTACCGGAGCGTCATCGGGTGGCTGGGCAATGGCGACGTGGCGACTGTCCCTCCCCCGGCGCTGACGCCGGCGGCGCCGGTACGCGGCGTCTCGAGTCCGCCCCCGGCCCCCCGTCCGGCCGACCCGGGCTCGCGTGCGCCCGATCGCGTAGAGGCCGCCCGGCCCGCCGCCCAGCAGACCGTCATGCGTCCGCAGTTGGTGGCGGAGGCGCCCGCACCGAAAGCCGTTGCCCAGGCGCCGGCCCCGGCCGGGCCGCCGCGCAAGAGCAAGGAGATCCCCTTCATCGACGTGGGCGACACCCAGCCTGGCACCCGGCATCACGCCACGGTGATGCAGGCGCAGAAGCCCCCGGTGGCCACGGCCGTGAAGCCCGCCACCAAGCCGGCCCCCGTGGCGCCACAGGGCACCGAGCTCCAGTTCCTCGTCATGGATGACGGGATCGAATCGCCGGTCCGGAACTCGTCGGGCCATCGTACCGTCCCCGAGGATCTCGACCTGCTCTTCGATCCGCCGAAGCCCGCGGCCCCGCGGCCGGCGGCCGCCAGCGCCCCGGCGGCCGAGCCGCCGAAGGCGCCGGCGCCCAAGGCAGAAGTGGCGGCCACCCCCGCGCCGAAGGTGGAGGCGCCAAAGAAGGTTGAGGCGCCCAAGGCTGAAGTGGCGGCCGCCCCCGCGCCGAAAGTTGAGGCGCCGAAGAAGATCGAGGCGCCGAAGGTCGAGGCCCCCAGGGTCGAAGTGCCGAAGGCCGCCGCGCCGAAGGTTGAGGCCCCGAAGCAGGTGGAGGCCCCAAAGGTCGAGGCGCCAAAGGTCGAAGCCGCGAAGGTGGAGGCTCCGAGGCCGGCCCCGGCGCTGGATCTCGACATTCCTGCACCGGCGATCCTCACCGAACCGGCCGTGGCAACCGCGGCACAGCCGGCGTCCCAGGGCGCGGGCAACCTGCGCAAGGGACTGCTGGTTGGCGCAGGCGCCTTCATCGTGGTGCTGGGCGTGGCGGTCGCCGCGTGGAAGCCGTGGACCCGCGACGCCGCTTCTGCCTCCGGCGCACTGGAGGCGCCTGACGCAAGCGCCACGGCGAGCGGGGCCACCGCCCCGACGCCCGCCACGGCCATCTCCAACCCCGACGCGGCCACCCTCGCCCCGGGCGGCAGCCGGACGGCGGCGTTCGGTGCGCCGGCGGGGCTCAACCGGGCCACCGACGCCGCGGTTCCGCCCAAGAGCGACTCGGCGAAGCCGGACGAGGAGATCATCGCCGCCCGTCCCGCCTTCCGCCCCAGCATGGACATGAGTACGGCGGGCCTCTCCGTCGGGACCGACATTCCGGCCACCGGTGGCGGGGCGAAGGCGGTCCCCCCCAGTGAACTGGCGCGCCGCCTGACCCAGGCGGAGCAGCAGGCACAGCAGGAGCTCACGGCCAAGCTGGGCGGGTTCCGGGCCCTGCTGGCCCCGGATCGGATCGGCACGGCGGACGGCGCGGCTCGGTCCCGGGCCGCGTGGACCACAGGCGGAGACGCCATCCGTCAGTACCGCTCCCGGATCGCGCGGCTGTCCCAGGCCTATGAGGACAGCGTCCTCAGCAGCCAGCGCAGCCAGCGGTGGCCGGCGGACGAGATGCGGGCGTGGGGCTCACGGCAGAGTCTCTCGGAGACGGCGGAGACGGCGCAGCTCGCCGACCTCATGATCAGCCAGGTGACGGAAGGGCTCGAGCTGCTGGCGGCCCTGGACGGCAAGTACCAGATCAAGGGCGACCGCATCGTCTTCAACAACGCCGGATCGGTCCCGCGCTACCTCAGCATCCGCACCTGGGTCGATCAGCGGATGGGTGTGTGGCAGGCCACGCCGGAGAACGCGCGGCCCCACACGCTGAACGCCATCCTGCGCGCCCTCGGCGAGGGATTTCCCGCCGCGCAGTAGCGCCTTATCCACAGCTTTCCACAGCCCTCAACAGAGTCCACACCGATGGTCCGTCAAGCCGCGCTCCGCGCGGCTTGACGGGCTCGCGGGCGCACGCCAAGTTGGGCCCTCCTCACGGCCCACCCCCACACGCGCACCGCCCATGGACTGTTCGCTCGACGAACTCATCGCGGCCTTCCGCTGCACCTTCTTCCCGGTGCAGGTGCTCGTCGTGGACGACGACGTCACCGCGCGCGCCGCGATGCGGCGGGTGCTGGAGCGGTCCGGCTACACGGTCATCGTGGCGGAGGACGGCGAGGACGCGCTGCGGGTGCTGCAGCGCACGCACGTGCCGGTGGACCTGCTGGTGACCGACGTCCAGATGCCGGGCATCCAGGGGGATGCGCTCGCCGTCCGGGTGCGCGAACAGTGGCCGGAGCTGCCGGTGCTGTTCGTTTCCGGGGAACCGGAGAACGCCCGGCTGGCTCGAGAGACCTCCGGCCGGGCGGCGTTCGTCTCCAAGCCGTTCCTGCCCACGGAGCTGCTCGCCGCGGTGCAGGAGGTCCTGGACCTGCCGCCGCCGGCGGGCGAAGACCTGCTGCGGCCCGCGTTCGGCGTGAACGGCTGAGCCGAGCCGGACGGAGAAATGACGAGGGGCACCCGAACGGGTGCCCCTCGCGCGTTTGGGGCGGGCCGGCGCTCAGGGCTTCACGAACAGCGTGGCCCAGTCGCGGTCGGCCATGACGACCAGCTTGAGGTGGAGCCGTCCGGTGGTGGCATCGAAGAAGAACCGGTCGCCGGTGGAGGCGGCGAACTCGGCGAGCGAGGCGGCGGCGGTCATCGGGTTCCCCGCCCAGTAGTCGCGTACCACCTGGCTCGGCGGCGCGGCGTAGGGCAGCGTGACGGTCACCTGATCACCCGGCGCGGCGCTGTTGAGGTAGAACCGGGGCTGGGCCGGTGTGGCGCCGCTCCAGGTCACGCCGTAGCCCCGGCCGGGCAGCACCGAGAGGGCGGCATGGGCGGTGCCGTTGCCGGTGCCCGTGAGATCGAGGGACACCGCGTCGTCCCGCTGGATGGTGAGCGGGGCGATCGCCTCTCCGGCGGCGCTGTTGACCGACAGCTTGGCGAAGCGGGTGTCGCAGACGTGGGCGTTCCACGCCGGCTGATAGGCGCATCCCGGGGAGAGCAGGATCGGAGTGTTGGCGGTGACCCAGCGTCCCGGGGTGCCGGTGACGGCGCCGTCCTGGTCCAGGAAGACGGCGGACTTGTCGCCGTCCTTGTCGCCGTGCGGGTTCTCGAGGTACACCGGCGTCGCGTTCACGAAGGTCATGCCGCCAGCGTAGTTCAGCGGATCGATCGGGAAGGCGTTGGTCCGGTTGTACCCCAGCGCGCTGGCCGGCACCGTGGTGGCGGCCGTGTAGTTGATGAAGGTGACGTTGTCGGCCCAGACCCGGCCGTCATAGAACTCGAAGCCGCGGAGCGCGGTGCCGGAGGGGAGCGCGGCAATGCTCCCCGACTGCCCGATGAAGGTGCTGTTCACCACCGAGGTCTCGTAGGCGGCGAAGGTCGCCCCGATCGCGTTGTCGGCCAGGACGGCGTTCGAGAGCCGGAGGTACGTGCCCCTGAGCCAGACGGCGCGCCCGTAGTGCTTGTAGGCCCGGAAGCCGGTGAAGTCGGCGAGGACGGGGGCGGAGTTCGGGTCGGCGGGATCGGCCACCGGGTCGTAGTTGGTCACCGTGGTGGTGCCGTCCATCAGGGGCCCGTCGTCCACGTGCAGCCCGCCGAAGTGGTTCGAGTGGGCCACGTTGCCGGAGAACTCCCGGAGCGGAGTCCGCCGGGGGCGGTCCGGGGCGCCCACCGAGAGCCCCGTCGGCGCGTCGGGGAAGGCGCACCAGAAGCCGAATCCCTTGGAACCGGCGGCCACGTTGGCCCGCACCGTGTTGTCGGGGTTGGTGATCCAGAAGGTCGCCGGCCGATCGTCGGAGGCGAGCAGCCGGTCCGCGGGTGCGGGGATCCGGCTGGTGAGGCCCAGGTTGCCCTCGATGAGGTTGCCGGTCTCGGCGCCGTCCTCAAGGAAGTACCCATGGCCGGTGTGGTCGTAGCAGATGTTGTCCTGCACCGTCGCGTTGTCGCTGCCGTGCACCGTGACGCACCGGCTGAAGGTCCGCCAGACGGTGTTGTTGCGGAAGTACTGGCCGGACACGTCGCCCGCCATGTGCCAGTGCATCGGGTAGCGGGCGAGCCTCCCCCGCTGGCCCATCTGAAACAGCTCCACCCCCTCGATCCTGGCGGTGGCACCGGCCAGGACGATGACATGGCCGCCGTAGCCCGGCGTGGAGCCGGTGTCCCCCCGGATCGTGATGTTGCGGCTGAGGAGCCCGACCTCCGCGCGCTCGTCCACCTGCACCCCGTTGACCGGGACGACTTCGCCGAAGTGCCCCCGCTGAAGGCCCGACTCGAGCGTCAGGGTGCGGCCGTTCACCGCGGTCACCACCGCCTCCTCCGCCCGATCCTGGCTGTACTCGCTGGAGGCCACGACGATCCGGTCACCCACCCGCCAGCCGGGATTCCGGACCAGGGTGATGCTGGTCGCCCCCTGCGGGGCCGTCCCATCGAGCCGAGTCCACCCGCCGCGGCCCTGGCCGTGGAGGTCGATCCGGCCCGAGACGCCGATCATCTTGTTGCCCAATCCGGACACATCGGGATCCCCAGGGGTGCCGGTGAGGGTGATGAGGGCGCGGTGGGGCCAGGGATTCGCCTCGGTGCCGGCGCTCAGGCTGCCCTCCACCAGGATCCACCCGGTGGTGAGGTCCAGATAGGTGTCGCCGAAGACGAGATCGCCCTTGATGGTGAGACTGTGCAGCGTCGGGGGACTGGTATCCAGCCGGACCGCGAGCCCGGCGGGGATCACGACCGAGTCCCCCGCCGCTGGTACCCGCCCGGCGGGCCAGGTCGCCGGATCAGACCAGGCCTTGAGGCCTCCCGGGGGCGGCATGCCACCGCCGTCCGGGGCGGTAGACTCCGCGGTGCAGCCCACGAGCAGCAGGCCAAACGCGATGGCGAGGCGACCGGGGATCTGTCGCATGTACAGCCTCTCGATTTCGGTTGGGATCCTTCGAGGTCCCGCGATGGACTGATGATCGGGCGCGTTCCGCCACGGCACAACTGCGAGTTATTAGACGCTGTCAGTTCCCTCGACAGCCGGCCACCGGGACCGTCGCTCGCACGCGGCACCAGGTGACCGCGGTCACCGTGTCGGCGCCACGACCGGGCGCGCGGTCGAGTGGCCCGCGCGTTGCCACCTCTTCAGGAAGCACGGGATGTCGGCGCCTCTCGCCGGTGCATCCCGCAGAAGCGAAGGGGAATTGCATGGTGTCGCAGTACCTCCACAGTCCGGCCGTCCTGTTGCCGCCGGGAATGCTCCTCTCCGGGCGGTACCGCCTGCAGCGGGAGCTGGGGCGTGGCCGGGCGGCCGTGGTGTACCTCGCCCACGACCTCACCCTCGATGCGTCCGTGGCGGTCCGGGTATCGGCGCTGACCGCGCCCGAACAGGCCCGGCACCGGCGGGAGGTGCTGGCGGCCTGGGACATCGGCCATGATCACATCGTCCGGGTACACGGATGCTTCGAGGAGGGGGAACGGAGCTTTGTCGTCATGGACTACGTCGCGGGGCCGGATCTCGGGCGCCGGGTGGCGGAGAGCGGCCCCCTGACCGTCGACGAAGCGGCTGCGGTGGGCCGGGGGATCGCGCTCGCGCTCCGCGCGGCGCACCGGCGGGGGATCCTGCATCGCCATGTCTCGCCGGGGAACATCCTGCTCGGCCCCGAGACCCGGGCCTGTCTCGGGGACTTTGGTTCCGCCGGCGTGGGCGCCGGACCCGAGACGGGGCGGGACTTCCTCGCGCCGGAAGTCGTCTCCGGTCAGGCAGCGGATACCCGGGCCGACATCTACAGCCTGGGGATGTGCCTCTTCTTCGCCCTGACCGGCCGGCTCCCGGAGCGGCAGGACACGGGTCGCGCGCTGCCCCCCGTGGCTAACGGCCACCGTCCCGCCCGGCTGCTTCCGAGCATCCCCGAGTGGATGGATGAAGCCGTCGCCGCGGCTACCGCCGCCCTGCCGGCAGACCGGTTCGCCTCCGCCGGCCGCCTGGCGGAGGCCCTGACGCCAGGCACCGGGACGCCGGACTACAGCCCGCCGCGGACGCCCATTACCGTTCCGGCGTGAGCACCGAACGCCTCTACTACACCGACAGCTACCTCACCCGCTTCCGCGCCACCGTCCGCCACCGTTCCGAGGACGGCCGCCGGGTGGTGCTGGACCGCACCGCCTTCTATCCCACCTCGGGTGGCCAGCCGTTCGATACCGGCCGGCTCGGCGGCCGGGCGGTCACCGACGTGGTGGACGACGGCGAGACCGTCGCGCACCTGCTGGATGCCCCGCTGCTGGAAGACGAGGTCGATGGGATCGTGGACTGGCCCCGCCGGCTCGATCACATGCGGCAGCACACCGGCCAGCACCTGCTCTCTGCGGTGCTGGCCGAGCTGTATGGATACCAGACCGTCAGCGTCCACTTCGGTGCGGAGTACGCCACGCTGGATCTGGACGCGCCGCAACTGACCCCGGACCAGCTCCGCGAGGCGGAGCGGCGGGCCAACGCGGTGGTGATGGAGAATCGGCCGGTGTCGGTGAGCTTTGAGGACGCGGCGTCCGTGGCCGGCCTCCGCAAGGCATCGGACCGGTCGGGGACGCTCCGCGTCGTGACAATTGCCGACCTGGACCGCAGCGCCTGTGGCGGCACCCATGTCCGGGCCACCGGGGAGATCGGTCCTATCCTTATCAGGGGCGCGGAGCGGGCCAGGAAGCAGGTCCGGCTCGAGTTCCGCTGCGGCCTGCGCGCCATCGATCGGGCGCGGCGGGACCTGGAGCTGCTGGCGGGGATGGCGGCATCGGCTTCCGCCGGGATTGACGAGGTCGGCGCGCTGTTCGAAAAGCAGCGGGTGGAGCTGGCGGGGGCCGTGAGCGAGCGCCGCCGGCTGGAAGAGGCGCTGCATGCCTACCGGGCGGGTGAGCTGTATCACCAGGCGGCGCCCGACGCGGCGGGCCGCCGGACCATCGTGTTGCGGGATCCACCCGGTGGGGCTGAGGCGCTGCGCGGCATCGCCCAGGCGATGACCGGGCTCGGAAACGCCCTGTTCGTGGGCATTACCACCACGCCCCCCACGATCGTCGTCGCCGCCACGGCCGACAGCGGCGTGGATGCCGGGCAGCGGCTCAAGCCGCTGCTGGCCCAGGCGGGGGGACGCGGCGGGGGCAGCGCCCGCATCGCCCAGGGCACTGCCCCCTCCATGGATCAGCTCGATTCGGTCGTGGCCGCCCTGCTGGCCTGAATCGGCCAAGGGGGCGCCGACCGCTCCCGCCTCAGCTCCGGACGGCCTCCAGCGCGATCTCCAGCTCGACCTCGTCTCCCAGCAGGTTGCCGCGGTCCAGCGCCTGGTTCCAGAAGATGCCGAAATCCCGGCGGTTGATCATCGCGGTCCCGTCGAAGGCGATCCGTTCCTTCCCGTTCTGGTCTCCCCCGATCCCCAGGTAGGTCCCCTTGAAGACCACGGGCCGGGTGGTGCCCTTGATCGTGAGCAGGCCGCTCATCTCGAACTTCTGGTCCTCCGCCACGATGCCGGTGCTCTCGAAGGTGATCTCCGGGAAGCTGTCGGCGGCAAAGAACCGGGGGGAGCGGAGGTCGGCGTCGCGGCCGTCATTATTGGTGTCGATGCTCCGGCTGCGGATGACGATGTTCACCGTCCCCTTCTCCCACTTCTCGCCCCGGGTGACCACCGACCCCGACCACTCGGTAAACTGGCCCCGGACCCGCCCCAGCAGGTGGCGGATGCGGAAGCCGACCTCGGAATGGGTGGGGTCGATCCGCCAGACGGTGCCCACCGGCGGCCGGGTGAAGGTCCGGCCCTGGGTCTTGCCGGCGGCGGCGGCCCGGAACTCGTCCGGGGTCTGGGCGATGAGGCCAGCCGGAAGGAGCAGGGCCAGGGCGGCCAGGGCGAGGGTGCGGCGAGGGGCGGACATGTCTTCCTCCGGCGTGGTCGGCGTCCGAGATGGACGGCATGGCGGAAGATGAAGGCCCCAATCGAAAGCCACCGTGGGCGCGGCGTGTGACGCGGCTCACCCACGCTTCACGAATTCTTGTCATTCGGCCGACGCCGATCTGTCATCTTGGTAGTTAGCCACAGCCATCTTCCTTCCCTATCGTAGCGGCGTCCCCTTCGTGGAACGCCGCCCGTGCCTCCCCGCCTCCCCTGGCCCACCGGTCCCCCGCTCCCCGCGCGATCACGCGACGCATCCGCCGGCGGCACCCGAGCCGCGGGCCGAGGCGCCGGGAAGCCCTTCACCCGACTCGGGGAGTTGGACCTGACTCATCCTGAAAGCGAGTACCTCCCATGCGTGCCAATTACGGCCCCACCACGGGCGGCGCGTGGCTCCTGACCGCGGTGCTGGTCGCCGCCGCCTGCCACTCGGAACGCCCCACCCCCCGGTCCCCCGGCCTAGACCGTCAGCTCCAGCAGCTGGCCCTCGCCGCCGAGCGGGACAGCCTGCTCGCCGAGGTGGCGGATAACGCCCGCCTGCTCGGCGACCTCGAAACCGAACTCCAGCGGGTGGCCCCCAAGCCCCGGCCGGGGCAGGCCGAATCCCCGGCCCTGGAAGTGACGAAGGACCAGCGCACCATCGTCCTGGAGCGGGTCCGCGAGATCACCACCCGGCTCAAGACCGCCGAGACCCAGCTGGCGCAGAGCGAACGCCGGGCCCGGCGGCTCACCCGGGTGGCGGACAGCCTCGCTACCGGCTTCACCGAGGCAAAGGGCACCATCGCCGACCTCGTGGAGATCGTCGGGCGGCAGCGCGAACAGGTGACCGCGCTCACCACCCAGGTGGACCTGCTGACGGAGGTGACCCTCACCCTCTCCGACAGCGTCCAGCGCCTGACCAGCGACTGGAATACCGCCTATTTCGTGGTGGGGAGCCGGGAGGAGCTGGTGCGGAAGGGAGTCCTGGTCGAGGATGGCCGGCGGGCCATCCCCCTCGTTGGACGGCGGGAAGCGACGCCGGCGCGGGAGCTACCGCTCAAGGAGTTCACCAGCATTGACCGGGCGACGATTCACGAGATCCCGCTGCCACGGCCGGACCGGAAATACCGGATCGTCTCCCGGCAGAACCTGACCCACCTGGCGTCCACGGTGGGGCGGCAGGGGACGGTCACCGAACGGATCGCGATCGGCGACGCCGAAGGGTTCTGGGCGCCGAGCCGGTACCTGATCGTGGTAGAGCAGTAGGCGGGCACGGCGGGAAGGGTGGCAACGCCCTTCCCGCCCCTACCGGCGCTTCGTCCTCCGCGTCGGCTCCGCCACCAGCGGATCGTCGGGCCAGTGGTGCTTCGGGTAGCGGCCCTTCATCTCCTTCTTCACGTCGAAGTAGCTGCTGCGCCAGAAGCCGGCCAGGTCGCGGGTCACCTGCACCGGCCGTTGGGCGGGCGAGAGCAGGTGCATGGTGATCGGGACCTTTCCGCCGGCGATGCGGGGGGTCTCCGTCAGGCCGAAGACCTCCTGCAGCCGCACCGCGAGCACCGGGGCCTCGGGGTCGGTGTAGTCCACCCGGATCCGGGAGCCAGTGGGGACCGGGAGGTGCGTCGGCGCCAGCTCCTCCAGCCGCCGGCGCTGGTCCCAGTCGAGCATGCCGAGGAGCGCTGGGCCGGGGTCGAGGCGCGCCAGGTCGGCGCCCCGCCGGACGCCGGTCAGCGCGGGACCGAGCCACTGGTCCAGGCGGACTAGCAGGGCATCGTCGTCCACGGCGGGCCATCCGGAGCCCAGGTGCCGGTGGCAGAAGGCGAGCCGCTGGCGCAGCGCGAGCGATTCCTCACTCCAGTGAAGGCGGTCGAGGCCGAGCCGCCGGACCCGGTCGAGCACGACGCCCTGGATCAGCGCGGGCTCGGGGGTCCGGAGCGGCTTCTCCCCCAGGATGATGGCGCCGAGCCGGGTGCGGCGCACGGCGAGCAGGGAGTCAGCCTGCTCGTCCCAGCCCACGACCTCCGCGTCCTCGACCTGGGATCCGAACAGCGCCAGCACCTCCGCCCGCTCGAGCGGCGCGCCGAGCCAGATCCGGCTGTCCCGTGGGTTGCCATCCAGTTCGGCCGCGACCACGAACTCCGACCGGATGAGCGAGGGCGCCTCGGTGAACGCGCCCTGCCCGTTGCGGAGCAGGAACCGTCCCCCCTGCCCCGCCCGCCGGATCCCGACCCGATCGGGATACGCGAGAGCCACCAGCGCCGCCGGCGAGAGCGCCGGCCCGGCAGCTGCGCGCCGGCGGAGCCGGCGTTCCCAGTCCTTCGCGGCCTCACGCACCCGGTGCAGGGTGCCCCGATCGACCGTGAGCCCATGGTAGATCGGCGGGGTGCTTCGCTCCGCGAGGAGCTCGAGGCGGAGCCGGAGGTCAGGGTCCCCCTGCCCCGGCGGGGCGCGGAGGATGTCCCGTTCCTCCAGCAGCGCCGCCAGCCGGGCCGCGACCGGCAACTCCCCCTGGTCGGCGGCGGTCAGCAGCAGGTGAGCCAGCCTCGGGTGGGTGCCCAGGTCGGCGAGGGCGCGGCCGTGGGGAGTGATCCGGCCGGCGGCATCGAGCGCGCCTAACTCGGCGAGCAGGGTCCGGCCCTCCGCGAGGGCCGCCGCCGGCGGCGGATCGAGCCAGCGGAGCACGGCCGGGTCCGCGATGCCCGCGGCGGCGAGTTCCAGGGCGAGCGGGGCGAGGTCCGCCTCCAGGATTTCCGGCGTGGTGCGCGGCAGCAGGTGGTGGTCCTCCGCCTCGGGCCAGAGCCGGTAGCAGGTGCCCGGGGCGGTGCGTCCGGCGCGGCCGCGGCGCTGATCGGCCGAGGCCCGCGAGACCCGGACGGTCACCAGCCGGGTCATTCCCGACCCGGGCGAGAAGCGGGGCACCCGGGCCAGCCCGCCGTCCACCACCACCCGTACCCCTTCGATCGTGATACTGGTCTCCGCGATGCTGGTGGCGAGCACCACCTTGCGCTGGCCCGCGGGGCTGGGGGCGATGGCGGCATCCTGCGCCTCGCCGGCGAGCATCCCGTGCAGCGGAAAGAGCTGCGCCCCGCGGAGCGCCGCCGGATCCGCCGCCAGATGTTCCGCCGCGCGGATGATCTCGCCGGACCCGGGGAGGAAGGCGAGGAGGTCGCCCTCGCTCTCCGCCAGCGCCTGCCGCACCGCGCCCGCCACCGCGGCCTCGACCCGCTGCTCCGGGCGCCGGGGGAGGTACCGGGTCACGACGGGGAAGGCCCGCCCTTCGCTGCTGATGATGGGCGCTGCACCGAGGAGGGCGGCCACCGCGGCACCGTCCAGGGTGGCGGACATGACCAGGAGCCGGAGGTCGGGGCGGAGGACGGCGCGGGATTCGAGCACCAGGGCCAGGCCGAGGTCGGCATGCAGGCTGCGCTCGTGGAACTCGTCGAAGATGACGAGACCGACGCCGCCCAGCTCCGGATCGTGCTGGACCATGCGGGTGAGAATGCCCTCGGTCACCACCTCGATGCGGGTGCCCGGCCCGACCACCGCGTCACGCCGGATCCGGTAACCGACGGTCTGGCCGGGCGCCTCGCCGAGCAGGGCCGCCATGCGCCGGGCGGCGGCGCGCGCGGCGATGCGCCGCGGCTCGAGCAGCAGGATCTTCCGGCCCGCAAGCCAGGGGTCCTCCCGCAGCGCGAGCGGGACCAGGGTGGTCTTGCCGGCCCCTGGCGGGGCCTGGAGCACGGCGGCGGCGGAACGCTCCAGGGCCTCAGAGAGCGCGGGCAGGACCGGTTCGACCGGAAGCGGAGCAGGTTTCACGGAAGCAAGGATACAGTCCGGCGGCTTGATGCGCCGGGCGGCCGGCATACCTTCCCGGAGGGTACCGACCCGCCGCAACCGGGAGGGCTGGGCATGGCAGAGGAGACGGCGCCGGCGCCGGCACGTCCGATGGGTCAGCAGATCGACCTGTATGGCCTGTCGGACGTTGGCAAGGAGCGGACGGAGAACCAGGACCACTTCCTCATCGCCAGCATCCACAAGGTGATGGACGTGGTCCAGACCAGCCTCCCGGAGGAGATGCTCGGGGAGCTGCGCAGCCCGTCGCGCGGGTACGTCTTCCTGGTGGCGGACGGCGTCGGCGGGGTGCCCGGGGGCCAGGCGGCGAGCCGCACCGCCCTGCAGGCGATCATCGACTACGTGCTGCGCACGATGGACCTGTATGTCCAGATGGACCCGGACGTGGAGCCGGTATTCCTGGCCGACCTGGTCCGGTCGGTGGAAAAGAGCCACGAGGCAGTGCGGGCCGCGGGGGCGGAGGACGACGAACGCGCCGGCATGGCGACCACCCTGACCATGGTCTGCATCCGCTGGCCCAAGGGCTACCTGGTGCATGTCGGGGACAGCCGCTGCTACCGGCTGCGCGACGGCCAGCTGGAGCTGCTGACCCGGGACCAGACGATGGCCCAGGCGATGATCGACGCGGGGGCGCTGTCGGAGGACCAGGCGGAGCGGTCCAATCTCAAGCACGTGCTGTACAGCGCGCTGGGCGCGACCCGGGCGGAGCCGTTCACGCTGGCCACCGACATCCGGTGGGACGACCGGATGCTGCTCTGCACCGATGGGGTCACCAAGCACGTGACCGATGACGAGATCCGCGACGCGCTGGCCCGGTCGGTCAGCGCGGAATCCACCGCCCGCGAACTGCTGGCGCTGGCGCTGGAGCGCGGCGGCAGCGACAACACCACCCTGATCGTGGGCCGGCTCAACCGGCCGTCCCAGGACTGACGCAGCATCCCGCGCGGGGCCGGCGGATACCCGTGGCGAGGCCATGCGAACTTTCACCATCCTGCGCGAGCTGCTCCCGCTCACCCTGAGCCTGATCCGGGACCAGCGCCGCTGGCTCTACTTCGGGGGCCCGGTACCGCGCACCCCGGCCTTCCATGCCCGCCGCGCCGAGCGCATCGTCGCGGCCCTGGGCCGCCTCGGCCCCACCTTCGTGAAGATGGGCCAGGTCTTCGCGGGCCGGAACGATCTCCTCCCCGGCCCGTACGCCGCCGCCTTCGCCACCCTCACGGACCGGGTGCCGCCGGTCCCGTTCGCCGAGGTGGAGCGGGTCATCCTCGAGAACTACGGGCACCCCTACACCGAGCTGTTCGAGCACTTTGACCCGACGCCGATCGCGGCGGCCTCCCTCGGTCAGGTGCACCGGGCGGTCCACCAGGGCAAGGATGTGGCGGTGAAGGTGCTCCGGCCCGGGGTGGCCGAGCTGGTGGACCAGGACATCGTCTCGGCGCGACGCATCCTCCGGGTGGCGACCCGGTGGTTCGACCATCCGCACCTGCGCGGGCTGCGCACCGCGGTGGAGGAGTTCGCGCTCCGGATCCACGAGGAAATGGACTTCCGGCTGGAGGGGGGCAACGCCATGGAGTTCGGGCGGCGCTTCGCCGGGGTGCGCGGTATCCGGATTCCCGGGGTGGTGGAAGCCATGGTGCGGGAGCAGGTGCTGGTGCTCGAGTTCTGCGAGGGGACCCGGGTGGACGCGCTCGACGACCGGATCGCCTCGGGCGAGCTGCAGCCGGACAGCATCGTCCGCCGGGTCCTGGAGCTGTACATCCGGATGATGCTGATGGATGGGCTGTTCCACGCCGACCCCCACGCCGGCAACGTGCTGCTGGCCCCCGATGGCGCGCTGGTGCTGGTGGACTTCGGCATGGTGGTGCGGGTAAGCCGGGAGCGGCGGCGGCAGATCCTCGAGACCGCGCTGGCCTCGATCCGGCGGGATCCCGAGGGGGTGGTGGATGGGTTCTTCGCGCTGGGGATGGTGGAGCCCGGCACCGACCGGATGCGCATCCGGGCCCTCGCCGACGCGATGCTGGCGCTCGCCGACCAGCGCACCACGACCAAGGAGCGGATCGAGTACCTGACCGACCAGCTGCTCTCCGCCATGTACGACTGGCCGATCGTCCTGCCCGGGGACCTCGTCTACTTCGCCCGCACCGCCGCCCTCATCGAGGGGCTCGGCATCCGCTACGATGCCCGGTTCAACCCCCTGCTCACCGCCACCCCGATCCTCATGGAACTCCGGCCGCAGATCCTCGCCGCCCTGCGGGACGGCGACCAGCCCGCCACCCGGGACTGGGCCCGGGAGCTGGGCGATTTCCTCAGCCGCGCCGGCGGCATCCTGCGCCGCGCGGGCGATGAGCTCAAGCGGTTGATCGGGGAAAAACTGTTCCTGGGATGAGATCGGGCTGAAGGGCCCTTCATCCACGGGTCACTTCATTGTCAGGCGCCCGGTGCTAAGCTGGCCACCACCGCACTGGGAGGCGGCCATGCTCGACGTACTGGTGGCCTCGAAACCCCCGCACCACGCGGGTGTCGCCGAACTGCTCACCTCGTCCCTGCTCCACGCCGGGCTCCTGTCCCTCGCCCTGGTCACCACCCACACCGCGGTGCAGGTGGCCCGGGAGATCGTGAGCGACACCTCGCTCATCTATCTCCCCCGCCTGGCGCCGCCGACCGTGGATCGGCAACCGGCTGGCGGGCGGCGGGGCGGCGGGGGCGGGGGGGCGGGGGGCGGGGAGGGGGGGTTGGGGCACTGGGGGTTACTACCGGCGGGGCCGGCAGGAGGGCGTCGTTCGGGGCAACACGCCACATGATCCGAGCCCTTTGGTCGGCTGGCCCGCCTCTGCGATCCCCGTGGGATCCTTCTTCGCCAGTGGCGTTGTGCCCTCCTGCCGCTTCGGGTCGATGTTGGGCGAGCCGTT
>CAZPER010000032.1:0-19263 GCA_964585655.1 uncultured Gemmatimonadaceae bacterium | reverse complement strand
GGGCGGCGGGGGCGGGGGCGCGGAGGGGGCGATGATCATCACCACCAATCCGCCGCCCCGCGGCTTCCAGGTGGTGGCGGCGGTGCTCCAGGTCCCCACCGAGATTCCCCCGATCGACCCCGGAGTCCGGGCCCTGGACGCGCGGGATTTCACCGGCCGGGGCGTGGAAGGGGGCGTCGGCTGGGGGGTGGCAGGCGGCACGGGACCGGCGGACCAGCCGCCGGCGCAGATCGCCGAGCTACTCTACAGCGCGAGCACGGAGGACGTGCGCTTCACCCCGGCGGAACTGGTGACGCAGCCCGCGTTCGAGTACCCGGCGGTGCTCCGGGCGGCGGGCCTTCCGGGCAGGGTCGTGCTGCAGTTCATCATCGACACCCTGGGCGCGGTGGAGCCGGCCTCGATCACCGTCCTCGAGCGGAGCCACGAGGCTTTTGCGACGGCGGCCCGGGACGGCGTGCTCGGCGCCCGCTTCCAGCCGGCGCACTACGGCGAGCGCCCGGTCCGCCAGCTCAGCAAGTGGCCGGTCAAGTTCGCGCTGGTCACCAACTGACTCCCACTGCGCAACGAGGCCCGCACCATGGTGCGGGCCTCGTGCCGTTCCAGCCGCCGATCGACCGCCGGGTCAGCTGCGCTCGAGCTTCACCCGCTGGCGAGTGTGCGGCGTCTTCCATTCCAGTTCGCCGCCGCGGGCCGGCGACTTCCAGCTGACCGTCAGCTTCTTCTGCTTGCGCATGATCTCGAGCTTCGCGCTCTCCCCGGCGTCATAGCTGCCCAGGATCCGGCGGGCGTGCGCCTCGGAGGTGGGGCGGCGGCCGTCAATCGTGAGGATCACGTCCCCCGCCCGCAGCTCGCTGGCGGAGTCCTTCGGGGTGCGGAGCACCAGCAGCCCTTCGCGGGCGCCGAAGTACTCGCCCAGCTCGGGGGTCAGTTCGGCGAGGTCCAGCCCGCCGTGGCCGTCGAAGGAGAAGCTGAACTCGCCCGGCCGGCCCTCGAGCATCATGGGCATGCGCGGCATCCCCTCGGGCCCCATCCGCATGCGGGGCATCTCGGGCATCTCGAAGTGGAAGCCGCGCCCCAGCGCCATGCGGCCGAGATCGCGGGCGACGATCTTGGTCTTCCGGGCGTCGCTGCCGCGGCGATACTCCACGTCCACGGTGTCGCCCGGCTCGAGCTTCCGGGCCAGTTCAAGGAGCTTTGCGGCGGGGCCGGACTCGTCATCGTCGTCGGCCTTGAGCCCGCCGAGCGCGACGCCGTTGAACCGGGTGATGATGTCGCCCTCCTTGAGGCCGGCCTCGGCGGCGGGGCCGTCGGCGGCGACGGCGGAGATCCGGGCCCCGTAGCGGTCGGTGTCCTTGTCGGGCCGGACATCGAGGGAGACGCCGATCCGAGGCCGGCCGGCGGTGAAGGTGAAGACCCGGGGCTCGCTGTCATCCTGGGCGGCGAGAGGGGCGGCCGGCAGCAGGGCCGGCGAGAGAGCGGCGAGGACGGTCAGGGTCCGCGACCAGCGGCGGTGCAGCATGGTGACTCCACGGGAGCAAGGGACGCCGGAAATGATGCGGGACCCCCGCGGAGGGTCGCAGGGGGCCGGGGGGAGGGGGCGGACGGAATCGTCGCCCCTATCCCCCCTTCCCCTCCCGGCCGTACCTTCCTTCACCTCTCTCCCCACCCGATCATGCTCAACTACATCTGGGCCGGGCTCATCATCCTGAGCCTCGTGTTCGCGCTGGTCACTGATATCGGCGAACTCTCGCGCGACCGCTACCGGAACGGCCAGCCGGTCCCGGTCACCCTGGCGCTCCCCTCGGGCTACGACCCCGCCGCCCGCGAGGTTGCGGTCACGGTGCGGGTGGACAGCGCGCGATGGGCGGCGCACTACGGCACCGCGCTGGCCGTCCCGCCCAGCTATGCCGGCGTGCTGCTGCAGAACGCCGACGGCCGCGAGCTGCGCTTCGCGAAGGATGCCACGCTGCCGGAGCCGCTGGCCACCATCCGCGGCATGCTCTCGGAGCGGGACAACGACCTGCGCGGGCCCGTGACCGTGACCGCGGCACCGGGCGACACCCTGCTCGAGGCGGCGGTGCGCTTCGGCCAGGTGCGGTTCGTGAAGATGGTGGCGATCAGCAAGGCGGCGATCGACTTCGCCAAGACCGCGGTGACGCTGGCGCTCAGCCTGGTGGGGGTGATCGCGCTCTGGCTCGGGATGCTCCGCATCGCGGACAAGGCGGGCCTCATCAGCGTGATCGTCCGGGTGGCGGAGCCGGTGTTCCGGCCGCTCTTCCCCGAGATCCCGAAGGGGCACCCGGCCATGGGCATGATCGTGCTCAACCTCTCCGCCAACGTGCTGGGCCTGGGGAACGCCGCCACGCCGATGGGGATCAAGGCGATGGAGGAGCTGCAGAAGCTCAATCCCCGGAAGGACACCGCCACCAATTCGATGGTGATGCTGCTGGCCATCAACACCGCCAGCGTCCAGATCGTGCCCCCGGTGCTCCTCGTGGCCATCATGGGGCTCCAGATCAACCAGCTGTTCTTCTCGATCCTGATCTGCACCGCCCTGTCGCTGGTCGTGGCCATCGTCTCCGCCAAGCTGCTCGGCCGGCTCCGCGGCTATCGCGCGAGCGACCCGATGCAGGACCCCGCGCCGGTGGAGGGCTGAGCCATGGAAACGCTCCGCGCCTCGCTGGACCTGCTGGCGGTGTTCATCGTGCCGCTGATCATCATCGGTTTCCCGGTGTACGGCCTGTTCCGCCGGGTGGCGGTGTACGAGGAGTTCGTCACCGGCGCCCGGGAGGGGTTCCAGGTGGCGGTCAACATCATCCCGTACCTCATCGCGATCCTGTTCGCGGTGGGGATGTTCCGCGCCTCGGGGGCGATGGACTTCCTGGTGGAAGGGCTGCGCCCGCTGCTCGCGCCGCTGGGGGTGCCGCCGGAGACGCTGCCGATGTGGATCGTGCGGCCGCTCACCGGGTCGGGGTCGGCGGGGATCATGCTGGACCTGATCCGGCAGTACGGGGAGGACTCGCTGATCGTGAAGATGGCCGCGACGATGTTCGGCTCGACCGAGACCACGTTTTACGTGATTGCGGTGTACTTCGGCGCCGTCAACATCAAGAAGACCCGGCACGCGGTGCCGGCCGGGCTCATCGCCGACGTCTCGGCCATGTTCTTCGCGGTGTACGTGGTGCGGTGGCTGTTCGGCTGAGGGTCGGGTCTCGGCAGGTGGGGCTCCGCCGCTGGCCGTAAGTCCCAGTGGGGCGTATACTTTCCCACCGTCGACCCCAGCGTTCACCCCCCGTCCCCCAGGCCGTGTCCGACATCCTCGCCCAGCTGCAGGCTGCTCTCCAGGACCGCTACGGCATCCAGCGCGAGCTGGGGCGTGGGGGCATGGCCACGGTCTACCTGGCCACCGACCTCAAGCACGACCGCGAAGTGGCGATCAAGGTGCTGCACCCGGAGCTGGCCGCGACGCTCGGCCCGGAGCGCTTCGATCGCGAGATCAAGTTCGCCGCCAAGCTGCAGCACCCCAACATCCTGGGGCTGTTTGACTCGGGTGAGGCCGACGGGCTGCTGTACTACGTCATGCCGTTCATCTACGGCGAGTCGCTGCGCGACCGGCTCAACCGGGAGCACATGCTGCCGGTGGACTTCTCGATCCACGTCGCGCTCGAGGTGGCCGACGCCCTCGGCTACGCCCACTCCCTCGGCATCATCCACCGGGACATCAAGCCGGAGAACATCATGCTCTCCGGCGGCCACGCCCTGGTGGCCGATTTCGGCATCGCCCGCGCGGTGAGCGAGGCGGGGAGCAACCAGAAGCTCACCGAGACCGGCATGGCGGTGGGCACCCCCCTCTACATGAGCCCGGAGCAGTCGGTGGGCGACGTCGTGGGCCCCACCACCGACCTCTACTCCCTGGCCTGCGTGCTGTACGAGATGCTGGCGGGACACCCCCCCTTCAGCGGCAGCAACGCCCGCCAGATCATGGCCCGGCACGCGATGGAGCAGGTGCCAAGCATTCAGGTGGTGCGGGACACCGTGCCGGACCAGGTCGAAGACGCCGTCATGGCGGCGCTCAACAAGGTGGTCGCCGACCGGCCGCAGACGGCGGCACAGTTTGCCGAGCTGCTCGGCGCGCCCCCCGGCGCCACCGCCAGTCGCTACACCGCGTCGCGAGTCACCTCCGCTCGCCGGCAGATCCGGACGCCCCCGGCCGGGGCGGTGACGGTGACGGTCCGCAAGCGGTCGCTGGTCGCCTTCGGCGCCGGCGCGCTGCTGCTGCTGCTGTCCGCCGGCGCGCTGGGCTGGTACCTCCTGCGCGGGAACGGCGGCGTGAGCGCGTCCACCGGCGGCCTCGACCCCCACACCGTGGCGGTGCTGTACCTCGAGGACGGGACCTCCGACCACCGGCTCGGGTACCTCGCCGACGGTCTGACCGAGGCGGTGATCGGGGCCCTCAGCCAGGTCCCGGCGCTCAAGGTCATCTCCGCCGGCGGCGTCGGCGCCTGGCGCGACCCCGCCATCCCCCGCGACAGCGTGGGCCGGGCGCTCCAGGCGGGCACCCTGGTGCAGGGCGCCGTGGAGCCGGTGGGCGACAAACTGCGGGTGCAGCTCCGGCTGGTGGACGGCAACAGCGGGGTGGACCTCCCCGGGGTGCGCGCCTCCTTCGACCTGCCGGCCGGAGACCCGCTGGCGGTACGGGACTCCCTGGCCGGCGTAGCCGCCGAACTGATCCGCGCCCGCCTGGGCGAGGAGGTGCGACTCCGGGAACAGCGGGAGGGCACCCGCAACGTGCAGGCGTGGACCGTGCTGCAGCAGGCGCAGTCCGCGCGCAAGCAGGGGGAGGCGGCGGTGCGGGAGGGAAACCTCCCGGGTCTCATGACCGCCTTTGACTCCGCGGACAGCCTCGCGGCCAGTGCGGCGGCCCTCGACCCGAAGTGGGTGGACCCGCTCCTGCTCCGGGCCCAGCTCGCCTATCGCCGGTCCTACTTCCTCGGCGGGCAGGGGGACAACGCGGGCGCGGCCCGCTGGATCGACGAGGGACTCGCCCGGGTGGGCGTGGCCTTCGGGATCGCTCCCAACAACGCAGATGCCTTCGAAGTCCGCGGCAACCTGCGGTACTGGCGCTGGCTGCTGCAGCTGGAGCGGGATGACGCGAAGGCCAGCGCCCTGCTGAACGACGCCCAGAAGGATCTCGAGACGGCCACCCGGATCAATCCCAACCAGGCCGGGGCCCACGCGACGCTTTCGCACCTCTATAACCAGACCAAGACCACGGTGGACGTGATCCTCGCGGCGCGGCAGGCGCTTACCGCCGACGCCTTCCTGGGCAATGCCGACGTCATCACCCAGCGGCTCTTCTTCGCCACCTACGACCAGGGCCAGTTTCCCGACGCCGAGCACTGGTGCGGCGAGCTGCAGCGGCGGTTCCCGGCGAACCCGCGCGCGGTCCAATGCCAGCTCTGGATGCTCACCACCAAAGCCCGCCAGCCGGACCCCGCCCTGGCCTGGCGGCTGGCGGATTCCATGGTGGCGCTGGCGCCGCCCGAGGGGCGCGACTACGAGCGGCTCTACGACGCCAACGTCGTGGCGGCGGTGCTGGGCCGCGCGGGGCTCGCCGACAGCGCCCGGCGGGTCATTGAACGCAGCGGCGGCGACCCGACCGTGGACCCCCAGGGAGAGCTGGCGTTCGTCGCCGCCTTTGCGTACCTGCAGGTCGGGGACAAGGCCAAGGCGATCGATCGCCTCAAGCGTTTCCTGACCGCCAGTCCCGGACGGCGGGAGGCTTTCGCGGAGGATGAGGGATGGTGGTTCCGGGACCTCCGGGGCGACCCCGAGTACCAGCAGCTGATCGGCGCCCGCTAGGCGCCCAACCGAGGCGGCCGAGGCACGGTTGCTGTGGCGAGCCCACAGTCGGCGGGCGCATGACGGCCTCGTGACCGGACCTGTGCCTGCCGCTTAATTCATTGGAAGACAATAGCTTAGATCGTATGGCCGAGGGTGCGTGATTCTGTGCCAGCCCCGCGCACCAATCCTGCAGCGACTTAGCCATTCCCTTATCTGTTACCCCCTGAGGTTCGACTCATGCGCCGCCTGCCCCTCCCCGCTCTCGCGGGTCTCGGCTTCCTGCTTTCGTGTGCCACCCCCGCCGCCGACTCTCCGGCCGACTTTACCGCGCCCCAGGCCAGCGTGGTGACCAACGCATGCGCCACGGTGGACGAGCTTCGGCTGCAGATCAACGCGCTCTTCCCCGCCGGCGGCACCCGCACCGAGGCCAACAACCGCTTGTCGGCCATCTCCAAGCTGGTGAAGAAGCCGGATGCCGCCAATGCGCAGCTGCAGATGTTCCGGCTGGTCGAGTACATGCTGGCCCAGTACTACGCCCACGCGCTGATCGGCGACCAGTCGCCGGCGACCCAGACCGGCGTGCTCACCCTGATGAACGGGCTCTATTGCCTGGTGGGCCTCCCGGCGCCGAACCTCCCCGGCAGCTCCCTCGGTGAGGATGGCGTGGTCGCGGTGGTCGGCCCCACGACGCCGGCCACGACGGTCGTGACGCCGAGCGCGCAGGCGGGGGTGGACCTGCCGGTCGCGTCGGTGCCCACCACCACCGTCATCGCGGTGTTCCGTCTCCCCGACAGCCCCGGCCCGCTCAACACCCCGCTGGACCAGTATCCGGCGTTCTACGAGTTCCAGGTCTCGCCGGCGGTGACCTTCACCCAGGACGTGCTGGTCGGCGCCTGCCAGGTGGATGACTTCACCCCGCCCGACTACAGCCGGCTCAAGCTGGGGCACAACCTCGGCACCACGGGGTTCGAGCTGCTGCCCCGCGCCACCCCCGCCTTCCTGGACTGCACCAGCATCGCGTCGCAGAGTGGCCCGACCATCAACGGCACCTGCTGCCTCGGCGGCAGCACCCGCACCTTCAGCCCCTTCGGCGCGGTGGACACGCTGACCACGATGGATGCCGCCAGCCTGCGGACCATTACCGGCTCACCCAACGGCGCCGTGCCGGCGGGCAGCCTCCCCAGCGTGCAGATCAAGACCCCGACGGGACGGCCGGTGCCCGGGATCACCGTGACCTTCAGTATCCCGGCAGGAAACGAGGGGAGCCTCACCGGGGCGGTGCAGGTAACCGACGCCAACGGCGTCGCACGAGTCGGGGGATGGACCCTCGGTGCCGGCGCGCTGCCGAATACGGTGGTCGCCACCGGGACGCCGCTTCAGGGCAGCGGCATCGATCGGAACGGCATGAGCTTCACCGCCACGCTTCCCTGAGGCGGGCTTCCGGCAACGCCAACGCCGCCCGGGGTTACCCGGGCGGCGTTGGTGTTTCGTGGCGGGCTAGAACCGCGAGGCGGTGAGCCGGGTGTCGGAACCCTGCCACGCGGCATGGAATCGCTGCATGACGGCGGACGCCTCTTCATGCTTCGACTGGCGCAGGAGGCTCTCAGCCAGGCCAAACAGCGACCAGCCGTTCTCCGGAAAGCGGCGCAGGTCCTGGCGGTACACCGCTTCCGCCCCCGCGAAATCCCCGGCCGCGAGCAGCGCCTTCCCCAGCGACTGCCGGGCCGGATAGTACCAGGTGGGGGGCTCGGTGTAGGCAAGGCCATCCTCCAGCTCCACCGCCGCGCGGAAGCGGGTCACGGCGTCGGTGGTCCGGCCGGCACGGAGCGCGATCTCCCCCTCGAGCGCCTGCGCCGCGATGCGCATCGCGATGCGGTTCTCCCCCTCAGGCAGCGCCGCCGCGATCCTGGTCACCGAGTCCTCCGCAGCCCCCGCCTCCGCCCACCGCCGCCGAGCCGCGAAGGCGATGCCGCGGGCGTAGTAGGCCATCCCGGTGGTGAACCGCAGGTCCTTCGGGGGCATCGGTTCGGCGAGGATCGCGTCCCACTGGCCGAAGTTGACCAGGGTGTAGTACACGATCGGGGTCACCGCCTCGAGCCAGGGCTGCTGCCGAGCCACCTCGATGCCCACGGTCTCGGTCACCTTCCGCGCCGCGCGGATGGCGGTGGCACGGTCGCCGGCGAGGGCGGCGGCGAAGCTCATGAAGTGCCAGTTGTGGGGGTAGTAGCCCAGCCCGTAGAGGCCCTGGCGGCTCACGTTCGGCCCCTCGAAGAAGTGCTCGTCGGCATGCACCGCGTGCTCGTTGGCGCGGATCGCGTCCCGATAGCGGCCCACCCGCACATAGATGTGCCCCGGCATGTGCACGAGGTGGCCGGCGCCCGGCATGAGGCCGGCGAGCCGTTCCGCGCAGGCCACCGCCCGCTCAGGATCCACCGCTTCCACCGCATGGATCAGGAGGTGGCAGCCGCCGGCATGGTTGGGGTTCGCGGCGAGCACCCGCTCGATCCGCGCCAGCGCGGCCGGCGTCTCCGGGCGCGCCTCCCCCGCTGGCGTCCAGTAGCGCCAGGGGCTCAGGTCCATGATCGCCTCGGCGTGCAGCGCCTGCAGCTCGAGGTCCTCGGGATAGCGGTCGGCGAGGGCGCCAATGGCCCGGGCCCAGGCCGTGTCGGCGGCCGCGCGCGGGCGGGCGGGATCGTACCGCTCCCGCAGCGCGGCGATCATGGCCCGTTCCCGCTCGCCGGCGCCGGCCAACCCTTCGGCCCGGCGGACCGTGGCCCACGCCTGCACCGCCGCGGCGCTGTCCATCGGCGCGTTGATGTTGGGACCGAGCGCCAGCGCCTGGCCGAAGGCACACATGGCGCAGGCGGCGTCGAGACGCTCCGCTTCCTCGAAGGAGCGCACCGCCTCGGCGTGGTTGAAGGCCCAGTAGAGCCGGAGCCCCTGATCGAAGTAGGCCTGGGCCCGGGGCTCCCCGGTGGTCACCGCATAGTGGAGCGTGCCGAGGTTCTGGTGCAGCGGCATGGGCCCGGAGGCGGGGGCGTGCTGATGCTGGTGGGCATCGCCCTGGGCGGCCAGCGTCGCCAGGGGGGCCAAGGCCAGGAGCCCCAGCAGCTGTGCGGTTCGGAACATGATCCCCTCCGGTATGGGTGGTGGCGCATGGCCGGTCCAACGGCTCACCCGTATATTGCGGACGCTCTGACCCAGACCCGACATCCGCTCCCAGCGCGCGCCGATGCCCTCACACGGTGATTCACGGGACCCGGGACTGGTGACCCGCCTCCTTCGGGAGGCTGCTCCCGGGTCGCCGGATGCCCTCGCCCGTGTCATTCCCCTGGTCCATGCCGAACTGCGCGCGACCGCGGCCCGCCTGCTGCGCCGTGAAGCGTCGGGGCATACCCTGCAGCCGACCGAACTGGTGCATGAGGCCTGGCTCCGGCTGGCCGGCAACGCGCCGGAGGATGTGGCCAGCCGGCAGCACTTTCTCGCCATCGCCGCGCGGCTGATGCGCCAGATCCTGGTGGATCATGCCCGCCGGCGGCTTGCCGTCAAGCGCGGCGGGGGCGCGGTGTCGGTCACGCTGAGTGACGAAGCCGGCCTCCCGGCGCTCCCCCCGGAAGAGATGCTCGCCCTCGACGAGGCGCTCGAGCAGCTGGGCGCCCACAGCCCGCGGCTCCGCGAGGTCGTCGAGTATCGCTTCTTCGCCGGGCTGGAGGAGACGGAGATCGCCGCGCTGCTGGGGGTCACCACCCGCACGGTGCAGCGGGACTGGGCCCGGGCCCGCGCCTGGCTGCATCAGGCGCTCGAGCCGAACCGGGGGGACACCGGTGGCGCCTGAGCCGGAATGGCCGGAGGTCGAACGGCTGTTCGACGCCGCGCTGGATCAGCCCCCGGAGCTGCGCCTGAGCTGGCTGGCCAGGGCGACACCCGATCCCGACCTTCGGAATCTCCTCGCCAGGATGCTCGCGGCGCACGCCGCGGAAGGCGGGCCGCTCGACCGGGCCCTCGACGCCGGGCCGCTCTCCCTCCACGACCGGTTGCAGGCGGCGCTGGCGGACCGGTACCAGCTGGACGACGAGATTGGCCGCGGCGGCATGGCCACGGTGTATCGCGCCCGGGAGCGGAAACACGATCGCCCGGTGGTGCTCAAGGTGCTCAACCCCGAGAACGCCCTCACCTTCGGGGCGGATCGGTTCCTGGCCGAGATCCACGTCGCGGCGCAGCTCTCCCACCCGCACATCCTGGCACTGATCGACTCGGGGGAGGCCGATGGCCTCCTCTATTACGTCATGCCCTGGCTGGGGGGCGAGACGCTGCGCCAGCGGCTCCGCCGCGGGGACCGGCTGCCGACGCCACTGGTCCTCCGGGTGCTCCACGACCTCGCCGATGCCCTCGCCACGGCGCACGCCGCGGGGGTCATCCATCGGGACCTCAAGCCCGAGAACATCCTGCTCGCGGGGGACCACGCCTACCTGCTGGACTTCGGGATCGCGCAGCTGCGCCTGACGGAAGAGCGGGAGCGGATCACCGGGCAGGGAGCGGTGATCGGCACCATGGGCTACATGGCGCCGGAGCAGGAGGGGGGCGGTCGCACCGATCACCGGGTGGACATCTATGCTTGGGGTGTGCTCGCGCGCGAGATGCTGACCGGACAGCAGCCGGGGCTCTTCGCCACGGTACTCCCCGAGACGCTCCCCCCGGACACGCCGGCCACGCTGGCCACCCTGGTGGCCCGGTGCCTCCAGCCCAATCCCGCCGAGCGGCCGCAGGACATGGCCGAGGTGCGGAACGCCGTCACTGGACTGCGGGAGCGGCGGAGTGTCGCCTCCTCCCCGCCGAAGCGGCGCCGCTGGCCCCTTGGCGTGGCGGTCGGGGCGGGGGTCCTCGCGGTAGCCGGCTGGGTGGTCTTCGGCAGGAGCGCGGCCGCGGTGCCCCTGGGTGAGCTGGCGATGCCCGTGGCAGTAGCGCCGCTGCAGAACGAGACCGGCGATTCGGCCCTCGGCACCTGGGGCCGGATGGCGGGAGACTGGATCACCCAGGGGCTGCAGGAGACCGGCATCGGGAGCATCATCCCCTGGCCCAATGCCCGGGAGGCGGCGGAGCGCGCCCCCGCCGGCAGCCACGGCGATCCGGTGAAGCTGCTCCGCGCCGAGACCGGTGCCGCCACGGTGATCACCGGTTCCTACTACCTGGTGGGCGACCGGATCCGGTTCCAGGCCCAGATCACCGATGCCGCGCGGGGCACGCTGCTGGCCGCGCCACCGCCCGCGGAGGCACCCCGGGATTCCGCCGAGCAGGCGGTACGGCTCCTCCGCACCAGGGTGATGGGGGCGCTCGCCATCCGGCGGGATGAGCGGGTGGCGCGCATCCCCGGCCTCGCGGAACGGCCGCCGACCTTCGAGGCCTACCGCGCCTTCGACCGGGCCCTGGCCCACCACCTGGCGCAGGACTACGACAGCGCGTCGGCGGCCTTCCTCGAGGCTTTTGCGCTCGACAGCACCTTCGGTATCACGCTGCTGTACGCGGCAATCGACCTGTGGAACGAGGATCGCTACGCCGACGTGGACTCGGCCCTCCGGACGCTCCGCAGCCGGGCCCTGCCGCTCAGCGAGTATCACGAGCTGCTGGCCGGGTACATGGGTGCCCTGCTGGTGGGCGAGGGGGACCGCGCCTTCGGCATCATCAGCCGCGCCGCGGACCTCTCCGGCGACTTCCGCGGGCTCTATGCCATCGGGTGGAGCGCCAACGCGACCAACCGGCCGCGGGACGCCCTCGAGGCGCTGCGCAAGATCGACCCCGACCTGGGCAGCATCCGCCGCTGGGCCCCGTACTGGGTGCAGCGGGCGCATGCGGAACACCGGCTGGGGGATTACGCCGCCGAGCTCGCCAGCGCCCGCGCCATGAAGGCGCGGCATCCGGAGAGCCGGATCGCCCTGGTGCTGGAGGTTCGCGCCGCGGCGGCCACGGGGAACACCGCCCTGGTGGATTCGCTCCTCGACGCGCAGTCGTCGCTGCCCACCGACACCTACTGGTCGCAGGGGGCCGCGATGGTGGTCGCGGGGGAGGAGCTCGCGGCGCACGGCCGCGCCTTTGCGACGGCGCGCTACTACAACCGCGCGGTGCGCTGGTTCGCCAATCACCTGGCGCGGGAC
Source organism: uncultured Gemmatimonadaceae bacterium (assembly GCA_964585655.1). Taxonomy (GTDB): domain Bacteria; phylum Gemmatimonadota; class Gemmatimonadetes; order Gemmatimonadales; family GWC2-71-9; genus JADJOM01. The sequence continues at coordinate 7,270 of CAZPER010000032.1, read as the reverse complement.
CCGCACCACCGGGCGCATCGCTACTGGATGGGGTCGGCGCTGTACGACGCCGGGCGCTGGCTGGAGGCGGAACCGTATTTCGAGTCGCTCGCCCGGGACTATCCCGAACGCCGGGACTACCGGCTGCTGAATGCGCTGGCGCCGGCGCGGGCCCGGCGCTTCGCGGAGGCGGAACGCCGGCTCGGCCCCCGCCCGGCGTACGCCCCGGGCGAGCACACCGTGGCCCGCGCCCGGCTGGCCGCGATCGCCGGGAAGACGGAGATCGCCATCGCGCTGCTGGCCCAGGCCGCGTCGGAGGGCTATGAGGGATTTCCCTGGCTGCACTCGGTGGCGTTCCGGGACCTGAGCCCGCTGGTGGGCAACCCGGCCTACGACGCGCTGATCTCCCCGCAGCCGTTCGTCGGCCCCCGGCACTAGCCCAGCAGGGTCTGCAGGAACGCCCGCATCCCCGCCGGGGCGAGGATCTCCGCCTCCGCTCCGTACTGCAGCACCTCGCGCGCCAGCCAGCGCTGGTCCGCGACCGGGAGCCGCACGAGGTAGCGTCCGTCCGGCCCTTCCTCTCCGTCCGGATACAGTTCCCGCAGCCAGCGCGCCACCCGCCGGCTGAAGGCGACGGTGGCCATCGGGACCGGGCCGGCGCTCAGCAGGTCCTTCGCGCCTTTCACCAGCCGGAGGTCGCGGCGCGGCACGAAGCGCTCCGGGAGCAGCTCCGCCTCCAGCACCCGCTCCGCCCGGAAGTGCCGGCCGCCCCGGGCCGCCTCACACCACGCCACGATGTACCAGACCCCGCGTGCCTGCACCACCTGGTGCGGGTGGACCCGGCGCTCGGTGGTCTCGCCATCCGACGCGCCGTACCGGATCCGGAGCTTGCGCCGCTCGTCCCGCGCCCGCCGCGCCAGCGCGAGCACCTGCGCCACCTGCTCGCCCGGGGTGGGGCCCAGCGCCCAGGCCCGCTCCACCTCGGTGGGTGCGGGCGCCGCGCCGAAGGTCTTCCCGAGGCGCACGGCCAGCCGGTGTCCCTCCCGCGTGCCCACCAGCCCGATCAGCAGGGCGAGGCTCTCGTCGCGGCTCAGGCGGAGCGGGCGGCGGAAGGCGCCGCGGCTCCCCACCGTGAACCCGTCGGCGGTGAGAGCCACGCTCAGGCTCGCCAGCCAGTCGCGGTAGCCCTCGGTCAGCTCCACCAGCACCTGGAGGTCGGCCCGCAGCTCCGCCTCCGTCACCCCCATGCTGCACGCGGCGGCGCTGAACCGGATGGGTTCGTCGCTGTCACGCTGTGACATCCACGCGATGAGATGCACCAGCCGCTGGATCTGGGTCTCGGCGAGGTCGGCCATGGCTCAGCGGTACAGCGCCAGGACCCGTTCCCGCAGCCCGGCGAGCGCGGCGCGGAGGTCGGCGGGTTCGAGGAGGTCGGCCTGGGAGCCGAAAGGCAGGAGCCAGCGGAGGAAGGCATCAGGGGCTCGCACGTCGAACTCGAGCAGCGCCCCGCCCTCCTCGTCCACCGCCTCCACCACCCGGCCGAGCCCTTCGGCGATGGTCCAGCGCGAATGGGGAAAGGCCAACCGCACTCGTGCGGGCACCGGCGGAGCATCGGACAGCTCCCACGGGCTGCGGTTGAGGTAGCGGGAGAGCTGGAAGTCCGGCGGGACGGTGAAGCCGCTCCCGGCGCCGTCCAGCACCACCGCCGCCCGCATCCGGTCGAGGCGGAAGACCCGGAGGGCATCCCGCTCGCGCGCCCGCGCGATACAGTACCAGCGTCCCCAGCAGAGCATCAGGCCGAAGGGCTCGATGACCCGGTCCTCTTCGGCATCGCGCCCGATGCTGTAGTACCGGCAACGGACGGCAGCACGCCGCTCCAGTCCCTCGCGGAGCGCCTCGAACACCCGGGCGAAGCCGGCGGCCACCGGCGCGGTGATGGTGTGCTCCTCCTCCCCGGGCACGACCCCGGGCAGGTCAAAGCTCAGCTTGCGGAGCGCGGAGGCGGCGGAAGGCCCCAGGGGCGAGGAACCGAGCGCGAGCACCCGTTCGGCGGCGCGCCGGAGGATGTCCTGCTCCGCCGTGCTGACCTGGATGCTCTCCAGGGTGTAGGGCTGCGCAGGCCGGGCACGGCGGGGATCCACGAGCGTGAGGTACGGGAGGTAGAAGTCGCGGGTATGGAGCTGGTAGCCATCCACCGGCATGCTGGTGTGGCCGGCCTCCACCTTGGCGGGCTGCGGCTCGATCACGATGCCGAGCGCCTTGAGCTCCTTCTTGTCGCGCTCGAACTTGCGGCGCACCGACTCCCGCTTGGCCTTGTCCCGCCAGTCCCGCTTGTAGTCGTCCACCTGGCCCAGGATCTCCTCCCGCGGCACCGGGCTCCGCCGGTCCAGCAGGAAGGCCAGCAGGTTGAGCCATCGCTCCGCCTTGCTCACCCGGCGGGGGCGGCGGGAGCCGGAGGAGCGGCCGGAGGACGGTGCCCGCCCCATTCAGCCCCCCACCCCGGGACACCACCCCGACGTCCGGAAGCCGCAGAAGCGGCACTCATCCGGGTGCGCGGTGAGCCCCCGGCTGCCATCCCCGATGGACCGGAGGATCTCCCCCTGCCGCCGGCGTGCCTCGCGCCGGCATTCGTCGGTGATCATCTCGGAATACTGTATCCCCGCCTGCGAGAACTGGAAGGCGAAGCGGGACACCGGTCGCCCGCTGATCGCTTCAGCCGCCGTGACGTAGGCATCCCGCTGCGGGGCATAGTGAGCCGCATGGACCATGGCATCGCGCTCGGTCACCCGGCCGGTCTTCACGTCCAGCAGCACGATCCCGTCCGCCAGCGGCGTGGCAAGATCCATCTTCCCCTCGATCCGGTCTCCCCCGCCCGCCAGCGCGATGAACCCGAGCTCGCGCCGTGCCCCGGGGGCGTCGGCCAGCGCACGATAATCGGCGTGCGTCTCGACCGCGGCGACCTCGGCCCGGATCCGGCCCCGGTACTCGGCGCCTTCCGTGGTGTCTTCCGGCGGCGCGTCGGGATCGTGACGGCGGATGGCATCCTCCAGGAGCAGCTCGAGTTCGGCCTCCTCACGCAGCCGTTCCAGGACGTCGTGCACGATGACGCCGCGGCGCACCGCGTCCTCCCGGGCTCCCCGGCCACCGGTGATGGCCGGCTCCCGGAGCCCCGCGACGTATCGCAGGTAGTGGCGCTCGGGACACCGGCTCCAGGCGAGGAACTCGGTGGCGGAGTGGCGTAACTGGCCCAGCGGCACCCGGAACCGCGGCAGCGGGCGCGCCAGCGCCGCCGCCGGGTCAAGCACCACACCGGTCACGCGCGCCGGTTCGGCATCGAGCCCGGCGGTCTGGTGGACCCGGCCGGTGAAGCTGCTCTCCTGGCCGTCGTAGTGGAACCGCCCGCCATCCCGCCCGATCAATGGCGCCAGCCGCGGGACCAGCTCCGAGGCCGCGGAGCCGCTCGGCTGCTTCTCGAGCTCGAAGCCCGAGACGATCAGCCGGTCCCGCGCACGGGTCGCCGCCACGTACCAGAGCCGCTTCCGTTCCGCCTGCCCTTCCCGGCGGAGCAACTCGGTGAGCGCCGTGGCTGCCTCCGCCGTGGCGGGGTCGTCGTTTCCCTCGATCAGCATCTGGTCGCGGCTGAGGAGCAGGCCCTCCGACCGGGTCGCCACCGGCTGCCGGCCGAGGTCGGCCCAGAAGACCACGTCCCACTGCAGCCCCTTGGCGCTGTGGATCGAGGTGATCGTGACGACGTCGTCCTGTTCCCCGAACAGCCGGGCGCCCCCTTCGCGATCGAGGTGGTCCCGGGCGGCGCGGAGCTGGCGCACAAAGTCTCCCACCCCGCCCTGGGCCGACGCGCGAGCCAGGCGCACCAGTTTGCGCAGGTTGGCGATCCGCTGCCGCCCGTCCTCGCCGAACAGCGCGAGGTGGGCCAGGTACCCGCCCTCCACCAGCAGCCGCTCCAGCAGCTCCGCGGTGGGGATCCGGTCCCGCAGGGCGCCGAAGCGCCGCAGCAGGTCGAGGCCGCGAGCCACGAGTTCGACCTCACCGCCCTGGTACTCGGGCAGCCGGTCCCAGTGGGGGGCGGGTCCCATGAGCGCGAATTCGAGCAGCGTCTCGTCCCGCACGCCCACAAACGGGCCCCGCAGGAAGCCGAACAGCGCGATGTCATTGCGCGGGTCCCGGACCGCCTCCAGCGCCACCAGCAGGTCCACGACCTCCTGCCGCCGGTAGAACCCCTCCTGCTGCAGCGCATAGGTCGGAGCGCCGACCGCCCTGAGCGCCTCCTCATAGATCCCGGCGGAGGTCCACGACCCGAGCAGCAGCGCCATGCCACCCCAGCGTCCGCGCTGGTGCCGGAGCGCCAGCGCCCGCGCCGCGATCACCGCCGCCTCCCGCCGCCGGGCATCATCGGCGCTGATCTTCCCGCCGGGGCCCGCCGTCGGGTGCAGGATGAGCTCCACCGCCTCGTCCTCCGGGCCGTCGGTCCGGGTGGCCCTGACCGATGCGAACGGCACCTCGAAATCGGCCTGGACTCCGCCGCTGATCGGAAAGTCGAGCACCGGCCCGATCACCGCATCCACGAACCCGAGCACCGGCGCGACACTCCGGTAATTCAGCGCCAGCGGAATCACCCGCCCGAACCCCAGGTCCCGGAAGTCCCGCTGCACGCCGGTCCAGACGGTCACGTCGGCCTGGCGGAAGCGGTAGATGCTCTGCTTCGGGTCGCCCACCAGCATGAGGCGGGTGGTGTCCGCCCGGCCCGAGGCCGGGTCCCCGAGCAGGTAGGCCAGCTCTCGCTGCACCGGGTCCACGTCCTGGAATTCGTCCACGATGAGGGTGTGCAGTCGCCGCTGCAGCACGCGGCACACCTCCGGCCGCCGGAGCAGGTCCCGCGCCCAGAGGAGCATCCGGTCGAAATCGGTGGCTCCGGCATCCTCGAGGCGGCGATTGAGCAGCGCCAGCGCCCGGTCGGTGAGCGCCAGCAGCACCTCCTCCCGCTCCCCAATCCTCCCGGCCCGCCGCGCGGGGAGCCGATCCGCTTCGCCGAGGAGTCGATCCACCCAGGCGGCCACCCGCTCCACCCCGTGCTCCGCCAGAAGCGCCGCCAGGCCGGCAATCGGCGCCTCCGTCAGTCCGTCGATCAGCGCCTCCCGCACCACCTCGGTGGTAAGCAGGTTGCTGTCGCCCTCTTCAAGGACCGCCAGGCCGGGGGAGCGGCCGGCCCGCAGCGCGAACTCCCGCAGCAGCTCCCCGGCAAAGGCATGGATGGTCCCGATCCGCGCCGTGTCCACCTGGAAGGCTTCGGCGTGGCGGCCGGCCTTCCGCAGCGCGTCGCGGACCTTCTTCCGGAGGTCGGCGGCGGCGGCGTTGGTGAAGGTGATGGCGGCGATGCGATCGAGGGAGACGGGCGCGGGGTTTCGCTCTCCATGGAGCGGCACGCCGAGGAGGTAGAGGATCCGCCCCACCACGGTGCTGGTCTTGCCGGTGCCCGCGCCCGCCGCCACCAGGACATGATGGTCCACCGCTCGCGCCGCGTCCCACTGGTTCGGGTCGAGGCGCACCGGATCGGAGTCGTGCGCTACCACGTGCGCCTCCGCGGACCGCCGGGGATCCGGCAGATATCAAACCCGTGGCACCAGTCGGGGCAGTCGCAGCTGGGCGGCGGCGCCGCCGGAAACTCTCCGCGACGCACCGCCGCCACATGCTGCGCCGCGCGGGTGAGGGCGGCGTCCATCTTCTCCTGCGCGGCCGGATCGAGGCTGGCCTCCTGCTGCTTCTTGTCCACCTGGTAGAGGTTGAGGCTGTGCACGACCTCCTGACCCCGAATGGCGCGGTACTCCACCCGGGAGACGGCACGCCCGGGATGGAGGTGGGTGAGCGCATGGGCATACAGCGGCACCTGCAGGACCACCCCGTCCGCCCAGGCCTTGGCATCCCCGCCGCCAGGGGTGGAGCCCTTCCCGGTCTTGTAGTCCACCGCGGCGACGAACTTGTCAGAGGAGAGTCGCAGATCGCTCCCGACTTCGACCCGGTCGATGCGGCCCCGGAATCGGAAGCGGATCCCGCCCCGCTCGAGCGTGATGTCACGGAAGGTGACCTCGTGCGCCTGCACCGCCGTGCGGACGCGCCGGGGCGCATTCCGCTTCCGGGTATCCGGATCGAACGAGGCTTCGTGCTCGCTGGCCTCCCACGCCAGGTAGCCCTCAAGCAGGTCCAGCATCTCCTGTCGCCGCGTGAGGCGGAGCGCGGGATGGCCCAGCCATACCTCCGGCGGAAGCGCGGCGATGGCGGCCTCGAGCGCCTCCTCCACCCGCGGCATCAGCGTCGCGAGATCAGACTCCCGGAGCAGCACGGGCCCCCCGCGCGCCTGCGCGAGGCCCTCATAGACCAGCTGCAGCGCCCGATGCAGGATGGTGCCGCGGGTGACCGCGTCCAGCTCGTCCTCCGGCTCGCCGCGCTGCGCCAGGCCGAGCAGCCGGCCGGAGAAGTAGGCCCAGGGGCACTTGGCGTAGGCCTCGAGCTGGGTGGGGCTCCAGTGGTAGTCGGGTCCGCGCGCGCCCGCGAGCCAGGCCCGGAGCGGGGGAGCTTCGATCAGGCCGTTCCACGGCCCGAGGGCCCCGCGCTCGCGCTCCCGTTCGATCCGGGCCACCCGTTCGGCGTGGGCCGCGGCGCCCCAGTCGGCAAGCAGCGGGAGCCCCGGAGTGAGCACCCGGTGGGTGGGAATACTCTCAGGAGTGATGTCGAGGCCCGCCTGCAGCTCCTCGAGGAAGGCGGAGGGAACTGTCTCGCGGCCGCCCTCGTCCAGCGCCGGGGTGGAGAGCGTGAGACCCTGCTCCCCCCCGGCGACGAGCTGGGTGAACAGCGCCCGCTCCCGCGCATCCCACACCGCGGAGAGGTCGAGCGGCAGGCCGGCCGCCACCAGCGCCGCCCGCTCCTCCTCGCTGAAGAGCGGCGAACCCGGCGCGCGCCGGGGGAAGTGCCCGCTGGAGAGCCCGATGAGAAAGAGGTGGTCGAACGCGCGGTGCGTGGCCGCGAGCCCCTCCAGCACCCGGACCCCGCGCGCCGACTCGGTCCAGAGCGCCGCATCCCCGGAGAGCACGTCGCGCAGCCGGGCATCGAACTGCTCCGCGGAGAGGAGGTCCTCCCCCTCCTCCCAACGGGTCACCGCCTCCTCCCACTCGGCGGCGAGGCGGGTGAGTTCCCGCCAGCCGGTGATGTCCCGCCGGGCCCCGACCGGGTCCCGAGGTTCGGCGTGGGCCCGGGCCGCCAACCCCCACGGATCCCCCTC
>CAZPER010000031.1:0-41842 GCA_964585655.1 uncultured Gemmatimonadaceae bacterium | reverse complement strand
CTTCAACAACGGGTACCCCGGGATGGGGCGGCAGTGGCAGCAGTGCTTCCGCGGCCGGGGGTACTCGGCCACGCCGATCTGGAGCCCCGACTACGTGAAGCTGGCGGAGGCCTACGGCATCGCCGGCTACCGGGTGGAACATGCCCGACAGGTCGAGGAGGCCGTGGCCCGGGCCATGCGGGAGCCGGGCCCGGCGGTGGTGGAATTCCTGATCGAGCAGGAAGCCAACGTCTTCCCCATGATCCCGCCCGGCGGTTCGCTGTCGGAGCCGATCGAGTCGGCGCCCGCCGCCGCCCCGGCCACATGAGCGCGCCGGTGCCGACCTGGGTGGTGGCGGTCCTGCTCGAGGACGACCTGCTGGCGCTCAACCGCGCGGTGGGGATCGTGCGCCGCCGGAACCTCGCGCTGGGCGGGCTCACCCTTGGGCCTTCGGGGCGCGCGGGCATCAACCGGCTGGTCCTCACCGTCACCGGCGATCCCGCGGCCACCGAGCGGATGGCCAACCACTTCTCCAAGATGGCCGAGGTGCGCGGCGTGACAGTCCATCCGGAGTCGGAGTGCACCGCGCGGGAGCAGGCCCTGGTGCGGGTCCGGGTCGCGGCGGTGACGCTCTCGGCGCTGCTCGACGCCGTGGCGCTGTACGACGCCCGCATCGTGGAGGAACACCCGGAGGACCTGACGGTCGAGGCCACCGGGACCGCCCCGTTCATGGTGTCGTTCCTGCGGGCGCTGGAACCCTTCGGGGTGCTGGACCTGGTGCGCGGCGCTCCGCTGTCGCTGCCGCCGCGACCCGGCGCAGCGGCGGTCGCCCCGCCGGCCGGGGTTGGTGCGGCGCTGCCCCGGGTGGCGACCGCCATTCCCGCCTGATCCCACTCTCCCTGAACCACTTCACCATGCGTCTGGAGTCACGATGACTGAGCAGAGCGGCCTGAGCGCCACGAGCCCGCGGATCTACTACGACAAGGACGCCGATCTCCGCCGGCTCGCGGGCCGGACGTTTGCGATCATCGGCTACGGCAGCCAGGGCCATGCCCACGCCCTCAACCTGCGGGACAGCGGCGCCCGGGTCATCGTGGGGCTCCGGCCCGGCGGCGGCTCCTGGCGCAAGGCGGAGGCCGCCGGCCTCTCGGTCATGTCCGTCGCGGACGCCGCGAAGGCCGCCGACGTGATCATGATGCTGGTCCCGGACCAGGACGGCCGGACGATCTACGACGCCGCCGTCGGCCCGCAGCTCGCCGCCGGGAAGACGCTGATGTTCGCGCACGGCTTCAACGTGCACTTCAAGGAGATCGTCCCGCCGGCGAACGTGGACGTCTCGATGATCGCGCCCAAGTCCCCCGGCCACCTGGTGCGGAGCGAGTTCGAGGCGGGGCGGGGCGTCCCGGGGCTGGTGGCCATCCACCAGGACGCGAGCGGGCAGGCGCTCGCCAATGCGCTGGCCTACGGGTCGGGCATCGGCTGCGCCCGTGCGGGGATCATCGAGACCAGCTTCCGGGAGGAGACCGAAACCGACCTCTTCGGTGAGCAGGCCGTGCTCTGCGGCGGGGTGACGGCGCTGATCAAGGCCGGCTTCGAGACCCTGACGGAGGCGGGCTATCGGCCCGAGATGGCCTACTTCGAATGCCTGCACGAGCTCAAGCTGATCGTGGACCTGATCAACCGCGGCGGCCTCAAGTTCATGCGCTACTCCATCAGCGACACCGCGGAGTATGGCGACTACACCCGCGGGCCGCGGATCATCACCGCCACCACCAAGGCGGAGATGCGGAAGATCCTGACCGAGGTGCAGAGCGGGCAGTTCGCCCGGGAGTGGCTGGCGGAGCACCGGGGCGGCGGAACCAACTTCGCCCGAATGCGCCAGGCGGATGCCACGCACCCCATCGAGGTGGTCGGGGCCCAGCTGCGGGCGATGATGCCCTGGTCCGAGGAAGGCAAGGCGGCACAGGCGGCGGCGCGGGCCAAGGCGCCGGCGCACGCGGCGGTCTGAGCGATGCCCGCCCGGACGCTCTTCGACAAGGTCTGGGATGCCCACGTCGTCCACCAGGTGGCCGGCGGGGGCCCGGCCCTGCTCTACGTGGACCTGCACCTGGTGCACGAAGTCACCAGCCCGCAGGCCTTCGAGGGCCTCCGGCTGGCCGGCCGCCGGGTGCGGCGGCCGGACCTGACCCTCGCGACCGTGGATCACAACGTACCCACCGGCGACCGCAGCCTGCCCATCGCCGACCTGGTGTCCCGCCGCCAGGTGGAGCTGCTGCTGGAGAACGCCCGCGACTACGGAATCGAGCTGTACGACCTCGCCTCCCCGGCGCAGGGCATCGTCCACGTCATCGGTCCGGAACTCGGCGCCACCCAGCCGGGGATGACCATCGTCTGTGGCGACTCCCACACGTCGACCCATGGCGCCTTCGGGGCGCTCGCCTTCGGCATTGGCACGAGCGACGTGGAGCATGTGCTGGCCACCCAGACGGTGCTGTTCCAGAAGCCCAGGACGCTGGAGGCGCGGTTTCACGGCCTGCCGGGCCGGGGGGTGGGGGCCAAGGACCTGATCCTGGCGCTCATCGGGCAGATCGGCACCGCGGGCGCGACCGGACACGTGATCGAGTACACCGGCCCCGCCATCCGGGCCCTTTCGATGGAAGGCCGGATGACGATCTGCAACATGTCGATCGAGGCGGGCGCGCGCGCCGGGATGATCGCGCCGGACGAGACGACCTTTGCCTACCTCATGGGGCGGCTCAAGGCCCCGGCCGGCCGGGCCTGGACGGCGGCGGTGGATCGCTGGAGCCTGCTGGTGAGCGATCCCGACGCTCGCTACGACCGGCGGATCGACATCGACGTCGGCGGGATCGCGCCGCAGGTCACCTGGGGGACGAGCCCCGGGATGGTGACCGGCATCGATGGCGTGGTGCCCGATCCCGATAGCTTCACGTCGCCGGCCGAGCGGGAGGCCGCCCGCCGCGCGCTGGCCTACATGGACCTCGAGCCCGGCCGGCCGCTGGAGGGGACGCCGGTGCAGCGGGTGTTCATCGGCAGCTGCACCAACGCCCGCATCGACGACCTGCGGGAGGCCTCCCGGGTGGTGCGCGGGCGCCGGGTCGCGGCCGGGGTGCGCGCCATGGTGGTCCCGGGTTCCATGGTGGTCAAGGCCCAGGCGGAGCGGGAGGGACTGGACCTGGTGTTCCGGGAGGCCGGGTTCGAGTGGCGGAACGCCGGCTGCTCCATGTGCCTGGGCATGAACCCGGACATTCTCGCGGGCGGGGAGCGCTGCGCCTCCACCTCCAACCGCAACTTCGAGGGGCGGCAGGGGAAAGGTGGGCGCACGCACCTGCTGAGCCCGGCGATGGCGGCCGCGGCGGCGGTGACCGGTTGCCTCACCGATGTCCGCAAGCTCGAGCCGGCCGGCGAAGCCATCCTGGTGGGCTGAGCGGATGACCCCCTTCACGACGCACACTGGGATCGTCGCCGCGCTGCCCCGGGTCAACGTGGACACCGACCAGATCATCCCCAAGCAGTTCCTCAAGCGGGTGGAGCGCACCGGCTTCGGTCCGGCGCTGTTCCACGACTGGCGGTACCGGGCCGACGGCTCCCCCGATCCGGCGTTCGAACTCAACCAGCCGCGCGCAGCCGGGGCCTCGGTCCTGATCGCCGGACCCAATTTCGGCTGCGGTTCCTCCCGGGAGCACGCCCCATGGGCCCTCGGGGAGTACGGCTTCCGTGCCATCCTGAGCGAGTCGTTCGCCGACATCTTCTACGCCAACTGCTGCCAGAACGGGCTCCTGCCGGTGCGGCTCTCCCCAGCGGAGATGACGGAGCTCTTCCAGCGGCACGCCGCCGCCCCAGGCCCCTACCATCTGACCGTGGACCTGGAGCGGTGCGAAGTACGGGACGAGGCCGGCTTCCTCGCCAGCTTCAGCATGGACGCCTACCGCCGCGCGTCACTCCTCGAGGGGCTCGACGAGATCGGCCTTACCCTGCAGCTGGAGCCGGAGATCGCCGCCTACGAGCGCCGCCGCGCCGCGCTCGCCGCCCGCTACGCCTCATGACGGTGCATCGCATCGCCGTCCTGCCGGGGGACGGTATCGGGCCCGAGGTGATCGCCGCCGGGCTCGCGGTGCTGCGGGCCGCCGGGGAGCGGCACGGGCTTCGCCTGGAGCTGGTGGAGTATCCGATGGGGGCCGCGGGTGTCGCGGCGCACGGCGACCCCTTCCCCAAGCCGACCGCGGATGGCGTGGTGGGCGCCACGGCCGTCCTGCTGGGCGCGGTCGGTGATCCTTCCCTCGACAGCGCCCCCCGTCATCTCAAGCCCGAGACCGGCCTGCTCGCGCTCCGGGCGCGACTCGGGGTCTTCGCCAATCTCCGCCCGGTGGCGATCCACCCCGCGCTGGTGCACAGCTCCCCCCTCCGGCCCGAGCGCCTCGCGGGCACCGACCTGCTGATCGTCCGGGAGCTGACGGGCGGGCTCTACTACGGGGAACCGCGGAGCAACGACGGCCAGGTGGCGGTCAACACCCTGCGCTACTCCCGGCCGGAGATCGAACGCGTCTCCCGGCTCGCCTTCGAGGCGGCGCGGGGGCGGCGGAAGAAGCTGCTCTCGGTGGACAAGGCCAACGTGCTTGAGACCTCCCAGCTCTGGCGGCAGGTGGTCAGCGAGCTCGCTGCCGGCTACCCGGACGTGCAGCTCGAACACATCTACGTGGACTACGCCGCCATGCGGCTGGTGAGCGAGCCCGCCTCGCTCGACGTGGTGCTGACGGAGAACATGTTCGGCGATATCCTGAGCGACGAGGCCGCCGTGCTGGCCGGATCGCTCGGGCTGCTCCCGAGCGCCTCCCTCGGCACCGGCCCGGGGCTCTACGAACCGATCCACGGCTCGGCGCCGCCGCTCGCCGGCAAGGACGTGGCCAATCCGATCGGGACCATCGGCAGCGTGGCGATGATGCTGCGCTACAGCCTGGGGCGCCCGGACGCGGCGGACGCGATTGACCGGGCGGTGGCGCGCGTGCTCACCGACGGCGCGCGGACCCGCGACATCGCGGCGCCGGGGGAGGCGGTCATCGGTACCCGGGAGATGGCGGCGTGGATCGTCGCAGCCCTGTAACAGGGCGGCACCCGGGGGGGAGCCGGGCGCCGCGGGATACTCCGAACTCCAGGGCGGGTCAGGCCGGGGGCGGTGCCGGGACCGGGAAGGAGAGGGTGAACTTGAGCATCTGGTCGGGAAACCGCGCCAGGTCCGCGTCGGTCAGGGCCGGCGCCCGGTCGGAGATGCGCGCCCGCAACTCCGCCTCGTAGGGGCGCTGCAGCTCGACGAGGCACTCGGCACAGAAGGCGCCGTCGATCTCGCCGAACAGGTGACAGGTGACGGTGACGCCGTTCCGGGCGACAGCTTCCCTGGTCGTGCAGCGCTGGCAGAGCATGTGGGCCTCCGGTCGTCGTGGAATTCCCAGGATGCGGGGAACATGACGTGCCGGGGGCCCGATGGTTTCGGCGGCGGCGCCCGGCTCAGCCGAGGTCGGTCACGGCGCCCAGGCTGGCGCTCGAGACCTGCCGGGCATACTTGGCGAGGACGCCGCGGGTGTAGCGGACGGGGCGCGGCTCCCAGGCGGCACGGCGCCGCTCGAGTTCCGCGTCGGCGACACCGAGCTGCAGCAGGCGGCGCGGCGCGTCGATGGTGATCGCGTCACCCTCCTGGACCAGCGCGAGGGCCCCGCCGACCGCGGCCTCGGGCGCCACATGCCCGACCACCATCCCGTAGGTGCCGCCGGAGAAGCGGCCGTCGGTGATCAGCCCGACGCTGTCGCCCAGCCCGGCGCCGATGATGGCGGAGGTCGGGGAGAGCATCTCCCGCATCCCCGGCCCCCCCCGCGGCCCCTCGTAGCGGATCACGATCACGTCCCCGGCGCGAATCCGGCCGGCGAGAATCGCCTCCAGGCAGGCCTCCTCGGAATCGAAGACCCGGGCTGGGCCAGTCAGGCTCGGCTGCTTGACGCCGGTGATCTTCGCGACACTCCCCTCCACGGCCAGGTTGCCGCGCAGGATCGCCAGGTGGCCCTGGGCGTAGAGCGGGCGGGACCAGGGGCGGATCACGTCCTGGGTGGCGGCGGGCTCGTCGGGGACGTTCCGGAGCGTCCCGGCGACCGTCTCACCGGTGATCGTCAGGCAGTCGCCGTGGAGCACCCCGTGGACGAGCAGCATCTTCATCACCTGCGGGATGCCGCCCACGGCGTGGAGCTCCGTGGCCACGTAGCGGCCCGAGGGCTTGAGGTCACACAGCACCGGTACGCGGGCGCGGATGGCCTCGAAGTCATCCAGCGCCAGGGGCACCCCCGCGGCGTGGGCGATCGCCAGCAGGTGCAGCACCGCGTTGGTGGACCCGCCGATGGCCATGACCACGGCGATGGCGTTCTCGAACGCCTGCCGGGTGAGGATCTGGCTGGGCAGGCGCTGGTGGCGGATCGCGTCCAGCAGCACCACGCCCGACCGGGCCGCGCTCTCCGCCTTCTCGGCGTCCTCCGCGGCCATGGTCGAGGAGCCGGGGAGGCTCATCCCCATGGCCTCGATGGCGGAGGACATGGTGTTGGCGGTGTACATGCCGCCGCAGGAGCCGGCGCCGGGGCAGGCGTGGCGCTCCACCTGCTCCAGTTCGGCGGCACCGATCTTCCCGGCGCTGAACTGGCCCACCGCCTCGAAGGCGCTCACGATCGTCAGGTCGCGTCCGGCGAGGTGCCCCGGCTTGATGGTGCCGCCGTAGACGAAGATTGACGGGATGTCCAGCCGCGCGAGGGCGATCATCGCCCCGGGCATGTTCTTGTCGCAGCCCCCCACCGCGATGACCCCGTCCATGCTCTCCGCGTTGACCGCGGTCTCGATCGAGTCGGCGATCACCTCCCGTGAGACCAGGGAGTATTTCATCCCTTCGGTGCCCATCGAGATGCCATCGCTCACGGTGATGGTGCCGAAGAGCTGCGGCATCCCGCCGGCCCCCCGGATGGCCGCCTCCGCCCGCCGCGCGAGGAGGTCGAGGCCCGCATTGCAGGGGGTGATAGTGCTGAAGCCGTTGGCTACGCCCACGATCGGCTTGTCGAAGTCGCCGTCGCTGAAGCCGACGGCGCGGAGCATGGCGCGATTGGGGGCGCGCTGCACGCCCTGGGTCACGATGCGGGAACGGCGGTTGTCGGCCATCGGGCGGGGACGGGTGGGGGAAGCCAGCGGGCGACGGTCGCCCGGGTGGGAATCTATGCACCTGGACGAGGGGATAATAGCGAACCGGGGGCCCCTTCCTGGGGGCCCCCGGTTCGCGCGACCGGCGGTGCGTGGCTATCGCGCGACGGGCAGGTGGTCGGGCAGGGCTTGGCGCTGGTGACGGCAGTGGTCAGCGCCCTGTGTCACCATCCCGCGATGAAGAGAGAGAGAGAGAGGAGAAGTGGCAGCGTCCGGTTGACGGCCGACGGCCATCCTGGCCAGTCCGCGCCCCGGGGTGGGGGCGGCAGGATGTCTGCCGACCGCCCACCGGCCGCTGACCACCTCTCCGGGCCGTGTTCATGGTCCGGGCCCTGCATGCCTCACACCACCCCGTCCACCACGGTCGGCAGCGCGAACCGCTCGGCCAGGCCGAGGGTGATCGGACGTCTGATCAGTCTCCCGAGCGTGACAGGGTGGGGGTATCGGGGACGCTTCAGGGGGTGTTTCCGCCCCAGCCAGCAACCGGACATCGCGAACCGAGCCCCCGGTGCCAGGCTCAGGGGCAAACCTACGCATGGGTCCCACGAGTGTCAAGCGATTTGTGCAGAATCAGCAATATTCATTGGACGCTTTGCATCCTATTGCCTGATTACTATCACAAATGACGATGGAAATAACAAAGCCGCACGATTTCTCGTGCGGCTCAACTTCCAGACCCACCCTACCAAAGGCCCCCAGCGGGCCGCCGTCAACTGCCCAGCCAGCAACGACTTGGCTAGAGCCCCTCGTCCCGCAGCCCCTCCTCGTTCCGGTCCCAGTGGTATTCCATATAATGGGCCGTCTCTTCCGCCAGCTCTGACCCCAGCAGCCGCTCGACCACGTGCAGCGCCATGTCGATGCCCGCCGAGACACCGGCGGAGGTCACCACACGGCCGGCGTCCACGAATCGCTCGCCTTCCAGCACCCGGGTCCGCGGCGCCAGGGCGCGGAGCAGGGTGTAGGTGTCGTGGTGGGTCGTGGCGCTCAGGTCATCGAGCAGCCCGGCCTTTCCCAGGAGCAGCGCCCCGGTGCAGACGGACAGCACCAGTTCCGCCTCCCGGGTCACCCGCCGGATCCAGTCGATCAGCGCCGGATTGTCGACTTCCCGCCGGGTCCCGAAGCCGCCGGGAATCACCACGAGATCCGCCGTCGGCGTCTCCATGGTCGTGGCGTGCGGGACCACGACGAAGCCGTTGCGGAGCGTCACCGGGCCGGGCCGCTCCGCCACGAGGGACACCTGGAACGGCTCCAGCCCATGCCGCCGGCCCGCGACCGAAAACACCTCGTACGGTCCCGCCACGTCCAGCACCTCGGCCTCGTCAAAGACGAGGATGGCGACCCGCCGGGCCGCCGTCACCGGTCCGCCACCGCGGGGCGCTGCTGGTCGAGCCAGCGGAGTCGCTCCTCAATCTCGGCATCGAGGCTCTTGCGCACCTCCGCGAGCCGCGCGGCATAGGTCTCCAGCATCTCCTCCACCGGGGAGGTCGGGGTCCACTTGGGCACCACGGCCGGGGTCCCGTCTTCCCCCATCGCCACGAAGACCATCACGCAGTGGCAGGCACGCCGCTTGGTGGCACTCTTGGGATCGGAAGCGTAGATGTCCACGGCGATGTCGAGGCTGGTCCGGCCGGTGCGCATGATCTGCGCCCGCACCTCGACCAGTTCGCCCACGCAGATCGGCTGGAGAAACCGGATGCCGCCGACATACGCCGTGACGCAGTAGCGGCCGGTCCACCCCGCGGCGCAGGTGTAGCCGGCCTGGTCGATCCACTTCATCACGGAGCCGCCGTGCACCTTGCCACCGAAATTCACGTGGGTCGGCTCGGCCAGGAAGCGGAGCGTCACGGTGGCGGGGCGGGCCGGCGTGGGGGGTGCGGTCATGGGCCTTGGGGACGGGGTGGCATAAGGTACGGCGGCCCGCTCCCGGGGGGAACCGGGCTTCCCCTATTCCCCCCTCAGGCGCTTCCCTAGATTCTGGGCATGGCCGACGCGCCCTGTCCGACCTGCCAGACCCCGGTGCCCTCCGCGGCGCTGTACTGCCCGAACTGCGGCAGCCGCACCGGCAGCGGCGACTCCCGCCTCGAGGTCGCTCCCGCTCCCGACGTGCAGGTGCAGCTGGCCCTTGCGCTCGGGCCGAAGTATGAGGTGCGCCGGCTCCTGGGGGAGGGCGGCTTCGCCCAGGTGTACGAGGTGTTCGATACCGACCTGCAGCGTTCGCTCGCCGTGAAGGTCCTCAAGCCGGATATCGCGTGGTCGGCGGGGATGCTGGACCGCTTCCGGCAGGAGTGCCGCTCCATCGCCCGGCTGTCGCACCCCAACATCCTCTCCATCCATTTCGTCGGGGAAGGGCAGGGGCTGGTCTACTACGCCATGCCGTTCGTGGAAGGGGAGGCGCTGGCGAGCCTGCTGCGCCGGAGCGGCGCGCTCACCCCGGACCGGGCGCTCGCCATCCTCCGGCCCCTGCTCGACGCCCTCTCCCACGCGCACGGCCAGGGGCTGATCCACCGCGACATCAAGCCCGACAACATCATGCTGGAGGCCAGTTCGGGGCGGCCGCTGCTGGTGGATTTCGGGATCGCCAAGCGGCTGGACGGCGAAGGCCATCGCACCCAGACCGGGTTCGTGGTCGGCACCCCCCAGTACATGAGCCCGGAGCAGGCGCTCGGCCAGGGGGACGTGGACGCGCGCTCCGATCTCTACGCGGTCGGCGCGGTGTTGTACCAGATGGTGACCGGCGCGCCGCCCTTCGAGGGGGACACCAGCCAGGAGATCGTGGGCAAGCACCTGAGCGAGCCGGCGCCGGTCGCCACGGCGGTGAATGCGCGGATCCCCCAATGGCTCTCGGACGTCATCGTGCGGTGCCTGGCCAAGCGGCCCGCCGAGCGCTACCAGTCCGCCGCCATGCTCCTCGACGCGCTGACGACCGGCCGGGAATCGGGGGCGCAGGGCGCGGTGAGCGCCGAGCGGGTGGCACGGAAGCTCAAGAGCGAGGAGGCGACCGCGATCATGCCGAGCGCGGAGCAGAAGCGGGCGACGCCCCCGCCGGCGGGGGGCTCGCGCACGGTCACCGGCGCCGGCGCGGTGACGGCAGCCTCCCCACGGCCGCCGGGCCGCCGGCTCTGGCCGGTGCTGCTGCTGCTTTTCCTCGTCGGTGGCGGCGTGGGGGGGTGGTATTACGTCTCCCGCAGCGCCACGCTGGTCGTGGAGAACCGGCTGGCGGAGCCGATCCGGATCACGGTCGGGGCGCAGACGCAGGAGGTGCCGGCCGGCGGGAATGCGGAGCTGAAGGTCAAGGCGGGCTCGCCGCTGGTCGCCCAGTGGTTCCTGGTGCGGCCTCCCGGCACGACTGGTCAGCCGCTCGGCACGGAGCTGCAGGGGAGCGTGACGCGGGCCTCGCCGAAGGGCCGCCTGCTTTATACGGTGGATGCCGCCGACACCGAGCGCCCGATGTTCGCGCCGCTGGTGACCAACACCACCACGGAGCCTCTCGAACTCACGATCAACGCCGGGACGGTGAACGCCCAGTCCTGCGGCTGCACCGTCCCCTCCGGCGCGGTGCGAGCGCACATCGGCTACTACCCGCTCTACCTCAACAGTTCGGTCGAGGCCCGGGCCCCCTCGGGCCGCACCGCGCGATTCCGCGACCTCGGCGCCAACGTGGACCGCGCCAATGGCACGGTCGGGCTCCGCTTCGAGCCGAAGGACTTCCCGCCCTGATCACGGCGGATTGAGCAGGACGCCGCTCCGCACCAGCAGCGGCAGGCGGCAGGCGGCGTTGTTCCCCACGTAACAGGCCTTCTTGTACAGCGCCACCGCGCGATCCTCGTTCCAGCTCACGCCGCGCCCCTCCTCATACATCTTCCCCAGGCGGACGCAGCTGTTGGCCTCGTCCAGGTCGCAGCCGCGGGCGTAGAGCGCGGCGGCGCGCGCCTCGTTGGTGAACATGCCGATGCCCCGCTCGAACCGCTCGCCGAGCCGGAGGCAGGCCCGGGCCACCCCCTGGCTGCAGGCGCGATCGGCGTAGCCGTTGGCGGTCGCCGCGTTCGGGATCACGCCGGTCCCCTCGTCGTACGCCCGGGCCACCTCATCACACCCGTTCCCGTCATGGGCCTCGCAGGCGCGGCGGAAGAGCGCCACCGCCCGCGGCGGGTCGCTGTTGAGGTAGAGGCCCCCGAGCAGCCAGCGCCCCACCTGGGTGCACCCTGCCGGGGTCCCGAGGTCGCAGGCCCGGAGCGAGAGCTGTTCGGCGCGCGGCCGGTCCGCGGGGACGCCGACGCCGCTCATGACCAGTTCCGCCAGCCGGGCGCAATCGGCGCCGACTCCGGCGTTGCACCCGGCGGTCCGGATCGCCACCTCATCCTGCGCCGCGAGCGGGGCAGCGAACAGCAGCAGGGTCAGCAGGTGTCCCCTCATTCGTCCTCCGTTCCTTCCGGTCCGGCGCCGGGATCACGCCGCCGCCTGAGGGTACGCGCCGGCGCCACCGCGTCGAAGCCGAACCGCTCCCGCACCCGGTCCACGGCGCTGGTCAGCTCCCGCAACCGGGTACGCTCGGGCGGCTCGAACAGATCCGCGGGCGCCGCCTCGGCCAGGTTGGTGGCGGCGAGCCCGATGAGCCGGACCCCCTGTCGCCGGCGGCGCGCCTCCTCGAATGCCGGACGGAACAGCTCCCGCGCCGGGGCGAGGAGTTCCGGATCCAGGTCGGTGGGGCGGGCGAGGGTGCGCCGGCGCGTCACCGTGTGGAAGTCGCCGTGCCGGAGCTTGAGGGTCACCGTGCGCGCCACCAGCCCCGACTCGCGCAGGTCGGCGCCGACCAGCCCCGCGAAGCGCACCAGGAGGCCGTCCAGTTCGTCGGGGTCGGTGCTGTCGCGGGAGAGTGTCGTCTCCCGGCTGACCGAGCGGGCAGGCCGCCCGGCGTGGAGCGCCGTGGTGCCGTGGCCGTGGGCCCGCCACTTGAGCTCGCGAGCGAAGTCCCCCACCAGGCGGCGCAGCGCTCCCTCCGAGAGGCGCTGCACCTGCACCACCTCGGTGAGGCCCAGCTGCCGCAGCCGCTCGCCGGTGCGGGGGCCGATCCCAGGCAGGGCGCGCAGCGCGAGCCCCGCGACGAACCCCTCCTCCCAGCCGGCGCGCACTTCGCAGATGCCCCGCGGCTTGGCGTAGTCGGAGGCGAGCTTGGCGATCATCCGGTTGGGGCCGATGCCGATGCTGGAGTCGAGGCCGGTCTCGGCGGTGATCTCCCGCCGGAGCCGCTCCGCCACCGGGAGCAGCGACACTGGGTGCAGCGCTTCGGTGCCGTTGAAGTCGAGGTACCCCTCGTCCAGCGAGGCCATCGCCACGATCGGTGAGAACCGCCCCAGCACCGCCCGCACCGCACGGGACGCTTCCCGATAGTGTGTGAAACTCCCCTTGAAGAAGGTGGCGCCGGGGCAGAGCCGCGCCGCCTGCGCGATCGGCATGCCGGAGCGCACCCCGAAGGCGCGGGCGCCATACGAGGCGGACTGCACCACGCCTCGCGACTCGCGCCGGCCGCCCACGACCAGGAGGTCCACCCCCCGGAGCTCCGGGTGGCGCTGGCGGCACACCTCGACGAAGAAGGCGTCCAGGTCCACGTGCAGGATCCGTGGCGGCATGGGCGAACAATAACCGCGCGGTCCTGACTGGCCGAAGCCGGTGTGGCGTGATACCGTTCACCACGCCGAACTGACACCCGCGCGGAGCAATGACATGACACCCAGCAAGGGCCTCCAGAAGGCCATGAACGACCAGGTGCGCAAGGAATTCGAGTCCGCCTACCTCTATCTCTCCATGGCTGCATGGATGGAGGATCAGACCCTCCCCGGGTTCGCCGCCTGGCTGCGGCTGCAGGCGCGCGAGGAGGCGGGCCACGCCATGAAGATCTTCGAGCACCTGATTGACCGGGGCTGCCGGGTGGCGCTGCAGCCGCTGGCCGGTCCGCCCACCACCTTCAAGACCCCCCTCGATGTCTTCGAGCAGGTGAAGAAACACGAGGAAAAGGTCACCCGGAGCATCGATGAGGTCTACGGGCTGGCGGTGGACGACCGGGACTATGCCAGCCAGGTCTTCCTCGAGTGGTTCATCACCGAGCAGGTGGAGGAGGAGAAGAACTCGACCCAGGTGCTGGAGAATGTCCGCCGGGTCGGGGACAACCAGGCGGCCCTGGTGATGCTGGATCGCGAGCTGGGCCAGCGCGGTGTCGCCGCCGAGGCCGGCGAGTGAAGCTGCGGATCGCCTTTCTGGGATTGGGCGCGATCGGGCGGCCGATGGCCTCGCACCTCGCCCGCCGCTATGACCTGACCGTCTGGAACCGGACGGCTGCGCGGGCGGAGGAGTTCGCCGCGCGGACCGGCGCCCGGGTGGCGTCCACCCCCCGGGCGGCGGTGAACGGCGCCACCGTCGTGCTCACCTGTCTCCCCACCAGCCGTGAGGTCGAGGCATTGCTCGACGGCCCCGAGGGCCTCCTGGCCGGACTCGCCGCGGGGGTCCTCTTCCTCGATTGCACCTCGGGAGACCCCGCCTCGTCCCAGCGAATCGCGGCGCGGCTGGCCGAGCAGGGCGTCGCCTTTGCCGACTGCCCCGTCAGCGGCGGCACCAATGGCGCCGAGGATGCGGCCCTGACCGTGATGGTCGGCGGCGAGGCCGGCACCTTCGAGCGGGCGCTCCCGGTGCTCGAGTGCTTCGGGAAGCGGATCGAGCACCTCGGCAACGTCGGCGCCGGGCACGCCATGAAGGCGGTGAACAACGCCCTGCTCGCCGTGAATATCCTCACCTTCGGCGAAGGCTTCGCCGGCCTGGCCCGCGCCGGGGTGCCGGTGCGGAAGGCGGTCGGGGTGCTCAACGCCTCCTCCGGCCGGTCCTTCGTGACGGAGGCGCTGGTGCCCGACCGGGTGCTGACCGGGGCGTGGCCCAACACGTTTCGCCTCGCGCTGCTGGAGAAGGACCTCCGCATCGCGGTCGAGTTCCTCGAGGGCCAGGGCGTCCGCGCCCCCATCCTCCATCTCGCCGCCGATCTCTTCCGCCGGGCCCGGGCCGAGCTGGGGGAAGGCGCCGATTATCTCGAGGCCATCCGGCTGCAGGAGCGCGACGCCGGCGTGGAGATCCGCGGCTAGTGGCCGACTGGGCCTCCACCCATCGCCTCCCCGTCCGGGTCACGCTGGCCGAAGGCCTGGTCATCCAGGGCGAGGCGCACCTGCAACCGCGGGTGGCCTGGCGCGACGGCCCCGAGACGCCGGTCGAGATGCTCAATCGGGGCGATGCGTTCTTCGCCGTCTCCCTGCCGCATGGGGAGATCGTCTTCGTGGCGAAGGACCAGGTCGCCGCCGTCGGCTACGCCGAGGTGAAGTCCGAAGACGATTCCGACCGCAAGACCGCGGCCCGCCTGATCCCGCTCGAGGTCATGATGATCGGCGGCGTGGAACACCGTGGCGTCGCGGTCTCCGAGCTGCCGCCGACCCGGGCCCGCGCCCTCGATTTCCTGAATGAGCCGGAACGCTTCTTCCCGTTGCGGACCGACGATGGCACCGTCTGCCTCAACCGCCGCTTCGTGCGGGCGGTCCGCCCCCTCTCCTGATTCGCAGAGTCCTGTGGCCCGCATCGATCGCTTCATCCAGGCCGTCTTCGACCGCCACGCGCAGGGGCTGGTGCTCGCCCCGGGCAAGCCCGCCGCCCTGCTCACTGACGCCGGGCCGCAGCCCGCCACCCGGGATCCGCTCACGCCCGCGCAGTACCTCCCGCTGCTCAAGGAGGTCGCGCCCCTGGCGGAGCAGGGCCGCCTGGACGGCCTGCTGCCGGTGACGTTCATGTACGCCTCGCCGGCGGGGCTGGTGTCCATCGAGGTGATCCCCGAGCCGGACGGCCCCCGCGTCCTGGTCCGCCCCGATGCCGGCGGCGCCGCGCCGCCGGCCCGCACGTCCAGTCCCCGCATCGAGCGGCCGGTGGACAACGCCCGGGCCCAGATGGAGCAGCTTCTCCAGCTCACCGCAGACCGGGGCGCGTCCGACCTGCACCTCCGGGTGGGCGAGCAGCCGATCCTCCGCGCCGACGGCGAGCTGGTTCGCCAGGCAGGGGCCGTCCTCGATGCCGGCGCGCTCGAAGCCATGCTGGTGAGCATCATGCCACCGCCGGACCAGAGCACCTTCCAGGAGACCGGAGACGCCGACTGGGCGTACGAGATCGGCGGGGTGCGCTTCCGCTGCAATGCGGCCCGGGAGCGGCGCGGTCCGCTCGGCGTCTTCCGGGTGATCCCGTCCCGGATTCTCACCGCGGAGGAACTGGGGCTTTCCGCCGAGATCCAGAAGCTCTGCTACCTCACCAAGGGGCTGGTGCTGGTCACCGGTCCGACGGGCTCCGGCAAGTCCACCACCCTGGCGGCGCTGGTGGACCTCATCAACCGCACCCGGACCGATCACATCCTCACCATCGAGGACCCGATCGAGTTCGTGCACCCGCCCAAGCAGTGCGTCGTGACCCAGCGCCAGGTGGGGCAGCACAGCCGGTCCTTCAAGGCGGCGCTGCGCGCCGCGCTGCGCGAGGACCCGGATATCATCATGGTGGGCGAGATGCGGGACCTCGAGACCGTCTCGATCGCCATCGAGACCGCCGAGACCGGACACCTGGTGTTCGGGACGCTGCACACCACGACGGCGGCCTCGACCGTGGACCGGATCATCGACCAGTTCCCGGTGGACCGGCAGCCCCAGGTGCGGGTGATGCTGGCCGAGTCGCTCAAGGGGGTCATCGCACAGGTGCTTTGCCGGAAGGTCGGCGGGGGCCGGGTGGCCGCCAAGGAAGTGCTGCTCTCGATTCCCGCGGTCTCGAACCTCATCCGGGAGGGGAAAACCTTCCAGATTCCCTCCATCATGCAGACCAACCGGAAGGCCGGAATGGTGACGCTGAACGACGCGCTGCTCGAGCTGGTCGAGCAGAAGGTGGTGGAGCCGCGTGAGGCCTACGTGAAGTCGGTCGAGAAGTCCGCCTTCGCGGCGACGCTCAAGGCGAAGCGCTTCGATACCTCCTTCCTCGCCGACGCCTGATCGCGTAGATTGGCCCGGTTCCGCTCCCGGCGGACCCATGAGGCCGTGGCGCCGTGCCCGGTCTCGACAAGGATGACGCATGGCCGCGGTGTCGCCTGGTACGTCCGCTCCGCTCCGACTCCTTCCCGATACTCCCATCCCGCCTGACGGGCTGGGGGTGCTCCTGGACCTCGCGCTCGAAGCCACCGCCGCCACCGGCGCCGCCCTCGTGCTCCCCGTGGGGGATCGGCTCCGCGTCTGCGCCACGCGCGGCGCCAACGCGCCCGCCGCTGACGTCGCGATTCCACTCGAGGGCACCGTCGCGGGCGAGGCCTGGTACCGCGCCCGCCTGGTGATCGGTGCCGAGCCGCCGCCCCGCGGCCGACAGTCCGGGCTGTGGCAGGATGACCGCACCATCGAAGTCATGGCCGCTCCCGTCACCCTCGCGGAGCGGCCGATGGCCGTCTTCCTGCTTTACCATCGCCACCTGGGCCACTTCCGCCGCGCCGACGCCACCACCCTCACCCGCGTGGCCGCCGTCGCGGCGGGGTTGTGGAGCACCGCGGGCGCCCTGCCAGCGGGGGCGGAAGGGACGCCCGTCCCCGGGGGCGCGGACTCGACGCCCCCCGAGCCCGGTTCCACGACGCGGCTGAGCCAGTACGCCGACCGGATTCGTTCGGTGGCCGAGATCTCTGTGGGCCTGCACCGGTCGCAGCACCCGGCGGATGCCATGCTGCAGGCCGTGGAGATGCTGCGCCGGGTGCTCGGGGTCGGCACCGTCCGGGTGGCCCAGGTGGACGAGGCGTGGCAGGAGATCCGGTTCCCGGTGGATCGGCGCGGGGAGCGGGTGGAGGACGGCGGGCTGCGTCCCCTGGGCCGCGGCATCCTCGAGCAGGTGTGGCGCACCGGGCGCACCGTCTTCTTCCCCGAGCGGGCGCTCGATGAAATCCACGCCCTCGGGCTCGCGGTAGATACCCGGCCGCGCTGCTTCGCGGCGGCCCCGTTCCGCTCCCGCGGCACCATCAGCGGGGTGGTCACGATCGAGGACGAGGCCCGGGACCACGCCTTCGAGGGCGAGGACGTGCACATCCTCGAGATCGTGGCCCTGCAGCTCGGGGTCACCCTCGAGAACCTGGACAGCCTGGAAGAGGAGCGCCGCCAGCGGGTCATCGCCGAATGGCTGCGACAGCTGGCGCGCAAGGCCACCGAGGAGACCGCGCGCCCGGCCGACGTGCTCGAACTCGCGACCGACGCCGCCTTCCAGGGGGTGGGCGGTTCCGCGGCGCTGGTGAGCGGGCTCGCCGTCGATGGCGAGCGGGTCGTGCTGGCCCGCCGCGGCTCGCTCCCCGCCGGACTGGCCCAGCCGGTGGCGCTGGGCGGCACGGTGGACGCCTGGATGCGCGAGGAACAGGGGGCGGTCTTCGTATCCGCCAACCTGTCCGAAGACATGCGCCTCGGCCCGGAATTGCGGCCGCTGGCCGGCACCGTGGCGCTGGCTGCGGTGCCGATCTGGAGCGAGAACCGGGTGATCGCGGTGCTGCAGCTCTCCCGACCCTCCGGCGCCTCCTTCACCATCGGAGAAGTCGAGCGCCTGGCCCAGATCGCCGACCACGCGGGGGCGGGATACCAGGCCGCAGCCGCGAGCCAGGCGCTGCGCACCTCCGAGGAGCGGTACCGCCGCCTCTTCTCGGCCGCCACCGATGCCATCTTCACCCTGGACCGCGCCGGCGTGGTCCTCTCCTTCAATGAGTCGGCGGAACGGCTCTGGCACGTCCCGGCTCGGACGGCCGTAGGCCAGCGCTGGGGCGAGGTCCTGGCGTTCGAGACGCCCGCGACCGTTGCGGAGGAGCTTGCCCGGGCGCTCGCGGGCGAGTCCCGGGTCTTCGAGGCGGGGACCTTGCGCCCCGAGGGGGAACGGAGCGTGGTCGCTCTGACGATCTCCCCGCTGGTCGAGGATGGCGACGTCACTGCGGTCCTCGGCATTGCCCGGGACGTGACCCACCAGCGCCGGGTCCAGGCCCAGCTGTTCCAGGCGGAGAAGATGTCCGCGATCGGCCACCTGGTGGGGGGGATGGCGCACGAGGTCAACAACCCGCTGGCCAGCATCCTCGTCAACATGGAACTGCTCGTGGCCGAGACCCGCGACCCGGCCCTGCTCGAAACCCTGCAGGCCATCAAGGTGGAGGCCGATCGCGCCGCGCAGATCGTGCGCAACCTGCTCACCTACATCCGGGGGCAGGGTGCCGAGCGGGCGGTCGTCGACCTGCGGGACGCCGTGCGGGGGGCCCTGGTCCTGTGGGGAAGCCACCGGCACGACCGGCAGATCGAGGCGCATGTGGACCTGCCCGGCGATCCGGTACTGATCTGGGGCAGCACCGGTAACCTGCAGCAGGTCATCATGAACCTGCTCACGAACGCGGAGCAGGCCATCCTGGGCCACGGCGGACAGGGAAGGGTCTGGGTGCGGCTCACCGTCGCCGGCGGCGTGGGGACGATCGTCGTGGAGGACGACGGGCCGGGGATCCCGGCGGAGTCGCTGCACCGGGTCTTCGATCCTTTCTTTACCACCCGGCCGGAAGGGAAGGGCGCCGGGCTGGGGCTTTCGGTGAGCGCCGGGCTCATCGCGGATCACCAAGGCAAGCTCACCGCCACCGAGCGCCCGGGCGGCGGGGCAAGACTCGTCATAGAACTGCCGCTGTACCAGGCGGAAGCGGCGCGACCCGCCAATCCGGAGCGGCCCCTCGCGCCGCCGGCCGGCCGGCCCGCCATCCCCCGGGGTCGCATCCTGCTGGTGGATGACGAGGCGGACATCCGTCGCAGCATCTCCCGGTTCCTGCTCCGTACCGGCTGGGCGGTGGAACTGGCGGACTCCGGGACTGAGGCGCTCCGGCTCCTGGGGGACCACCCGTTCGACGTCGTGCTGTGCGACCTGCGCATGCCGGGGATGAGCGGCCACGAGTTCTTCCGGCACCTGCAGGCGGCCCGCTCCCCCGCGGTCGAGCGGCTGGTGTTCATGACGGGCGACGTGCTCTCCCCCGAGGCGTCCCGGTTCCTGCAGGAGGCCGGCCGGCCGGTCCTGTCGAAGCCCTTTCACCTGCGGGACCTCATGGCCGTGGTGGCCCAGGTGGCGCCGGGCTAGCCGCGGGGAGACTCCGCCCTTCCGCCGCCCCTCCTCCCCTACACCTGACCCCGGTCCCCCGATAGCTTCGGGCCCATGCATCCCGCCCCTATCCTGGTCCTGGTCCAGCCGCAGGACATCGTCAACATCGGGAGTGCCGTCCGCATCGCGAAGAACTTCGGGCTGAGCCAGGTGCGCCTGGTGCGGCCGGAGATCTTCGATGCCTGGCGCATCGAGGGAATCGCGCACAATACCGGGGACCTGATCGAGCGGATCACCCAGCACGAGACCCTCGCCGACGCGATCGCCGACTGCACCTGGACCCTCGCCCTCACCGCGCGCGAGCGGGCCGCGAAGCGCACGGTCTACCGCCCCGGGCCCGGCGCGGCGGAGCTGGTGGCGCGGGCGGAATCGGGGCCGGTGGCCTTCGTCGTCGGGCGGGAGGACAAGGGCCTGACCAACGAGGAACTGGACGCCTGTTCCGCGCTGGTCACCATCCCCACCAATCCGGAGTACAAGTCGCTCAACCTGGCCCAGGCCGTGGCCATCATGTGCTACGAGACCTGGCTGGCCCGCGGGGGGGAGCGCCGGCCGATCAAGCCGCCGCGGAAGCCGGCGGAGCCGGCATCCATGGAGCTGCTGGAGCGGCTCTTCGCCGACTGGGGGCGGGCGCTCTGGGCCATCGAATTCTTCAAGACGCGGCAGCCGGACCACGTGCTGCGGTCCTGGCGCGAAATCCTCTACCGCGCCGAACTCGACGCGCGCGAGGCCTCCCTGGTGCGGGCCATGGGCATCGAGGTGGTCCGGTTCCTGGGCCGCCGCGGGCTCGCGCTCCCGCCCGAGGCGGAGGGCGTCGGGGAACCGCCAGTCAGCCCCGGTGCCGGGGAGGAGACCGGTTCGTGACCGGGCGCTTGGAAGCGCCCCGCCCCCCGTGTAACTTTCGCCCTCACCCGCACACGCCAATTCTTCCCGGAGCCTGACCCGTGGGGCGATCCGCCGCGTACTGGGCCACCAACCTGTACCCCAACCCCCGTCAGGAACCGAAACCTTCGGCGCCTTACAAGGACCTGCCACCCGCGGCCGCGGCCCGCTTCCGCCGGGTCCGGGAAGGGCTGCTCAAGCTCCCCGGGGTTGCGGAACACCTGAAATACATGGGCACCTCCTGGCACTGGACCTGGGAGTACGGGGTGGGCCACCGGAAGCTGTGCTGGATCCACGTGATGCAGGGTGGGCCGGCCCTCACCTTCACCATTGCCGATTCCGAGGAGCCCAAGGCGCTCGCCGTGCCCCGGCTGCCCGCCACCATCGCCGCCGCGATCCGGAGCGCCCAGCGCACCGGCCCGGTGCGCTGGTGCGCCCTCGATCTGGGGGACCAGAAGGCCGCCGACGCCTTCCTGAGCTTCGTTAGACGGAAGCTCGCCTGGGTGGTGGCGGAAACGCCCGGCGCCGCCACCGGCCGCCGATCGCTGGCCAGCTGAGAAAACCGAATATTTAAGTCGGAATACGACTTGTTCGAGGTTTGGCCGACTCCAGCCTCGTGACTATACTTGTCGCGGCAATTGCTGGCCCTTCATTGCGTTGCCGTTTCGTGAAAGAATTCACAATCCTGCCGAACCCCCATTCCCGCCGGCTTTTCCCGGCCTGCGGTCGTGAGCGAACATGCGAAAGCTGGCACTTCTCGGAGCTGGATCGCTGCTCGTGGCACTCGCCGCCATTGCCGCGGGGCAGGGCACCTCGGCGGCGCAGCAGGGCCCGGCGAACACCGACACCCTTCCCGCCTGGAAGCTCTCGGTCCGCGACAGCGCGGCGCTGCAGGGGCCGCGTCAGCCGGTCTTCTTCCGCCACGACATCCATGTCGGCGTCAACAAGATGCCCTGCCAGTACTGCCATTCCTCCGTCGGCGAGTCGAGCGAGCCGGGCATCCCCAGCATGAGTTCCTGCATGGGCTGCCACCTGATCGTCGGTGGGTCGGACTCGAGCCATCAGGTCGAGATCAAGAAGGTCCGCGAGGCCTACAACAACAACCAGCCGATCGAATGGGTCCGGGTCCACACCCTGGCGCGCCACGTGCACTTCCCGCACATGCGCCACATCAAGGTGCTCGGTCCCAACGCCTGTCAGACCTGCCACGGCGACGTCGGCCGCATGCCCCAGGTCTACAAGGTCAACAACATCAACAACATGGGCTTCTGCATCACCTGCCATAACCAGCGGCAGGTGAATCGCGACTGCACCGTATGCCACTTCTAGCAACGTCTCCACACCGTCACCGGGAAGCTCCCGGCACCGGCGGACGCGAGGCGGCTGGCGGGCGGGTGCAGGGCTCCCGGCGTCCGGCTCACGGCTAAACGGCCAAAGGCTCCGTCAATGTCGAACGAATCAGCTCGCGAAGGTCTCGACCGCAGGCGCTTCCTCAAGGTGGTCGGCATCGGTGGCGCCGGCGCCGCCGTGGTCTCCGGCTGCTCCACCGCCCAGGTGGAGAAGCTGGTGCCGTACATGGTGCAGTCCGAGGACCAGGTCCCCGGGGTGCCCACCTGGTACGCCAGCACCTGCACCGAGTGCGCCGCGGGCTGCGGCCTGCATGTGAAGACGCGCGAGGGCCGCGCCATCAAGCTCGAAGGCAATCCCGCCCATCCGGTGAACGCGGGCGCGCTCTGCGCCCACGGCCAGTCGGCGCTGCAGGGGTTGTACAATCCCGGGCGGTTGCAGGGGCCGATGGCGCGGCAGGCGGACGGCAGCTTCAAGGCGGTCACCTGGGACGAGGCCATTGCGACCCTGGCCGCGAAGCTGCAGGCTGCCGGTGGCAAGCTTGCGGTCATTTCCGGGGCCGGGCGCGGCACCTTCACCGACCTGCTCCAGGGCTGGACCACGGCCCAGGGCGGGAAGTTCGCCCGCTACTCGGCCTTCAGCTTCGAGCCGCTGCGCGCGGCCAACCTGATGACCTTCGGCACGGCCGAGGTGCCGCACTACGATCTCGCGCGGGCCCGGTACATCCTCTCCTTCGGCGCGGACTTCCTCGACGGGTCCTGGCTCTCCCCGGTGGAGACCCAGCGGGGCTTTGCCCAGAGTCACGGCTATCGGGATGGCGCCATGGCGAAGCATGTCATGTTCGCGCCCCGGATGTCGCTGACCGGCATGAACGCCGACGAGTGGCATCCGCCCAAGCCCGGCAGCGAGGCCGCCATCGCCCTCGCCATGGCGAACGTCCTGCTCACCGAGCGGGGCGGCAACCCCGCCGACGCCAACGCCCTCCGTGGCGTGCTCGGCCCCTGGACGCCGGAACGGGCGCAGGAGGAGAGCGGGGTCGGCGCCGAGATCATCCGCCGCGTGGCCCGGGAGTTCGCCTCGGCAAGCCCCGGCCTGGCGCTCGCGGGCGGCACCTCCGGGCAGCATCGGAGCGCCGTCCAGACCGCGGCGGCGGTGAACCTGCTCAACTACGTCGCCGGGAGCGTGGGCCAGACGGTGCGCTTCGGCGCCGACCTCGACACCGGGGATGGCTACGGCGCCCTGCTGGCGCTGCTGGAGACGCTGGACCGGGGCGAGGCCCAGGTCGCGATCGTCCATGAGGCCAATCCCGCCTACACCCTCCCCCGGACGGCCGGCTTTGCGGCGAAGTTCGCGAAGGCGGCCTTCAAGGTCTCGACGTCGCTCTACCTCGACGAGACCGCGGCCCTCTGCGACCTGCTGCTGCCGAACCACCACGCCCTCGAGCGCTGGGACGACAGCCGGCCACGGCGCGGGGTGCAGGGGCTGATGCAGCCGGTGATGGAACCGGTGTTCAAGACGATGGCCACGGGCGACGTGCTGCTCAAGGTGGCCCAGAAGGCGGGCGGGGCGCTGGCCCCGTTCACCGCCCCGAGCTATGAGGCCCACCTCAAGGCGCAGTGGCTCAAGCAGCTGGGCACCGACGCGGCATGGCGCCAGGCGCTGGCCAACGGCGGCGTCTACGGCGAGGCGCCGGCGGCGCCGGTCCGGCTGGCGGCGTCGGCGGCCGGCGCCGGCTTCACCGCCCCCGCCTTCGATGGCGACGCGAGCCCCGAGGCGTTCTATCTCCTGCCCACCGCCTCCGTCTACGGCGACGGGCGGTTTGCCAACCGGCCCTGGCTGCTCGAACTCTCCGATCCGGTCACCCGGATCACCTGGCACTCCTGGGCCGAGCTCAACCCGGAGACCGCGAAGCGGCTCGACGTGCGCGAGGGCGAAATCGTCCAGCTCACCTCGCCCCACGGCACCGTGGAGGCGCCGGTCTACATCTTCCCCGGGCTGCACCCCGAGGTGGTCGCGGTGCCGCTTGGCCTGGGGCACACCAGTTATGGAGACTGGGCGACCGGCCGGGGCGTGAACCCGCTCGACCTGCTCGACGCCAAGGACGGACAGGGCTTCCTCCCCTATCTCGCCACCCGGGTGACCCTCACCAAGACCGGCCGCTACAAGCAGGTGGCCAAGACCGAGGGGACCACCCGCCAGCTGGGGCGCGGGATCGCCGACGCGATGACCTTCGAGCAGGCCCGGCAGGGGATGACCCCGGCCCTGGCCGCCGCGGCGGAGGGGCACCCGCACCACGAGGTCAACACCGAGCGCGAGGTCGAGGCCATCGAGGGCTTCGACGCCGCGCAGCGGGAAGCGCGGCGGCACGGGGAGTATGCCAACGACCACCCGATGTGGGGCATGGTCATCGACCTGGCCCGCTGCACCGGCTGTTCCTCCTGCATCACCGCCTGCTACGCCGAGAACAACATCCCCTTTGTCGGGGAGGCGGACATCCTGCGTGGCCGCGAGATGACCTGGATGCGCATCGAGCGCTACTGGGAGGGTGGCGAGGACGGCGAGCCGCTCGAGGCGCGGGTGGTGCCGATGCTGTGCCAGCACTGCGACAACGCTCCCTGTGAGCCGGTCTGCCCGGTGTACGCCGCGTATCACACCCACGACGGGCTCAATGGGCAGGTGTACAACCGCTGCGTCGGCACCCGCTACTGCGCCAACAACTGCCCCTACAAGGTGCGCTACTACAACTGGTACGCGTACACCAAGACCGCCTTCCCGGAGCCGCTCAACCTGCAGCTCAATCCCGAGGTGACGGTGCGGGCCCGCGGCGTGATGGAGAAGTGCACCTTCTGCGTGCAGCGGATCCGCGCGGCGCAGCACACCGCGCGGCTGGAGGATCGCACCCTGCGGGATGGCGACGTCGTGACCGCCTGCGCCCAGGCCTGTCCCTCCGGCGCGATCGTCTTCGGCAACATGAAGGATCCGGCGAGCCGGGTGACCCAGGCCCAGGGCAACCACCGCGGCTACCACATTCTCGAGGACCTGAACGTTCGCCCGGCGGTGACGTACCTGGCGAAGGTCCTGCACCGGGTGGAGGCGTAACCGATGGCCGCGATCGCGCACGAGTCGAACCACCCGACCCAGACCCATCACGAGGTCACCCGGGACGTCGTCAACACCCTGGGCACGGCGGGAACGGGCTACTTCCTCCTGCTGGCCGGGGCGGTGGGCCTCTTCCTCGTCGGGGTGGTCACCTTCGTCTTCCTGCTCAAGGACGGGCTGGGCCTGGCGGGCTACAATCCGCCGGCGTTCTGGTCGGTGTACATCACCACCTTCGTCTTCTGGGTCGGCATCGGTCACGCGGGGACGCTGATCTCCGCCATCCTGTTCCTGTTCCGCTCCCCGTGGCGGACGGCGGTGTACCGGGCCACCGAGGCCATGACGGTCTTCGCGGTCATGACCGCGGGCCTGTTCCCCATCATCCATATCGGCCGCCAGTGGTTCTTCTACTGGCTGCTCCCCTATCCCAACCAGCGCTGGCTCTGGCCCAACTTCAAGTCGCCGCTGGTGTGGGACGTCTTCGCGATTTCCACCTACCTCACCGTCTCGACCACCTTCCTGTGCGTCGGGCTGGTGCCCGACATCGCGGCGGCCCGGGACATGATGAAGGGCTGGCGGGCCAAGGTGTACGGGTTCTTCTCCCTCGGGTGGAAGGGCACGCAGCACCAGTGGCAGCATTACAGCCGGGCGTACCTCTACCTGGCCGCGCTGGCCACGCCCCTGGTGCTCTCGGTGCACTCGGTGGTGTCCTGGGACTTCGCCATGTCCATCGTCCCCGGCTGGCACGGGACGATCTTCGCCCCCTACTTCGTGGCGGGCGCGATCTACTCCGGCGTCGGCATGGTGTTCACCCTGATGATCCCGCTCCGCAAGGCGCTCAAGCTGGAGCACATGATCACCGAGTACCACTTCGACAACCTCTCCAAGCTGACGCTGCTCACCGGTTCCATCCTGTTCTACGCCTATGCGATGGAGTATTTCATCGGCTGGTACAGCAACAACCCCTATGAGCAGACCGCCTTCTGGCGCCGCGCCTTCGGCCCCATGTGGTGGGGCGGCTGGACCATGATCATCTGCAACGCCTTCGTGTCGCAGCTGTTCTGGTTCAAGAAGGTGCGCACCAACCTCACTGCGCTCTTCATCATCTCGATCTTCATCAACATCGGGATGTGGTTCGAGCGCTACGTGATCATCGCGTCCAGCCTGGCCAACGACTTCCTCCCCTACGCCTGGAGCCAGATGCGGCCGACCTGGGCGGACTGGGGCATCCTCGCCGGCTCGTTCGGCTGGTTCGGCATGTGGTTCCTCCTCTTCGCCCGCACCTTCCCGGTGGTGGCGATCCAGGAGATCAAGGAGCAGATCCCGATGCCCCGGCTTCGCAAGGGAGGCCACTGATGGCCCGGTCCGTACCCGGCGTGCTCGCGAGCTTCGAGCACATCGACGCGGCCTGTGACGCGATCCAGGCCCTCCGCGCCCAGGGCCGCCAGGACTTCACCGTCTATTCGGCCGCGCCCAGCCACGAGCTGGAGGACGCCCTCGGCATCACCACCTCACCGGTCCGCCTGTTTACCCTGATCGGCGGGATCACCGGCGTCTGCGCCGGCCTGGGGATGACCTACTGGATGTCGCTCGACTGGCCGCTGCTGGTGGGCGGCAAGCCGATCGCCACCGTGCCGCCCTACGTCGTCTTCCTGTTCGAGCTCATGGTGCTGCTCGGCTCGCTCTCCACCGTCGTGGGCGTGATCATCCTCTCCCTCCGCCGGCCGACCACCGGGCTGGCCTACGACCCCAAGTTCAGTGACGACCGGATCGGGATCTTCGTCCCCTGCCCGGCCGCCGAAGTGGGCGGCGTGGAGCGGATGTTCCGGGATGCGGGCAGCGTGGAGGTCCGCCATGCGGCGTAGCCTCAAGTCCGTCGTGGCCCTCTTCCTCGCGCTGGGCGCCACCGGCTGCGACTACTACTACAACGACGTCCCTTCGCCCGACGACCTCATGCACGTCGTGCCCTGGTTCGACGCCATGATCAAGAGCCCGGCGGTCCACCCCTACGAGACCGCCGCGGTGCCGCGCAACACCGTCCCCGGCACGGTGCCGATCACCGGCGGCGAGGGCGACTGGTCGGCCGAGTGGGGCGTCGGGAACACCACCACGGCGGACAAGCTGGTCAATCCGCTGGCGGGACAGCCCGCCTCCGCCCGGGGCGACACGCTCTACCACACCTTCTGTGCCGTCTGCCACGGGGACACCGGCAACGCCGACAGCCCCGTCAGCGCCAAGGTCGCGGCCCTGCCGCTCACCACCCCGCGCGCCATCGCCTGGAGTGACGGGTACATCTACAGCATCATCCGCTACGGTCGCGGCGTCATGCCCCGGTACGCCGCGCAGGTGCGGGGCATCGACCGCTGGGAGATCGTGAACTACGTGCGGAAACTGCAGGCCGACGCGACGGCCGCCACCGCCGCCCCGGCGCCTGCGGGAGGAGTCAACTGATGGGCACCACGTCGGTGCGCGACCAGCTCGTCGCCCGGTCGGTCTCGGCCCGCTACAACCTCTTCGTCGGCCTGGGCACCGCCCTCGCCCTCGTGGGCGCGGCGCTCTTCGTCTACTTTGCCCGGGGCGAGCAGGCCGACCGCGCCTGGCACCTGTTCCACGTCAACTGGGTCTACTTCACCGGCCTCACCGGGGGCAGCTTCGCCTTCGTCGCGGTGCAGAAGGTGACCAAGGCCAAGTGGTCCGGGGTGATCATCCGCTTCGCCGAGGCCGCGCCCTTCTTCTTCTGGCCGGTGTCGGTGGTGGGCTTCCTGCTCATCTTCACCGTCGGGTATCCCCACATCTTCCCCGACATGCACGGCCTCGGGCATGGCAAGGAGATCTGGCTCAGCCACGGGTTCATGTTCGGGCGGCTCGCGGTGGGGCTGACGGCCCTGTACTACCTCGGCTTCCAGCTGGTCAAGGCGGACCTGATCCCCGACATGCACGACGTGAAGGGGGCGGTTCCTTCAGAGCGGCGTGGGCTGTACGAGCGGTGGACCCAGGGCTTCGATGCCACGCCGGACGGCCGCGCCCGGCACGAGGCGCGGATTGCCGTCCTGGCCCCGGCCTACGTCATCACCTACGCCATCGTCTTCACCATGGTGGCGTTCGACACCATCATGGCGCTGCAGCCGCACTGGTTCTCCAACCTGTTCGGCGGCTGGTACTTCATGGGGTCCTTCCTGGGCGCCCACACCCTCCTGGCGCTGATGATGCTCTATGGGCGGAACGAGGTGGGCATCGCCGAGTTCATCAGTCCCAGGCAACGCCACGACCTCGGCAAGCTCTGCTTCGGGTTCACCGTCTTCTGGACCTACCTGATGTGGTCCCAGTTCCTGGTGATCTGGTACGGCAACCTGCCGGAGGAGACCGGCTTCGTCTTCGCCCGCCTGTGGGGCGAATGGCGGCCGATCGGCCGGCTGGTCTTCCTCGGGATGTTCGTGGTGCCCTTCATCGGGCTGCTCGGCGTGGCGCCGAAGAAGACCCCGGTCACCCTCGGGCTGTTCACCGCGGTGAGCCTCTGCACCCTCTGGCTCGAGCGCTACCTGCTTGTCCTGCCGTCCGTCACCAAGGAAGCCGGGCCGGTCTTCGGCGTGGCGGAGCTGGGGCCCACTCTTGGCTTCCTCGGCCTCTTCCTGCTGAGCTACGGCTTCTTCGCCCGCACCTTCCCGATGGTCTCGCCCAGGCTGGCGCTGATCACGCTGGAGAAAGAGGCCGGGCACCACTGACCGGCCCGGCTGGTCCGGAACGACAAAGGGCGGGCACCGGTCCGGTGCCCGCCCTTTGTCGTTCCCTGCGGGGGTGTCGCCCGGCCTTCGCTAATACCGCCGGCGGGCGTTCACCCGGCTGAGCAGCGAGCCGAGCGACTGCGAGGGCCCGGTCACCGCCACCATCCGATCGCCCTGCTGGATGGTCACGGTCACCCGGTCCGACTCGCCGGAACGGGTGGGTCCCCCGGCCTCGCGGACCTCACCGGCGGCCACGATGGCCTGAACCCGCGCCGTCGGGCCCGCCAACGTCCGCACCACCTCGCCGGACTCGAGCATCTGGTCCACCGCGGTGACGTCCGGGCCCCCCTCGCCGGGCTGCACCCGCATCTGCACGACCGGGAGTCCGGGGACCAGGGGGATATCCACGGAACGCGCCGAGCTGCCGCTATCCGGCACCACCGTCCGCCACAACCCCTGCAGCCCAAGCTCGTCGCCGACCGGCTGCGCCAGCAGGGAGGGAAGCTCCTCGCTGTCCCCGCCGGAAACGAGTTGGCGCTGCCGGGGGAGGAAATCGGGGGTCGGGTCGGTCTCGACCAGGGAGGCGAACTGGACCGGGGACTCCCGGCGGCCAGCGCCCTGTGGCACCCGGATGAGTCGCCGCTCCGGCTCCTGGGCCACCGGAGCGGGCCGGATGGCTGGGACGCGCGCCGGGGACGCCACCTCGGTGACGAGGGCGGAATCGTGCGACTGTCCGGCCGGGGCCGCGGCGGCGATGGTGGCCGGGTCCGGGCGGCTCGCTCCCGGCTTGAGACTCCAGCCGAGGAAGATCGCCCCCGCCACGCTGGCGGCCCACATCCCGGCGATCAGCCACCGCTGGCGCCCTTCGACCCGCTCCGCCGCCCGCGCCTGCAGGACCGCGTACGCGGGCGGGATGATCGCCGGCGGCCCGAGTTCCGCCAGCAGCTCCGTGGTCCGGTCCCGCATGCGGGCGATGTCGTCCCGCAGCACCTGGCAGGCCGGACAGCGGGCCAGGTGCCGTTCGATCTCCACCGCCTGCGACCGGCTGAGGGCCTGGTCGAGGTACGAGTGGAGCTCTTCGTCAGGAATGTGCCGCACGGTCATCGCGATGTTCCATCCGGTCATGAGCGTCAATGAGTCGCTTGCGGGCGCGGGCCAGCGTGGTGCCGACCGCACCGACGGCGAGTCCGGTTTGCTGGGCGATTTCGGGATAGCTCATCCCGGCGTCCCAGAGCAGCAGGACCTCGCGGTCCCGCTTGGTGAGCGTTCCCAGCGCCTCGTCCACCCGGGCGCGGCGTTCGTCTTCTTCCACCATCTCGTCGGCGGCAGGCTGGCTGGAGGGGAGGGTGATGGGGTCATCCTTGAGCAGCGTCAGATGACGCTTCCGCCGGATGGCGGCGCGGGCCTCATCCCGGGCGAGGTTCGCGGCCACCGCGAACAGCCAGGCCCGGGGCTTCTCCGGGCGATGGGCCATGGCACGGATGAAGACTTCCTGGGCCAGGTCATGCGCCCGGTCGGCATCCCAGACCTTGCGGTACAGGAAGCGGACCACCGTCGCGTAGGTCGTGCGGTACAGCTCTTCAAGCTCATCGCCCATGACGTCCTCGAGGGCTCAGACAGCGGTCATCTGGAGGGGCCGGCTAGATGGCATCCGTACAAAAGCTTACGACGTTCCGGGCCGGGCTGCCATGCACACCGCCGGCCCCCCTTCCGCCGGGTCACTGGCCTGATTTCCGCCCCTTGGCGGGCGGGGTGTACCAGAGGCACCCCGGGTGCAGCCCTTTTCCGTCGTCCGGCCAGGCGCTGCACAACTCCGGTTTCGCCGGCCGTCCATCGGGCCGAACCCGCCCGTGCAGGGTGCAATTCTCCTGCGGGTCATCCAGGTAGTCACAGGCCGAGATCAGTTCCGCCTCGATGGCGTCGGGGCGCTCCCGGCTGACCTTGCAGAGGTAGGGGGAGAGCCGCGAGCGGACCAGCGCCTCGAGGTGCGTGTCCCCCTCCGCGCACAGGATCTCGATCTGCAGGTCGCGGCAGCAGGCCGAGCCCCGCTTGTGGTCGGCGGTGGTGCACGGGGCGATGGCGCAGGGATTCTCGCTGTCCAGACTGTCCGCCTCGATCACCGGGAGGGTGCGCGGCGGGAAGGGCAGCGGCAACTCCCGCGGGACATGCTCCTCGATGACGGTGAACCGGTCGCCGCCCAGCCGGCGGGGCTGCCTGGCGCCCCGGGTGGGCGGAGGGAGGGGCCCGGCGAATCCGTGGGCCCGGCAGCGGGCCGCCCCCTCACTGGTGGGCTGGAGGTGGCGGCAGCGCACGTGCAGCACCGACTCCACCAGCACCTCCCGGTCCCGGGTTCGCATCTCCCGGAAGGTGACCCGCTCGGTATGCCCGAAGAGCCAGGTGGCCTCCGCATCGCAGGAGGCCGGATTGCCGACGTCCAGGATCCCCACCCGGAGGGTGACGGGGATCTCCTGACATTGGGGGCCGAGGGTCCGGCAGGTGGGGGCGGGATGCACGGAGGGAATCTAATCTCAACTGCCCCTCTCCCTCTTTGGGGTTCCATGCGCTATGTTTGTGAACCTTTTCACAAGGTCCCCCCGTTTCCTTTCCTGTTAGTGGAGGCAGTGCCCGATGCGCGCGACGATGATGGTGGCTGGACTCGCCCTGGCCCTGGCGGCCTGCGGCGGCAAGGGCGGCGATCAGCCGGCGGAACAGCCCGCGGCTGCGGCGCCGGCGGCGGCTCCGGCGGTGACCGGCGCCACCCATGAAGTGCAGATGGACTTCGACGGCAAGGTGGGGACGTTCACCCCGGCCGAGCTGACGATCAAGGCCGGCGACGTGGTGAAGTTCGTGGTGCGCAGTGGCCCGCCCCACAATGTGGCGTTCGATGCGACCCTGATTCCCGCCGGCGCCGCCGACGTGCTCACCAAGGCGATGGCCGAGACCATGGGGCCGCTGACCGGCCCGATGAAGGTCGGCATCGGCGAGAGCTACGAGATCAGCTTCGCCGGCGCGCCCGCGGGTACCTACGAGTACCACTGCACGCCGCACGTTCCG
This sequence comes from uncultured Gemmatimonadaceae bacterium, assembly GCA_964585655.1. Lineage (GTDB taxonomy): Bacteria > Gemmatimonadota > Gemmatimonadetes > Gemmatimonadales > GWC2-71-9 > JADJOM01. Next base: position 10,340 of record CAZPER010000031.1, on the reverse strand, counting down.
TTCGGGATGAAGGCCAAGCTGACCGTTCAGTAGTCGCCGCTGCATCAGGGGCCGCGGTGCCCGGGGCGACTCAGCCCTGGTGCACCGCGGTTCTGGCGTCCGGCTCCCTCCGCCATCCCAGCCACACGACCCCCCCAGCCACCAGCACGCCCGCCACCGCATCCACCGCGTAGTGCATCTGGCAGTAGACCACGCCGATCGTGAGCAGCAGCGCCGGGCCCGCGAGCACCGCGCCCAGTTTCCGCGACCCGAACCACGCCGCCGCGGCCGCCACCAGGGTGGCGGCGACATGGGAGGAGGGGAACGCTGCCCCATACGCGCTGCCCTTGCTCAGGGTGGCGTAGACCAGCCGGGCGGCCCAGTTGTCAAGGAAGGCGGCATCCGGGCGCGGGTATTCGTAATAGGGCCCCGCGACCGGGTAGAGCAGAAAGACGAGATAGCAGGAGAGGAAGGTGGCCATCAGCCACAGCACCGAGCGCTCGGCCGCCGCGCGGCGCCCCAGCGCGAGGAAGAGGATCGGCGGGCCCAGCACGATCGGATAGTACGCGAAGTAGACCGCGTGCAGCACCGTGGACCAGAACCGGCTCGGCGCGGCCTGCCACCAGGTCCGGCTGACCTCGCCGCCGAACAGGAGGAGCTCCCAGTGCTGGATGGCGGCATCATGCACCGCGGCGGCACCAAAGTTGTTCAGGATGTCGATGGCGGGGTAGAACGCGCCCAGGAGAAGCAGGGGCGCCACCGTCCGCAATCCCTGGCCCAGCGGCCCCAGGTCCGCGCGGCGCAGCAGCAACACCAGGAAGAGTATGAGGAGGTGCGCGCCGAGGACCCCGGCGATGGCGGGCTGGCCGGGCCACCGGGAGAGCGCCAGGAGCGTGGTAACCGCGACATACCCCACGACCAGCCGCTCGGCGGGGCGGAGTGCTCCGGGGTTCACAACCAGCCGTGTTCGCGGTACCAGCGAACCGTCTCCGCCAGCCCGGCAGACAGATCATGGGCGGCCCGCCACCCGGCATCGCGCTCGAAGGGAGCGGGGTCCCCGGTCCAGGCCGGCTGGAAGAACTCGTTGGCCTTGTCCGGGGTCAGGATCGTTGCCTGGCCGGCCAGCCGCGCGGCGGTGCCCGTGATCGTCAGGGCCAGGCGCGCAAGCGCCGCGGGGAGGCGGAGCACCCGCACCTGGGGCCCACCGCTCGCCGGCGCGAGCGCGCGGCCCACCGCGCGCACAAACTCGGCGCTGCTGAAGACTTCGGGGTGGCAGGCGTAGTAGGTCCGGCCTACCGTGGTGTCGCTGGCGCCCGCGGCGATGAGGGCGGCGGCGAGGTCGGGTCCGAACACCGCCGAGAGTTCCTTGGTGCCGTCACCGAAGACCGGGGCGACGCCGTGCCCCGCAATCCGGAATACCTTGAGCACCTCGGTGTCGCGCGGCCCATAGACCAACGGGGGCCGGACGATGGTCCAGGGCAGCCCCGATTCGCGGACCGCCTGCTCGCCCGCCAGCTTGCTGCGGCCGTAGGCGGTCACCGGCGCGGCCGGTTCGGCGCCGGTGAGCGGCTGGCCCCGCGGGGCGGGCCCGCCAGCCGCCATGCTCGAGACCAGCACGAACCGGGGCGCGCGGTCCCCGCGCTGCTCCGCGATCGCGGCGAGCAGGTTCCGGGTACCCTCGCGATTGCCGTGGAGGAACTCGGCCTCGTCCCGCGCGGCGACCAGGCCGGCGACATGGTAGATGACGTCCTGGCCGCGGGCGGCTTCGCGGAGCGCCGGCAGGTGGTGCAGGTCCCCGGCGACGGTGCGCACGCCCAGGGTGTCGAGGTAGGCCGCTTTCGCCGGCGAGCGCACCAGGGCGGTGACCTCGGCGCCCTGACGCCGGAGCGCCTCGGCGAGATGGCTCCCGACGAAGCCGGTCGCCCCGGTGACCAGCGCCTTCATAGCGCCCGGTCGTAGAGCCGATAGGTCTTGTAGACCGCGAATTCCATCTTCTCGAGGCCGGCGTTCATCGCCGGGTTGTCCTCGAGGATCCAGCCCGCCTCGCCCCAGTAGATGTGGTGGTCCTTGGCCCGGGTCCAGATCCAGTGGTAGAGCATCGCGTCGATGCCCTTCCCCCGCAACTCCGGCACCACGCCCAGGAGGAGAATGCGGAGGCGGCGGAGCCGCTTGAACTTGAGGGAGAGCAGCAGGTCAGCGAGCAGGGCAGGGGTGAGGCGACCGGACCGGTGCCGGCGGAACACGGTATTGAGGTCCGGCAGGCAGAGGCCGAACCCGACCGCCTCGCCGTCCTTCTCGGCGAATGGCACCAGGTCCGCGACGACCACCGGCTTGAACTGCTCGGCCAGGTGGTCGATCTCATGATCGGTCATCGGGATGAAGCCCCAGTTCTTCTCCCAGCAGCGGTTGTAGAGCCGCTTGATCCGCTCCACCTCGGCGGAGAAGTCCTGCAGGTTCATGGGGCGAATGGTGACGCCCTGCCGCTTCATCAGCATCTCGGTCCCGCGCGCCAGCCGCTCGGGCACCGGGAGGTAGATGGATTCGTACCCCCCCCGGTAGACGAGGAGGTCCTTTGCCTTCTTGAACCCCGCCGCATCCACGAGGCGCTCGTAGTAGGGGGGATTGTGGGGCATCATGAGGGTGGGCGGGGTGTCATAGCCCCGGACCAGCAGCCCGCACTCGTCGTTGGTGGAGAAGGAGGCGGGGCCCCGCATGACGTCATGGTTCCGGGTCCGGAGCCAGGCGGCGGCCGCCTCGAACAGCGCATTGGCCACCTCGTGGTCGTAACTGCACTCGAAGAAGCCGAAGAAGCCGACCCGGTCCGCGTGGACCTCGTTGTGCAGCCGGTTGCTGATCGCCGCGATCCGGCCGACCACCTTCCCCTCCCGTTCGGCCAGGAAGTACTCCGCCTCGGCGTGCTCGAAGAACGGGTTCGTGGCGCGGTCCAGCAGCTTGCGCACGTCCATACGCAACGGCGGGACCCAGAGCGGGTCCCGCGCGTGGAGTTCGTAGGGCAGCTTGATGAAGCGGTCCAGGCCGGCGCGATCGCTCGCCGGCCGGACGGTCACAGCAGCGGTCAGATGACCCCCAGGTCCTTGCCGATGCGGGCGAACTGCTCCAGGCAGAAGTCGATCTGCTCGAACGAGTGCGTGGCCATGACGCTGGTGCGGAGCCGGCACTGGGACGGCGGCACGGCGGGTGGCATCACCGGATTGGTGAAGACGCCGGCGTCGAACAGCTTGCGCCAGAAGACAAAGGTGGTCTCCATCGGGCCGATCTGGACCGGGATGATCGGGGTCTCGGTCTCGCCGATGTCATAGCCGAGGCCGCGCATGCCGTTGATGAGGCGATGGGTGTTGGCCCACAGCGCGGTGCGGCGTTCCGGCTCGGTCTTGAGCACCTCCAAGGCGGCCAGGACACCAGCGGTGTTGGCCGGGGGCAGCGAGGCGGTGAAGATGAGCGGACGGCAGTGGTGCTTCAGGAAGTGGATGACGTTCTCCGAACCGGCCACGAAGCCGCCGATGGAGGCCAGCGACTTCGAGAAGGTCCCGGCGATGAGGTCCACCTCGTCGGTCATCCCGAAGTGCGCGGCGGTGCCATCACCCTTGGGGCCCAGGACGCCAATCGAATGGGCGTCGTCCAGCGCCAGCGCAATGCCGTACTTCCGCGAGATGCGCACCAGCTCCGGCACGTTGGCGATGTCGCCTTCCATCGAATAGACGCCGTCCACCACGATCATGGCGCCCTTGGTGCCGCGCGTCCGCTCGATCATCCGATCGAGGCCCGGGAGGTCGCCGTGGGTGAAGCGCAGCGTCTCGCCGTAGGACATCTTGGCGCCGTCCACGATCGAGGCGTGGTCCAGCTTGTCGAGGTAGACCAGGTCGCCCCGGCCGATCAGGCCGGAAATCAGCCCCAGGTTGGCTTGGTACCCGGTGGAGAAGACCAGACAGTCTTCCTTCCCCAGGAACTCGGCCAGCGAGGCCTCCAGCTGACCATGCAGGTCCAGTGTGCCATTGAGGAAGCGGCTCCCGGTGCAGCCGGACCCGTAGCGGTGCAGGGCGCGGCCGGCCGCCTCCAGCACCTTCGGGTGGTGCGTAAGGCCCAGATAGTTGTTTGAGCCGAGCATGATCCGCTTCTGGCCCTCGATCACCACCGAGGTGTCCTCGGAATCCGAGATCGGCTTGAAGTACGGGTACAGTCCAGCAGCCTGGATCTCGCGTGCCTTCGTGAACTGGCGGCACTTCTCGAAAAGCTGGATGCTGTGCAGCGTCTGGGTTTCCACGGGGCCTCGTCTCGCTCTGGTGGAATCTGGTGCCTGATACTAAGCCGTTACAACCTAACGGTTTGGATGGCAAGGCACAAGCAACAATCGGGACCGGCTGCAGCCCCCGCTACATTACCTCCATGCGCCGCCCGCCCGCCCCGCGCCTCGTCCCGCTGCTGCTGAGCCTCGCGGTGCTGGCACCCGCCCATTCCGATCCGGTGTATCCCCGTTCCGAGGTGGGGCGGTTCGAAGTGGAGGGGCTGGATTTCCGCCCCATCGGCGCCTGGCGACGGGAAACCGGTCGGGTCCGGGAGCGGCGGCGGGCGCTGCTGGCCGCCGGGCGGGTCGCCCAGCTGAACGCCCCCGGCGCCGGCTCGGCGTCCCGAGTCGGCGGACAGTACCTGGTGCCGGTCATCCCCATCGCTTTCTCCAATGTGGCACCCCCCTTTCCGGCGTCGGCCTACCAGCAGGTGCTCTTCGCCGCCGATCCGGCGCCGCTCCCCTACAGCGTGCGCTCCTACTACTCGGAGGTGTCCCGCGGGCGGGTCACGATCGACGGCGTCCTCTTCGGCTGGGTCACGGCCGACAGCGCCGACACCTACTACGAGGACGGCTGCAACGGCATCGGCGTCCTGAACAGCTGCCCCAAGGGAACGCTGCCCTTTGGTGACCTGCTGCTCCAGGCCCTGGAACGTTCCGATACCGGCGGGGTGGACTGGGGCCGCTTCGACAACGACGGCGCCGACGGCCTGCCCAATTCGGGGGACGATGACGGCGTGGTGGACTTCGTCACGTTTCTCCAGCCCGAAGTGGACGGCGCCTGCGGGACCACCAACCTCTGGGCCCACCGCTTTGACGTGGGCTTCTGGCGGGGCGGCGGATTCATCACCGCGAGCCCCGTTCGCGACGCCGCCGGGTCGCCGGTGCCCGGCAGCTTCATCCGGATCCGCGATTACACCCTGCAGAGCGGGGTGGGCGGGCCCGGTGCCTGCACCGCGGGCCAGCTGATGCCGATCGGGACAGTGGCGCACGAGACCGGTCACGCCTTCGGGTTGCCGGACCTGTACGACACCAACCTGCGGAGTCCGAGCGTCACCCAGGGGCTCGGCGAGTGGAGCATCATGGGGAGCGGGAACTACACCCAGCCCTACAGCCCGGCGGGACTCGATGCCTGGTCGCTGGCGGAGCTGGGGTGGGTGGCGGTGGACACCGCCCCGGCGGCGGGCCCGGTGGTCCTCTCGCCGGTGGCGACCTCCGACACGGTGCTGAGCCTCGCAGTGCCCGGCACCGATGAGTATTTCCTGCTGGAGAACCGCCAGGCCCTCGGCAGCGACAGCGCCCAGCTGAATCCCGCCTGCCAGTTCAACGGCCGCTCCTGCGCCAAGGGCCCCGGGCTGCTCATCTGGCACATCGATGCCGGCCAGGTGGCCGCGCACGGCTTTTTCCAGGACAACCGGGTGAACAGCGGGCCGGTCCACGGCGTGGCCCTGGTGCAGGCGGACGGTCTCAATCAGCTGCGGCAACCCGGCACCAGGAACCGGGGCGACGCCGGCGATCCGTGGCCCGGCAGCAGTGGAAACTCCCGGTTTGACGACACCTCCATCCCGGCCGCGCGCGACAACCAGGGCCTCTCCGCCGGCTTCGCCCTGGACACCATCCGGCAGCTGGCGCCGGGTGGCGCGATCGGCTTTTCCCTTGGCCGGACCACGCCGGGCGGAGTCACCGTGACGCTCACCGAGGCGAGCGACGCCCTGGTGCGGCGGCGCCCCCTCGCCGCCGCGCAGGCGGCCTACCTCGATTCGTTAGGCAACGGCAACGGCGGCTATGACGCGGGGGATTTCCTGGCGTGGTACCGGATGCAGCTCATCAGCGGCGCCAGGGCGGGGGGCGCCCGATGACCGCCCGGCGGTGGCTGCTCGCGGTGACGCTGGTCGCGGCGCTCTCCTGTGGCGACGACCCTGGGAGTCCGGTGCCGGGCACCATCGAGGTGGTGTTGGCCGGCCCGGGGCCGGCGGTCGGTGCCGTCCTCTTCCTCATCGAGGGCGGGTCCGTGGACACGGTGGAATCGGCCGGGGCGTACCTCGATGCGGCGCCATATTCGGGCGTCGCGACCCAGGTGCTGGTGGCGGGGGATGACCTGCGGGGGGTGATCGCGCGGGCCAGGGTGCCGGACGTCCGGGTGCGCTATACGGTGTTCATCCAGGAGGTCGCCGATTCCCGGAGTTACGCCCTGCGGCCCCCGGAAGAGACGCGGGTGTTCATCCGGGCGGCGGTGCCCTGAGCCGGCTCAGCGACCCGGCGGACCCGACGGCGCAGGGCGCTCGGCGACCGACCGGGTGCGGCAGGTCCAGGCGTAGCCGAACTGCAGCACATGATCCTTCTGCCGGTCCACCAGGGCGGTGAGCGTCACGCAGGGCTGCACATCCACCTGGAACTGGTCGTAACTGTCCGACTGCTGCACCCGCAGTGCCCGGGGATACCGGCTCAGCAGTTCGGTGCGCTGAAGCTCGGGCCTGACCGTCCGGTCCAGCGCAAAGATCAGCCGCTCATTGTCGTCGAAGTAAAGCTGGAAGTACCCCTTCCCGGGATCAAAGGTCCAGCGCGGCCTGAGCGTCACTCCGCCGATTTCCCAGGCCAGCTCCTCGGGAAGGCGGCGCGGGTTGGCTTCGTCGGCCGTGGCCGCTCCGGAGTCAGCGGCGCCCAGCATCCGCCGGGCACCGGGCAGGGTGGTCCGGCCGAGCACCAGCTCCCCGTCCTTCCAGCTGCCGCCGCGCACCGGCTCCCCCAGGGGAATGGGGCGGGCGGGAAGGGTCTGCGCGACGAGTGATCCGGCGAGGCAGATCGGGGTCACTGCGATCAGAAGGGAACGGATGCGAGACGCCATCGGGATGCTCCGCGTGAATGCCGGGAGCCAGCATCGCAAGCTTCAAGCCTCGAGGGCCACGGGCCCAAGTGGCTGGCTGGCATACGCTTATCAGAGGGGTACCGGTGCCACCGGTCGGCCGAGGGCACAGAATGCCGAGGCTCCCGGCGGGTTGCGTGTGCCCGGGGTCACCCGCCGGCGATGAGTGGGGAGGGCGATGTCGCGCTCAGCGTAATCGTTCCCGTCGGCCCCGGGGATCGGTCCTGGACCCGCCTGCTCCCATCCCTGCTGCCGCAGCTTGGCGCGGGGACCGAACTGATCCTCACAGCCACCGATCCCAACCCGGAGGGCGTTCCTCCCGGGGTGCGCTGGATCGTCGGCCCCCCGGGACGGGCGGCACAGCAGAACCGGGCGGCCGCTCTCGCCCGCGGCCGCTGGCTCTGGTTTCTCCATGCCGACTCGTCGCTGCCTCCAGATGCGGTTCGCCGGCTGTGCGCGGCGCTCGAGGCCAGACCGGCGGCGCTCTGCTACTTCGACCTCGAATTCGAGGATGGCCCGGGCCTGATGCGGCTCAACGAATGGGGTGTCAGGATCCGGTCCCGCCTGCTGGGCATGCCCTTCGGCGACCAGGGCCTGGCCCTGGGGAAGCGGGAGTTCGAATCGCTCGGGGGATTCCCCCTCGGCGCTCCATATGGGGAGGACCACCTCCTCGTCTGGGCCGCTCGCCGCCATGGAATGCGGCTCACGCCGGTAGGCAGTCGGCTGGGCACCAGCGCTCGGGCCTATCGCGAAGGTGGCTGGGGCAGAACCACTGCCCGCCGGCTCCGCCTTACGGTGCGACAGGCGCTGCCCGAAGCCTGGAGCTGGCTGTGGCGGAGGTGAGGGTGGCGGTCGCGGCCTTCGTGCGGACCCCGGGGCACTCGCCGGGGAAGACACGCCTTGCGGCGGGCATTGGCGCGGAGGGGGCGGCGGAGTTCTATCGCCTGGCGCTCGCGGTCACGGCGGCGGTCCTTGAAAGTGCGGGGGAACTGGGGCTGGCACCGTACTGGGCGGTGGCGGAGGCGGAGGGCGTGGACGCCCCTCGCTGGCAGGCGCTGCCGCGGCTCTGGCAAGGGGAGGGAAGCCTCGGCGAGCGGCAGGACCGGGTGTATCGCCAGCTGCTGGAGTCTCACCCCGCGGTGCTCCTCATCGGCGCCGACTGTCCGCTGCTCGCGCCCCGGGACCTGTTCCAGGCCGGACGGCGCCTGGGCGGCGGAGTGCCATTCGTGCTGGGCCCGGCCACGGATGGTGGCTACTACCTCTTCGGCGGGCGGATTCCGGTACCGGGCGCAGCATGGAATGGTGTCGAGTACAGCGGACCGGAGACCGCGGGCCAGCTCCTGGCTGCGCTCCGTCTCCTCGGGGTCGTGGAACTCCTCCCGGAGCTGCCCGACGTCGATACCCGCGCGGACCTGGGGACGATCCTCCGCCACTGTCGGGCGGGCGGGGAACTTCTTCCCCAGCAGCGAGCTTTGATGGGGTGGGCGGAGCAGTTGGAGGGGCGGGACGGGGTGGGGCTTGACGCATCAAGAAAAATTGATATACTCGAGCCATGACATCGAGCACAGCCACCGACCTTGCCCGCCTGGCGCGGGTCTTCCATGCCCTCTCCGACGAGACCCGGCTCTGCCTGGTCGCCATGCTGCGGGATGGGGAGCGGTGTGTCTGTGACCTGACCGCCGCGCTGGACTCCGGTCAGTCCCGGCTCTCCTTCCACCTGAAGGTGCTCAAGGAGGCAGGCCTGGTGCAGGATCGGCGCGAGGCACGGTGGTCGTACTACTCCCTGGTCCCGGGGGCGCTGGAGGGGCTGGAAGAGGCGGTCGAGTCACTGAGCCCCACGGCGGCGGTGCGGCGGGTAAAGGCGCGCTGCTGCTGATACAATTTTTTTCCTAAACTGATCAACTTTTCTTGATGGAGACACCAATGCAGGACATCACCCAGATCGTGCGCGAGCGCTACGGCGAGGCCGCGCGTCAAGCCGCCATCGGCCAGAAGGCCGGATGTTGCGGCACCGGCAGCAGCTGTGCCTCGCCCGATCCCATCACCCGCGACCTCTACGCGGCCGAGGAGACCGCCGGGCTGCCGGCGCAGGCGGTCCTGGCCTCGCTCGGGTGCGGCAACCCAACGGCCCTGGCCGAGTTGAAGGCGGGGGAGACGGTGCTGGACCTGGGCTCCGGCGGCGGGATCGACGTGCTGCTGTCCGCGCGGCGGGTGGGGCCCACCGGCAAGGCGTACGGCCTCGACATGACGGATGACATGCTGGCCCTGGCGCGAGCCAATCAGGCCCGGGCCGGCGTCGACAACGTGGAGTTCCTGCGGGGACAGATCGAGGCGATTCCGCTGCCGGACGCGTCGGTCGACGTGATCATCTCCAACTGCGTGATCAACCTCTCCGCCGACAAGGACCGGGTGCTGGCCGAGGCCTATCGCGTCCTCAAGCCCGGCGGGCGGTTCGCCGTGTCCGATGTGGTGACCCGGGGCGACATCCCGGAGCCGGTCCGCGCCAGCCTGGCCCTCTGGACCGGGTGCGTGGCTGGGGCGCTGGATGAGCGGGACTACGTGGCGCGGCTGGAGCGGGCCGGATTCACTGCGGCCTCAGTGGAACCCACCCGGGTCTACACGGCGGCGGAGGCCCGGGATTTCCTCGGCGATGCCGGCCTCGACGCCGACGCGGTGGCGGCCCAGCTCGACGGCAAGGTCATGGGCGCCTTCATCCGGGCGACGAAGCCGGCGGCCGGCTGCGGCTGCGGTCCGGAGTGCTGCGGGGGGCACCGGTGAATATCACCCGCCTTGGCGCCGACGAGCTGCCGGAGGTCACGGCACTCCTCGGCGTCAACGGGCTTCCGATCGCCGATCTGTCCCCCGCGATCCGGTTCCTGGGTGTCCGGGACCGCGCGGGGCTCGAAGGGGTCGTAGGCGTGGAGCGGTATGGCGAAATGGGGCTGCTCCGCTCGCTGGCGGTGCGCCAGGATCGCAGGGAGAGCGGGCTCGGCTCCGCCCTGGTGCTGGAGGTGGAACGGCTCGCCGCCGCCGAAGGCGTGGGCGCGCTCTACCTGCTCACCACCACAGCCGAGCGATTCTTTTCACGGCGGGGGTACGCGCGGGTGGAGCGCTACGGGGTCCCGGCGGCGATCCGCGGCCCATCGGAGTTCGCCTCGATCTGCCCCTCCTCCGCGGCAGTCATGCGAAAGGCGC
>CAZPER010000030.1:0-42776 GCA_964585655.1 uncultured Gemmatimonadaceae bacterium | reverse complement strand
CAACTACTACGACGCCCACCAGCCCTACCTCCCCGAGGCGGCCTGGGACGGGAAGTTCGCCACCGGCACCCAGCCGCGGGCGCACAACTATCACTACTACCTGCACGAGGTGGGCTACGACAACCGGCACAAGTTCACGCCGGAGGAGTTCGCCCGCGAACGGGAGGCGTACCAGGCCACCATCGGGTACGTGGACCACCAGATCGACTCGCTCCTCACCGCGCTCCAGGCGCGGGGGATCCTGGACCAGACCCTCGTGATCATCACCTCGGATCATGGGGAGCATTTCGGGGAGTACGGACTCAAGGGCCACGGCAACAGCCTCTACACCCAGCTCACCCACGTGCCGCTGCTGGCGCGCTATCCCGCCGCCCTGCCGGCCGGGGCGCGGGTCGCGCAGCCGGTCTCGCTCCGGGACGTGCCGGCGATGGTCCTCGAGCTGACGGGCGCCCCGGCGGGGACGCTGCCGGGCCGCTCGCTCCTGCGGTTCTTCGGCCCGGCACCGGACACGACCCCGGAGCCGGTCCTCATGAGCGTGGAGCGGGAGAATGGCGATTTCTACCGGGCCATCGCGCACGGCCGCGATCACCTGGTGGAGATGGCCAAGGGGGGCGGACTCTTCGACCTCTACGCCGATCCGCTCGAGACCGCCGATCGCTCCGCCGACTCGACCCTCGCCGGCCGCCACGCGGAGCTGGTCCACCTGCTGGACTCGCTGCTCCCGGTACCGCCCCGCAAGGGTAAGGGGGCCCGGTGATCGCGGCGGCCACAGGGGTGACGGTTTCTCCGGACGCGATGGTCCGCCTGGCGGAGATCGCGGTGGAGGCGGGACGCGCCACGCTCTCCCACTATCACGCCGACGTGAAGGTGGAGCAGAAGGGCGACAAGGGCCCGGTCACCGCGGCCGACCACGCGGCCCACGCCGTGATCGCGCGGGCGCTGGCCGACTGGGACCCGGCGGTCCCGGTCATCTCCGAGGAGGCCGAGCTGCCGGCCTTCGACACCCGCCGCGCCTGGACCCGCTTCTGGCTGGTGGACCCGCTCGATGGGACCAAGGAGTTCATCCAGCGGAACGGGGAGTTCACCGTCAACATCGCCCTGATCGAAGGCGGCGTGCCGGTGCTCGGCGTGATCTACGCCCCGGCGCTCGACCTGCTGTACTACGCGGGGCAGGGGCTCGGTTCGTGGAAACGGGAGGGGGGCGGGGCCCCGGTGCGCATCACCAGCCGCCCGCCGCTGCCGCAGCATGCGCTGCGGGTGGCGGAGAGCCGCTCGCACCCCTCGAAGGAGCTCGAGGCGTACCTGCAGACCATCCGGGTGGCGGAACGGGTGCCGGCGGGGAGCTCGCTCAAGTTCTGCTGGGTGGCGGAGGGGAAGGCGGACATCTACCCGCGGCTGGGCCCCACGATGGAGTGGGACGTGGCCGCGGGGGACTGCATCTTCCGCAACTCCGGGCTGCAGGGGCCGCGGGCATCGGCGCTGGTGTACAACCAGCCGGAGCTCAGGAACCCGGGCTTCGTGATCGGCCTGGCGGACAGCGAACGCGAGACCGGGAGCGCCGCGGGGCGGGTCGTCTGGTTCACCGGGCTCTCCGGCTCGGGCAAGAGCACCATCGCGCGGCGGGTGGTGGACGCGCTGGAGGCCCGGGGGGAACCGGTCGAGTACCTCGATGGCGACGCCATCCGGGACATCTTTCCGGCCACCGGCTTCACCCGCCCGGAACGGGACGCGCACATCCGGCGGGTCGGCTGGGTGGCGAGCCGGCTGGAGCGGCACGGGGTGACGGTCATCGCCTCGCTGGTCTCGCCGTACGAGGAGTCGCGCGCGTTCGTGCGGGCGCTGTCGCGCCACTTCAGCCTGATCTGGGTCTCGACGCCGTTTGATGAGTGCGCGCGCCGGGACGTGAAGGGACTGTATGCCAAGGCGCTGCGGGGGGAGATCAAGCACTTCACCGGGCTCGACGACCCGTTCGAACCCCCCGCCGCGCCGGACCTGACGCTGGATACCACGCACCTGCCGGTCGACGAGGCCGTCGCCCGGGTGCTACGCTACCTGGAGGAACACCGCCCATGACGAACACCGCCCAGACGATGGACCACCTCGACCAGCTCGAGGCCAGGAGCGTCCACATCTTCCGCGAAGCCTACGCCAACTTCAAGAGCCTCTGCATGCTCTGGTCGATCGGCAAGGACTCCACGGTGCTGCTCTGGCTGGCGCGCAAGGCCTTCTACGGCCATGTGCCCTTTCCGCTGGTGCATATCGACACCTCGTTCAAGATCGCCGAGATGATCCAGTACCGGGACCGGCTGGCCGCGGAGTGGAACCTCAACCTGATCTACGGCCAGAACGTGCAGGCGCTGCAGGAGAAGCGGACCTTCCCCGACGGGGCCATCGACCGCATCGCCTGCTGCGGCGCGCTCAAGACCGAGGCGCTCAAGAAGACGCTGTCGGGGGAATGGCCGCGGTGGAAGTTCAACCACGCCAAGAAGGCGTACGAGATCGACAAGAACAGCGAGCCGTACACCGGGGTCATCGTGGGCGCCCGGGCGGACGAGGAAGGGAGCCGCTCCAAGGAGCGCTACTTCTCGCCCCGCAACCAGCAGTCCACCTGGGATGTCGGGGACCAGCCGCCCGAGTTCTGGAACCAGTACAAGACCGACTTCGCGCCGGGGACCCACCTGCGGATCCACCCGCTGCTGGACTGGACCGAACTCAACATCTGGGAGTACATCGAGCGGGAGAACATCCCGACGGTGTCGCTGTACTACGACCACGGCACCGGGATCCGCTACCGCTCGCTGGGCTGCGGGCCCTGCACCAAGCCGGTCGAGTCCACCAGCCGGAACGTCCAGGAGATCATCGCCGAGCTCAAGACCGGCAAGTTCGCCAACATCGCCGAGCGGGCGGGGCGGGCGCAGGACAAGGACGACGGCGGCGGCCTCGAGACCCTGCGGCGCGACGGGTACATGTGATGGACTTTGCCTGGACCGAGGAGCAGCTGGCCTTCCGGGCCGCGGTGGTCGAGTTCGCCCGCAAGGCGCTGCGGGACGACCTCATCACCCGGGACCGGGAGAGCCGCTTCAACCACGAGCACTGGCGCCGCTGCGGCGAGTTCGGCATCCAGGGGCTCCCCTTTCCGGAACAGTATGGCGGCGGCGGGATGGACATCCTCACCACCATCCTGGCCATGGAGGCGCTCGGCTACGCCTGCCCGGACAACGGGCTGCTCTTCGGGCTGGCGGCGCAGATGTGGAGCGTCCAGATGCCGATCCTCCGCTTCGGCACCGAGGCGCAGAAGCAGGCCTGGCTGCCAAACCTCAACAGCGGCGCGTGGGTCGGGGCGCACGGCATGAGTGAGCCGGACTCCGGCTCGGACGCCTTTGCCCTCCGCACCATCGCCGAGCCGCAGGGGGATCACTACATCCTCAACGGTACCAAGACCTTCGTGAGCGAGGCCCCGGCGGCGGACCTGTTCGTGGTCTTCGCGACCATCGACCGCCACAAGGGGGCGCTCGGGCTCACCGCTTTCGTGCTGGAAAAGGACACGCCGGGCTTCACCGTGGGCAAGCAGATCGAGAAGATGGGGCTCCGGACCTCTCCCATGGCCGAGCTCATCTTCGACAACTGCCGGGTGCCGGTGGCCAACCGCCTTGGGCGCGAGGGCCGCGCGGTCCAGATCTTCAACGACTCGATGGAGTGGGAGCGCGGCTGCATCCTCGCCAGCAACATCGGCACCATGGAGCGGCTGCTCGAGACCTCCGCCCAGTACGTCCGGGAGCGGAAGCAGTTCGGCAAGCCGATCGGCCAGTTCCAGTCGGTGGCCAACCGCCTCGTGGACATCAAGGTGCGGCTGGAGGCCGCCCGGCTCCTGCTCTACAAGGCGGCCTGGGCCAAGCAACACGACCGCAACCCCGGCCCCGACGCCGCCGTCGCCAAGCTGTTCCTGGGCGAGGCGATGGTGCAGTCCTGCCTGGACGCGGTGCAGGTACGCGGCGGCTACGGCTTCACCACGGAGTACGAGGTGGAGCGGGACCTGCGCGACGCCGTGGGCGGCACCCTCTACTCCGGCACCTCCGAGATCCAGCGCAACCTGATCGCCCGGTCCCTCGGCCTGTAGTGCCGGGGCCGCGAGCCCGACGGGCACGAAAAACCCCCCGGTCCACCCGGGGGGTTCTCGTTGCCGGGCCGGTCCACCCGTCGCCGTGACGGGTGCAGGCGGCGCCGGCCCCTTGGCTAGCGGAGCAGGTAGCTGTCGTCCGCCTCGTCGGCGGCGGCCATGATCTGCTCCATGTCCACCTTCTCGTAGCCGCCCGAGAGCAGCGTGATGAACCGGTCCCGGAGCATGGGGATGGTCCGCGCCCGGCTGATGATATTGTTCGCGTCCTGCCGCTCGAGGATCCGGTACCAGTTGTAGATCATCTTGAAGATCCGGCTCATGGGCAGCCGGATGCGGGTCTCGTAAGCCTTGAGCCGCTCGGCGCTGAAGTCATTGGCCGCGAAGCACTCGAGGATAGTGTCGGAGGCGTACACCCCGCCACGGGTGGCAATCGTCACCCCCGCCGAGAAGATGGGGTCGATGAACATCGAGGCGTCGCCCACCAGCACGAAGCCGTTGCCCACGAAGCAGTCGTTGAGGTAGCTGATGTTGGCGATGGTATGCATCTCCATCGTCTGCTCGGTGCCGGCGAGCCAGCCCCGGACCTGGACGCAGCTCGCCACCGCCTTCTCGAACCGCTCCTGCGGGGTCTCGCCGAGGGTCTTGGCGAAGCGCGCGTCCAGCACGGCGCCGACGCTCACGATGTCGTTCCGGAGCGGGATGTACCAGATCCAGCCGCCCTCGATCGCATGGATGTCGGTCGTCGTGGAGGTGGGCATCACGGCGTCCTTCGGCATGATGCTGTCCGGGTCCCGGCGCCACCCCCCGTGGAAGTGGGTGAAGTGGGCGATCTTGTTGAGCTCCGGATCGGGGTTCCGCCAGCCGAGCTTCCGGGCCAGGAGGCAGTCGCGGCCCGAGGCGTCCACCACCACCCTGGCGTAGACCGGGTGGGGAGGCTGGCCGTTGGGGCCGGCCAGGACGCCGATCGCGGTGTCCCCCTCGAACAGCACCTCGTGCACCGTCCACTCCTGGCGGGTGTCGGCGCCGTGCTCCCGGGCATGGTCGAGCATGATCTCGTCGAACCGGGCCCGCTCCACGTGGAAAGCGTAGGAGCGGTCGAAGAACATCGGGTATTCCGCGGTGAGCAGGACGGTGTCCTGTTCGGGCGGGGTGTTGAACATCCCGAAGTTGATCCCCTGCTTCACCGGGAAGTTCTCGGCCTCGAGCTTGGGGCCGAGCCCCAGCCGGGTCCACAGCTCCCAGCCGCCGGGAAGGAGGGACTCACCGATGTGGAAGCGGGGGAACTTCTCCCGCTCGAACACCACGACTCGCTTGCCGGCCTTGGCCAGCATGGTGGCGGTGGAGGAGCCGCCCGGGCCGCCGCCGATGATGGCGACGTCAAACCGCTCCGAGTCCGTGGGCATCGAGTGCTTCCTTGTCAGGCCGGGTGGCCGGTCGCCGGCGATCCGGCCGGTACGGTTCCAAGGCGTCCTACGGTTGTATCGCCCGCGACAGCGTGGAGCCCTGCGGGGCCGGCTCCCGGGCGAACCACCGGAGCAGCGGCAGGGTCATGAGATTGGTCACGAGCGCCACCACCACGATGATCGTGAAGGTAAGCGGGGTGATGATCCGGAGCTGCAGCCCCATCAGCCCGGCCACCAGCACCAGGAGCCCGCGGGTGTTGAACAGCGCTCCCAGCGCGCCGATTTCCGGCCAGCTCAATCCGAAGGCCCGGGCGGGAACCGCTGCAAGGAACTTGCCGCCGATGGCGCCGGCCAGCAGCAGCGCGACCGCCGTCAGGCTCTGTCCATCGAGCAGCTTGAGGTCGGTGGAGAAGCCGGCCGTGGCGAAGAAGATGGGCAGCAGGAAGATCATGGCAATGTCCCGGAGCCGGTCCGCGATCGCGCGCCGGAGGGCCGGGACGTCCGGAATGATCAGCCCGAAGGCGAAGCCGCCCACCATCGCGTGGATCCCGATCAGGTGGCCGATGAGCCCGAAGAGAACCATGCCCGCGAAGACCACGGCCATGCCATTGCCGGTAACGGGAGGGCCGGTGGGGCGCTCCGGGAGCAACCGGCGGAGCAGCGGCCGCGCGACGAACCAGGCGCCGACGCCGAACAGGAGAATTAACCCGCAGTTGGCCGCAAAGTCCGCGTAACCGCTGGCGGCGGCCACGGCGGCGGCGAAGGCGATGTAGCTGAACATCACGATCGACATGATCCCCGTGGTGGCCACCGCAAGCGATCCCATGGGGGAGTTGAGCTCCCCCCGTTCCATCAGGATGTGGGCCATGACCGGGAAGGCCGTCACCGAGAGCGCCGCGCCTACGAAGAGCGCGAAGGGCAGCAGCTCGGCGCCGGCGCTGCCGGCGTAGGCGGGGCCGTGGATCATCGCGGCGATGGGGAATCCCAGCAGGGCCGGAATAGCGACGGCCGACAGGGCCAGGGTCACCGCCTGTTTCCCCCGGCCGCGCACCCGGCCCAGGTCGTACTCCACCCCGGCCAGGAACATGAACAGGATCAGCGCCAGCGTCGCGAGGCTCGCGATGACTCCCCGGGCCTCGACGGGGGCCAGCCGCAGGGAGGCCGGACCCAGGAGCGTGGGGCCGAGGAGCACGCCGGCGAGGATCTCGCCGACGACCCGCGGCTGCCGCAGCTTCTGCATGAGGCCGCCGAGCAGCCGGGCCAGGGCGACGATGAGGCAGACGTCGAGGAGGACGTAACTGACCAGGGCCGGGCCGGTCACCGGCGCCGCCGGCGGGGCGGCCTGGAGCAACTCAACCATGCGCCGCCTCCGCCCGGATCGCGGGCGTGGGAGTCGTACTTACGCCGGGCGCCTCAGGACGCGGCCGGGACATGCCGGAGCGTGGAATGCGACAGGTCATCCGGGGACTCCCCCGCGGCGACGAGGATCCGCTCGAGGTCCATCCGGTCGTAGCCGCCGCTCAGCAGCACGATGAAGCGCTCCCGGAGCAGGGGGATCTGCCGCGCGCGGTTGATGATGTTGTCGCTGTCCTTCCGCTCCAGGATGCTGTACCAGTTGTAGATCATCTTGAAGATGGACTGCATCGGGTGCTTGATGCGGGTCTCGTAGGGGCGCAGGCGTTCGGCGCTGAAATCCTGGTGCTTGAAGCAGTCGAGGATGCACTCGGAGGCATAGATGCCCCCGCGGATCGCCAGCGTGACGCCCGCCGAGAAGATCGGGTCCACGAACATCGAGGCGTCGCCCACCAGCACGAAGCCGTTCCCCACGAACTGGTCATTCAGGTAGGAGATGTTGGAGATGGTCTGCATCTCCATCTGCTGGGCCGAGTCGCCGACCATCTGGCGCACCGTCGGGGAGGCCGCGAGGGCCCGCTCGAACCGTTCCTGCGGGGAATCGCCCAGGGTCTTGGCATGGCGCGCGTCCAGCACCGCTCCCACGCTGACGATGTCGTCGGCCAGGGGGATGTACCAGATCCACCCGCCGTCGATGGTGTAGATGTCGGTGGTGACCGACCCCTCGAACACCGGGCCGATGTCGACGACATCCTTCGAGTCGCGCCGGAACGCCCCCTTGAAGTGGGTAAAGTGGGCGATCTTGTTGAGCACCGGGTCCGGACGGCGCCACCCCATCCGGCGGGCGATCATGCAGTCCCGTCCGGTGGCGTCCACCACCATCGGGGCCTCGATCCGGTGCGGGGGACCGCCCTCCGGGGCGGCCATCACTCCCACGGCACGGTCCCCGTCGAAGAGCACTTCGCTCACGGCCCAGCCCTCGCGGGCCTCGGCGCCCTGCGCCCGGGCGTTGTTGAGCAGCAGCTCGTCGAACTTGGCCCGCTCCACATGGAAGGTCCACGGATGGACGAAATACTGGGGATACTCGGCCGTCAGGAGCTTCACTTCGGGCTTCTCGAACATCCCGAACATGATGCCCTGCTTCAGCACGAAGCCGGCTTCCTCGATTGCCTTGGTAACGCCGATCTTTTCCCAGAGGTCCCACCCCGCCGGCAGCAGCGACTCCCCGATGTGGAACCGGGGAAAGTGCTCCCGCTCCAGGATCAGGACCCGCAGGCCATGACGCGCCAGGTAGGCCCCGGCGGCGGAGCCACCCGGACCACCACCAATCACCACGACGTCCACGGATTCCCGGACGGGCTCGGCCATGTTGTTCCTCCCTGTGCAGGGGCTCAGTCGTCACGCCAGAGCGCGCCGACGCGTTCTTTGATAGGCGCCCGCAACCGGAGCAGCCCGGTGGGGCGGGGGGTGCAAGAGACGGTATTTGAGAGATCAAGCGAAATGGCGGATTAATGAATAGCAGTAACCATGCCGCCGCATAACATTGGACGCCGATCAGGCGGCCGATCGGGGCTTCGCGTCCGTCCCGCGGAGCCGGACTCCGGTCGCCCCTCCCCCGGCACCTGGGGCGACTCCGTAACCGCCAGTTTCACAAGTACCTGCCACGACGAACGGGGTCGCTCGGTGGCTCCCTTGCTCCGGGATCGGGCCTGGTTTGCCCCGGTCCGGCGGCTCCCGTGCGGGTCCGGGTGCTGCTGGAGCCCGCCGCCAGGTGTTGACTTCCCGCCATGAACACGGCTGGAAACGGCGTTATCGGGCAGCTCGCGGAGGAGGAGGCAGGGCGAGGTTGTCGCGCTGTGCCGCCGGGGTGTGCGCCCACGCAACACCTCGGTATTTTCATCATCAGCGAAAAGTTAAACGTATTCATTACAACGACTTAGATTGTTGCGTAAACCCGTCGTTGGCCCTAGTATTCCCCGGGTTTGGAAGCCCTTGGGGGTGGCATGATCTTGGCTACCCCAACCCTCTGAACCGCCATGACCCGCGCCACGGGTCAGGGCGCGGACCTCCAAGACTATCACCAGCCGCCGCCAGGGCCTCACCGCCCCGGCTGTTGTGCCATCCCCCACCGAGGATCAGGATGGGTGCGAGCAGCATTGCGAACGATGTCGAGGGGCAGACTGCCACCGAGACCCTGACGGCCACCCGGGCCTGGCGCATCGCGCTGGTCGCGGGGCAGCTGGCGCTCGTGGCCCTGGTGGTCCGCGGACTCGAGTTGGAGAGTCGCGGGCTCTACCTGGTGCTGCTCCTGGCGCTGGGCGGGTTCGTCGTGAACGCGCTGCTCCCGCTCCGCTGGCGGCTGCCGTTCTTTGCGCTCCTGTCGGCCGCGGGGGTGCTGGTGGCGCTGAGCCTGCAGGGGCTCTGGGTGCTCGCGATCGGCCTGGTGCTGATCGGCGTCTGCCACCTGCCGGTGGCCTGGGCGGTCCGGGTGTCCCTCCTCGTGACCCTCGCCGTCGGCCTCGGATTCCTCCGGGCCGGCGCCGTCGCCAGCCCCATCCCGGTCACGGTCTGGCCGATCCTCGGCTCGATGTTCATCTTCCGCCTGGCGCTCTATCTCTACAGCCTCAAGCACGAGGGGCCGCCGCGGAACCTCTGGGGGACGGTCGCCTACCTCTTCATGGTGCCGAACGCCTCGTTCCCGCTCTTCCCGATCGTCGACTACAAGACCTTTCTCCGCAGCCACTACGACGCCCCCGAGGGACCGGTCTACGCCCGGGGCTGCCAGTGGATGGTCCGCGGCCTCTGGCACCTGCTGCTCTACCGGGTGATCTACCACTTCTGGGTCATCGACCCCTCCCACGTGGAATCCCTGAGCGGCGTGGTGCAGTTCTCGATGCAGGCCTACCTCCTGTACCTGCGGGTGTCGGGACAGTTCCACCTGATCGTCGGGCTGCTGCACCTCTTCGGCTTCCGGCTGCCCGAGACCCATCACCTCTACTACCTGGCCTCGAGCTTCACCGACCTCTGGCGGCGGATCAACATCTACTGGAAGGATTTCATGATGAAGCTGGTGTATTACCCCAGCTTCTTCCGGCTGCGCAAGCTGGGCAACCGCACCGGCGTCCTGGCCAGCACCGCCATCGTGATGTTCCTGACCTGGCTGCTCCACGCGTACCAGAAGTTCTGGATCGTGGGCAACGATCCCTTCACCCGGGTGGACACGATCTTCTGGTTCGTGCTCGGCCTGCTGGTGCTGGGCAGCACCGTCTACGAGCAGTACCAGCCCAAGGGGGCGCGGCCCCGCGCGGGCGGATGGAACCTGCGGAAGGCCCTTGGCACGGTGATGGTCTTCGGCACCATGGCGATCATGTGGACCTTCTGGAACGCCGACAGCCCGGGGGAGTTCGTCCGGGTCATGAGCCTCGCGCGCAACGTGGACGCTGCCGGGATCGCGATGCTGGTGGCGCTGGTGGGCGGCGGGCTCTTCGTGTCCGGCTGGCCCTGGGGGGCGATGACCCTCGCCAAGCTCGAGGAGCGGGAACGTCCCCTCGCGGCCGATTTCCGGGATGGCGCCATCCGGGCCGGCATGATGGGCGTCATGCTGGTGGCGGCCCGGCCGGCGACGCACGCCACCCTGGGGCAGGAGCTGGGGTCCGTGGTCTCGCGGGTCACCAGCGGCGCGCTCAATGAGCGGGACCGGACGCTGCAGGTCCGGGGGTATTACGAGGACCTCAGCAACTCGGCCCGGCCCAGCAGCCAGCTCTGGGAGATGGAGACCGAGCGGCCCAAGGACTGGGTCAATCTGGAGATGACCGAGGCCTACCGGCTGCTGGACAACTTCCTCTACGAGGAACTCCACCCCAACGTCTCGATCACCTTCAAGCGGGCGCCGTTCCGGACCAACATGCACGGCCTGCACGATCGGGACTACACCAGGGCCAAGCCGGAGGGCACCTACCGGATCGCCATCTTCGGCGCGTCCCAGGTGCTGGCCGGCGGCGTGCCGGACGAGCTGACCTTCGAGAACATCCTCGAGGACTCGCTCAACGCGCGCTTCGGGAAGCGGCACCGGATCGAAGTGCTCAACTTCGGCATGGCCGCCGCCTCCATCCTGCAGGAGATGGAGCTGGTGCGGCAGCGCGGTATGCAGTTCGACCCCGACCTGGTGCTCCTCACCAGCGTGCCGCCGGACGACATGCTGCTCACCCGGCACCTCTGGGTGCTGTGGCGGGAGAATGTGCCGATCCCCTACGAGGGGCTCCGGCTGGCAGGGGAGGCGGCGGGGCTCGACTCCACCATGGACAAGGCGACCGTGACGCGGCGGCTCTTCCCCATCCTCGACTCGCTCAAGCGGAGCGCGGTGGACCGGGTGGACAGCCTGGTGCGGGCGGCCGGGGGGCGCGCGGGGCTGGTGCTCATGCGGCTGCCTACGGTGCCCAACGACAGCGCCCGGACCATCGCGGCCCGCGCCGCCGAGCTGGGCTGGCCGGTGATGGATATCTCCGAGCCCTTCCCGGCGGGGGAGGACGAGGCGCGGTATCGCCTCACCAGCTTCGACAACCACTACAACATCGAAGGCAACCAGCTGATCGCCCGCGCGCTGCTGCGCGAGATCCTGCGGAAGGCCGACCATCTGGGCCTGCACGACGGCCCGGCACCAGCTTCGCCCGCGGCCTCCGCGGGTGGCGCGACCCCCTGATTCCGGAGAACCACCGATGGACCAGATCATTCAGCCCGTCAAGGAGTACATCCTCTCCACCTATCTCAAGGGCGAGGACCCGTCGGCGCTCAAGGACACCACCCCGCTCATCACCGGGGGCATCCTGGACTCGCTGGGCACCCTGGAGCTGGTGAGCTTCCTGGAGCAGCGCTTCGGGATCCAGCTCGAGGCCCATGAGGTGGACGCCGAGCGGCTGGACACGCTCCAGGCCATCGCGAGCCTGGTGAAGAGCAAGACGGCCACCGTCTGAGGCCGGTCATGCCCTGTCTGCACCACTGGCTCGACGCGTCGGTCGCCCGGGCGCCGGGGGCCGTGGCCCTCACCGATCCGGGACGCGGGAACATCGGCTATGGGGACCTCGGGCGACTCACCGATCGCCTGCGGGACCGGCTCTGCGCGCTGGGGGTCGGCGCCGGGGACCGGGTCGGGCTGTACCTCTCGAAGTCGATCGACTCCGTCGCCACGATCTTCGGCATCCTGAAGACCGGGGCGGCGTACACGCCGGTGGACCCGGGGTCGCCGCCCTGGCGGGCGGCATTCATCCTGACCGATTGCGACGTGCGGGTGGCGGTGGTGGAGCGCGCCTTCGTGGCCGCGCTGGAAGCCGAGGCCGCCAAGCTGGGGAAGACCATCCGGTGCCTGGTGCTGGAGGAGGTTGGTGGCGGACGGGGGCTGGCGGCCGCGCTCGACGCGGCGGACCGGGGCGGGGTCGCGCCGGTTTCGCCGACCGCGGATCCCGGTCTCGACGGCCTCGCGTACATCCTCTACACCTCCGGCTCCACCGGGAAGCCCAAGGGGGTCATGCTCACCCACCGGGCCGCCACGACCTTCGTGGACTGGTGTTCGGAGGTGTTCCAGCCCACCGCGGAGGACGTCTTCTCGTCCCACGCGCCCTTCCACTTCGATCTCTCGGTCCACGATATCTACGTGCCGCTCAAGCACGGGGCCCGGCTGGTGCTGATCGGCGAGGAACTGGGCAAGGACCCCGGACGGCTGGCGGAGCTGGCCGCGACCGAGCGGATCAGCATCTGGTACTCGACGCCCTCCATCCTGAGCCTGCTGGCGCAGTACGGCCGGCTCGAGCGCCACGACTACTCGGCCCTGCGCCACGTGCTGTTCGCCGGCGAGGTGTTCCCGGTGCCGCGGCTTCGCGCCATCAAGGCGCTGTGGAACGGACCGCGCTACTGGAACCTGTACGGGCCCACCGAGACCAACGTCTGCACCTACTACGAGATCCCCGACCAGGTGCCGGAGGACCGCACCGACCCGTACCCGATCGGGTGGTGCTGCTCCCACCTGCGGAGCAGGGTGGTGGACCTCGATGGCAGCATCCTCACCGGAGGTGAGGAAGGGGAGCTGGTGATCGCCGGGCCGGGGATCATGTCCGGGTACTGGAACCTGCCGGAGCGGAACGCCGCGGCGTTCCTCACCGATCCCGACGGGACGCCCTGGTACAAGACCGGCGACCTCGTGGTCGAGGAGCCGGGCGGGGTGTACCTCTTCCACGGGCGGCGGGACCGGATGGTCAAGCGCCGCGGCTACCGGGTGGAACTGGGCGAGATCGAGGCCGCGCTTTCCGGGCATCCGCAGGTGCGGGAAGCGGCCTGCGTCGCGATGGCGAGCCAGGATGGCCAGGTCACGATCAAGGCGTGGCTGGCGTCGCGGAACGGCGGCCGGCTCTCCATCATCGAGCTCAAGCAGTTCTGCATGGACCGCCTGCCGCACTACATGGTGCCGGACGCCTTCGGGTTCCTCGAGGCGCTGCCGCGCACCTCCACCGACAAGACCGACCTGCAGGCGCTCAAGGCGCTGGGCTAGCCGTGGGCACCGCCAGTCTGGATACGGTCACGGCCGCGGGCGCCCGCGAGACCACGGGCAGCCTCCTCGCCGACCTGCCCAAGCTGGCGCTCATCGCGGGCCAGCTCCTGCTGCTCGGCTTGGTCATCCGCTACTTCCAGGTCGAGAGCCAGAGCTTCTTCCGGATCTTCGTGCTATCGGCCGCGGGATTCGTGGTGCATGCCCTGCTCCCGCTCCGGTGGCGGCTGCCCTTCTTCGCCGCGCTCTCGGTTGGCGGCCTGGGACTGGTGTTCGGCCCGCGGGACGGCGCGTGGGTGCTCGGGCTCGGGCTCGGGTTGCTCGGGATTGCGCACCTGCCGGTGCGGTGGGGACTGCGGGTGGGGCTGCTGCTCGGTGCGGCGGCGCTGCTGGGCAGCTACCGGGCCAACCTCCTGCCGTTTCCCGGGCCGGGATCCATCTGGGCCATCCTCGCCTCGATGTTCATGTTCCGCCTCGCGCTGTACATGTACGACCGGAAGCACGCGAAGGAGCCGGTGCGGCCGGCGCGCACCCTGGCGTACTTCTTCATGCTGCCGAACGTCTGCTTCCCGCTCTTCCCGCTGGTGGACTACAAGAACTTCGAGCGGGGGTACTACGCGGAGGATGCCTGGCGGCTGCACCAGCGCGGCATCCAGTGGATGGTGCGGGGCCTGACGCAGCTCATCGGCTATCGCCTGATCTACTACTACTTCAACTTCGATCCGGCGGAACTCCACGGCTTCCGGGACCTGGCGCTCTTCGTCTACGGGTCCTTCGCCCTCTACCTCAAGGTCTCCGGCACCTTCCACTTCGCGGTGGGGCTGCTGCACCTCTTCGGCTTCCAGTTGCCGGCCACCAACCACCGCTACTGGCTCGCCTCCAGCTTCACGGAACTCTGGCGCCGCAACAACATCTACTGGAAGGACGCCATGATGAAGCTCGTGTACTACCCGAGCTTCTTCGAGTTCCGCAAGAAGACGACGCAGCTCTCCGCCCTCACCTGGGCGATGGTGCTGGTGATGTTCCTGACCTGGGCGCTGCATTCCTACCAGTGGTTCTGGCTGCGGGGCCAGTGGCTCTTCACCCCGCAGGACATGGGGTTCTGGGCCGTGGTGGGAGCGCTGGTGGTGTGGACCTCGGTGCGGGAGGCGGCGAAGGGCGCCGCGCGCAGCCGCACGCCGGCGGCGAGCGGATGGGACTGGCGCCGCGGCGTCTCGACCATCGCCACCATCACCCTGCTCTCGGTGATGTGGACCCTCTGGGGCAGCGACACCGTGGCCGACTGGCTGGCCCTCTGGCCGCTGGCGCTCCGCATCACCTGGGTGGACGCCGCCCTCCTGCTCGGATTCTGGGGCGCCTGGCTCGCCATCGCGGGGTGGAACTGGGATCCCCCGGCGCTGGAGCGGGCCAAGAAGCCGGAGCCGCTGACCCTGCCCGGGCTCACCCGCCTGAGCCTGCTCCAGGGCACCGTGCTGGTGGCGCTGCTGGCCACCGGGTTCCTGGCGGCCCGTGGGTACTTCGGGGGCACGGCCGGCACCTTCATCGGCTCGCTCCGGGTGAGCCGGCTGTCGGCCTTCGACGAGCGGCGCCAGAACCGGGGCTACTACGAGGACCTGAGCGCCGCCAACCGGAGCGCCGAGCTGTGGGGGATGCGGGGCGTGGCCCGCGACCTCTTCGAGCATGGCTTCTCGCGGCGGCATGACTTCGTCGGCAAGGAGATGCTGCCCGGCCTGGCCATGGTGCTGGACGGCAAGGAGTTCCACACCAACCAGTGGGGCATGCGGGACCGCGAGTACACCCGGGCCAAGCCATCCGGCACCTACCGGATCGCACTGCTCGGTCCCTCGGACGTGGCGGGACTCGGGGTCCATGACCAGGAGACCTTCGATGAGCGGCTGGAGGCGCGCTTCGCCGGGAGCGGGGCGGGGCGGCACCGGAAGGTGGAGGTGCTCAACTTCGGCATCCCCAACTTCTCCCACCTGCAGCAGACCGCCCTGTTCGAGGAGAAGGTCGCCGGCTTCGCGCCGGATGCGGTGATCATGGTCAGTCACGCCACGGACCGGGAGTTCAACCTCGAGTGGCTGCAGTACGGGTTGGAGACCGGGATCCCGATCCCCTATGATTCGCTGGCGCGGCTGGTGGCCGGCAGCGGGGCGGCCCCCGGAATGGCGGAGACGGCCATGAAGCGGGCGCTCAACGAGCTCATGCCGTCGGTGATGCGCTGGAACTTCACCCACTTCGCCCAGGTGGTCCGGGCGCGGGGCGCGGTGCCGGTGCTGCTGGTCCTGCGGCCGCCGACCATGACGCTCACGTATCCCCTCGAGGACCTCGAGGCGGCCCGCGCCGCCGGGATCGAGGTGCTCGACTTCCAGCAGGTCTGGGGGGGCGGTGACGAAGTTCCGCTCCGGGTCTCCGAGGTGGACAAGCACATGAACGCGGCGGGCCACGCCATCATCGCAGACAGCCTCCACGCCCAGCTCCGCGCGCGCGGAGTGTTCGGCCTTAGCGGCGCGCCCTGAGGCGCCAGCCGCCGGTGGTCGCTCCTCCCCCCGCCGTCGCCGAGCCGCTGGCGAGCCACACGGTCGGGCGGCGGTTCCTTGCCCTGGCCCTGGGGGAGGCCGTCGCCCGGCTGATCGCGTTCGGCGCCATGGTGGTCGTGGCCCGCGCGCTCGGCGCCTCGATGTACGGGGTCGTGGGCGTGGCCACCGCCATCACGCTCTACCTCAATCGCATCGTGGACTGGGGGCTCGAGCTCGGGCTCGGGGTCCGGGAGGTGGCCGCGCGGCCGGACGGGGCGGGGCGCCTCATCCCGCCCGTTCTGCTCGCGCGGTTCGGGGTGGCGCTCGCGGTGGCGGGCCTCGCCATCCCGATCGGGCTCCTCCTGATGCCCCAGCCCGACGGCGCCACGCTCGCCGTCTCCGCCCTGTCCCTCCTCGGGACCGGGCTCGGCGCGCGGTGGGCGCTGCTCGGCTTCGGGAAGCACCGTGTTGCGGGGCTCGCCACGGTCGCGGGGCAGCTGCTTACGGCGGTGCTGCTGCTGGCCCTCGTGCGGGGGCCGGGGGACGTCGCCCGGGTGCCGCTTGCCCTCATGGCCGGCGAACTGCTGCTGGCGCTGCTGGTGCTGGTCGCGCTCCGGCGGGATGGGCTCACGCTGCCGCTCCGCCGCGATCCGGCGCTGGTCCGCCCGCTCGTCCCCCGGGGCGGGGCGCTGGCGCTCTCGGCGCTGCTGGGCATCGTCATCTATAACTCCGGCTTCCTCTTCCTGCGGGGCTTCGAGGGCTCGGCGGCGGTCGGGTACTACAACGCCGGCTACACCCTGGTCACCTTCTTCCTGAACGTCGGGACCGCCTACAGCATGAGCCTGCTGCCCTCGCTGGCCGCGCTTCAGGGCGACCGCGACCGGCAGGTGACGCTGTTCCAGACCGCCGCGCTGCATGTCTCGCTGCTGGCCTGGCCCGTGGCGCTCGGGGGAGCCCTGCTCGCGACCCAGGTGGTGCTGCTCCTGTATGGACCGGGATACCAGCCGGCGGGGCCGGCCTTCGCCCTGCTGCTCTGGTGCATCCCCCTCTGCGTGGTACGGGACCTTCCGCTCATGGTGCTGCAATCGGCGGGGCGGGAATCGGTGGTGCTGCGGGTCACCGCGTACGCCGCCTTCCTCAACCTGGCGCTCAACGCCGCCCTGGTCCCGCGCCATGGGGTGGTCGGCGCCGCCGCCGCCAGCGTGATCACCGAGGGCGTGCGCCTGGTGATCGCCGCGGCCACGGTCTGGCGCGAGGGCTTCGTCCTGCCCGGGCTCGCGCGCTGGTGGCGGCTGGCGTTTGCCGGCGGCGTCATGGCCGGCGTGGTCCTGCTGCTGCCCCTCGCGACCCCGGCGCGGATCCTGGCCGGCGCCCTGGCCTACCTCGGGGCCCTGCTCCTGACCGGTGCCATCCGGCTCGGCGCGGGGCTCCGGCCTTCGCTCGCCCTCTGACCCCGGACCACCAACCATGACCGACGACTCGTCCCTGCTCGCGGCGCGGCGCGATCCCACCAGGCGGGAACAGTGGCTGCTGTTCGGGACCGGCCTCCTCGCGAGCGCGCTCGTCTGTCTCTGGTACGGGGTCCTGGATCTCCCGATCTTCCCGCGGGACAACCAGCACTACTTCTATATCGCCGAGCGGGTCTCAGCCGGGCTGGCGCCGCATGCCAGCGGCTTTGATCCCAAGACCGTGGTTCCGCTGCTCCTGGTGGGGTGGGCCACCGCGCTGGGCGACCTCGTGGGCATCCCGCCGCTCGCGATCGCGCGCCTGGTGAGCGTGCTGACGCTCGGGGTCTTCGTCGGGGTCACGGGGCTCGTGGCCTGGAGGGCCGGACGCAACCTCCCGGCCGCCATCTTCGCCATGCTGGCGCTCCTGGCCTGCTCCTACCTCGACTACATGGGAGCCGTCGGCTCCCAGCCCAAGATCATCATGGCGATGTTCATGGCCCTGGGGATGTGGCTGGCGTTCGAGGGGCGTCCAGGGTGGTCGGCACTGTTCGGCACCCTGGCCTTCCTATCCTGGCAGCCCGGGCTCCTCTGCGTGGCGGCGGCAGGCGTGGTGGCGCTCCTGAGCCGGGACCGGTGGCGGGCAGTGGCGCGGGTGATCGTGGCCTTCGCGGTGCCGGTGGCGCTCTACCAGCTCTACTTCTGGCTCAAGGGCGCCACTGGGGAGCAGATCGAGCAGGAGTATGTCTTCCCGGGCAACTTCATGACCCATGAATGGGCCGGGCTGCCGACGCACCTCCGCTGGGTGATGCAGACCTGGCGCGAGGGGTTCGGGAAGAGCAACCTGCTCCCCTTCCTGTTCCTCGGTGTCCTGGTGGTGTTCGTGGTGCATCTCGTCCGCCGACGCCGGGACGTGATCCCGGCGACCCTGGCCCAGCCGGCCTGGCTCTACTTCACGGGCCTGCTGCTCGCGACGGTGACGTTCACGATCTACGACCACCAGGGGCCGCCGGACTTCTTCTTCCTCTTTCCGTACGTGGCCGTGGCGCTCGGGCTCGGATTCGCGCTGCTGCTGCCGTCGCGTGGTTGGCCGCGGCTGGCCGGCGTGGGGCTGGTCTCGCTGTACCTGGTGGGGCTCGCGATCACGGGGCGGAGCCGGAGCGATACGGCGGGGTATCGGCTGGCGGCCCAGCAGCCGGTGACCGTGGAGGTGAAGCGCTGGCTCGACCAGGGGAAGACCGTGTACGCGGTCAACGCCCACCAGTTCCTGGCGCTCAACCGGGCGACCAACTGGAGCCGCTACAACTCCTTCTTCCGTGGCGTGGATGAATACCTGCAGGCGCGGACTGGCAACAAGGAGGCGTGGGTGCCCGCCGATTCGGCCGGACGGCTGCCGGACATCATCCTGCTGGGCCGCGCCAAGCCGTGGGGCTGGCCGGAATGGCTCTCGGCGAACGGATACATGGACATGACGCCGCAGCCCTGGCGGATACAGCAGCTTCGGGTGTGGCGGCGGGACGGTGGCGGCTGATCAGGCGCCGCGCGCGGCGGCGCGGAGCTCGGGCGCCGCGTTCACGTGCGCCGGGAGGCGGTTGGTGACGTAGCCGAGCCATTCCCCCCAGGTCCATGCCAGGACCATCGCCAGGAGCGGTGGGAAGGAGCGCAGGTACATGGCCCCGGCGGCGCCGGACCGGAAGGCGCGGCGCGCCATCCGCCCCATGATGACCACGGGCAGCAGCGGCGCGAGCGCGGCGTAGGCCAGACGTCGGGCCGCCGAGCCGCCAAAACGATTCCGGTTGCAGGCGAACATCCGCCCGAAGGCGTAGCGTTCATACATCGCGTCACCGAATGTGACGCCCCGCCGGGTGCGCACCTCCGCCTCCGGGACCAGCCAGAGCACCCCGAACCGCTCCGCCAGTGCCGCGTTCACCGCGGTCTCGTGAAAGGTCTCCCGCCACAGCTCCCGCACCGCCTCCAGCTGCGCCCGGCGGTAACTCACGTTGCAGACCGTGAGCGCCGGGGCGGGCCCTTCGGCCACGGGGCGCATGTAGCGGTAGTAGTCCACCAGGTAGAACGCCCAGGTCACGGTGCTGCCGGTGTGGTCGGTTTCCACCGCCCCGCCTACTGCCGCCCGCCCGTCGGCGTGCGCCGTCACCAGCCGCCGGAGCCAGTCGCCGGTGGGCCGGCAGTGGTCCTCGGTCAGGACGATGATGTCCCCGGTGGCCTCCCGGAGCGCGCGGCTGGCGATCTCGATCGGGGTGCTCTGGCCTTCGTTCCGGAGGATGCGCACCGAGGGGTACCGGGCAGCAAGCCCCTCGCTGCCGGGGAGGTTGGGATCCAGCACCGCGATGATTTCGTCCGGGGTGATCCCCTCCTGGCCCAGGATCAGGTCGAGGCACCGCGCCAGGTGGTCCACCCCGGCGATGGCGCAGACCAGCACCGACACCCGCGGCGGTGTCATGGCCTACGCCGTCCCCGCTGCAGGGCCCCGAGGCACCGCCCCCCGCCAGATGAGCCACAGCACGCCGGTGCTGAGCAGCAGCACCATGATCGGCGAGCCGCCCCCGGCGAGCGCCGGCAGGTACGCGGCGGCCGTCTTCACCAGGACGGTATGCCAGGGAAGTTCCGGTCCCAGGGTGAAGACCCGGAGGAGGGAGGTGGAGACGTCCTCCCGGGCCATGGACACCGCCCAGGAGATCGTCAGGGTCGGGACCACCAGCAGCCAGACGATGAGCCGCGGCGCATGGAGCAGCACCGGCACCAGCGCCAGGAAGAGCAGGGGGGCCGCCGGCACCAGGTAGCGGACTCCGGTGTTCCACTGCAGCGCCGCGAACGAGATCGAGGAGCAGAACAGGTAGAGACCGAGCGCCGCTCCGTAGATCAGGCTCAGCTCCGGCCAGCGGAGCCCGCCCGTCCGGTTCCGGTACCTGGGCGCGGCCAGCGCACCGGCCAGCATGGGGCAGAAGGCGAGCAGTCCGTAGCGGAGGTCAAAGAGGTTGCGCCAGAGGAGATCGGCGCTGGGCAGGCTGAGCCCATTCCACCCGGCCACGCTCAGGTCGGTGTCCGGCATGTAGCGCTGCGCCGGGAACCAGGGACTGCCAAAGGCCACCTGCTGGTACAGCAGCAGCACGGCGATCGGCCCCGCCGCCCCCAGGGTGAAGCGGAGGCCGTGCCGGATGCCTGACGGGAGGCCCCCGGCCTGCCAGCCACGAATTACCACCCAGATCCCGAACACCAGCAGGAGCGGCGCGGCGGAATAGTCACACAGGAGCCCGGCGCCGAGGGCGAAACCCGCCCACCCGATCCGGCCCGGACCCGCCTCCTTCCAGACCAGCGCCAGGTACGCGGCGAGGGTGCAATAGGCCAGGGCCAGGTTCTGGTTGAGGAAGGCGGAGCGGAAGAAGACGGGGGTCCCGACGGCGAACAGCAGCGCCAGCCAGAGCGCCTGCCGCTCGCTGCCGAGCCGCCCGCGCAGGAAGAGATAGACCATCACCGCGGCGAAGGCGCCGAGGGGGACGTTGAACAGGAGATGGATGGCGGCGGCGGCGAGTCCCAGCTTCACGTCGAGCCCGCGGGCCCGCATCTCGTTCATGAAGCGGGTGCGGTTGGGACGGGGGTCGTCGTAGGTCGCCGGCGGCTTGGGCGCCGCGAGTTCGGGCTTGAGCCTGAGCACCAGGCCGATGACCGGCGAGGCGACGGCGTACGGCACCGCCGCGACGAGAGACACACCCGGGTTGTTGTTGATGTACGCGCCCCGGCCGGGAATCTCGAACAGGTCGGGATGCAGCCCGAGATAGCGGTCCACCCGCACCGAGCCGCTCTCCCCGACCGCGATGGCGAGGTAGGTCTCCCGCACCACGTTGGGCGCGAAGTGGATGGCGTAGACCAGCGCCACCGTAAGGAACAGGCGGCCCGGGAGACCAAGCCCCCCGGGCCGCCGACCCGCTCGACTGTCCGCGCTCATCCCGGGGTCAGTACGCCGCTTCCTCGGCGGTGACCGGCTCCGGCGCGCCGCCGGGCGGGGGCCCGTCGGCCAGCGAGACCTGCAGCCGCTCGGAAGGGTGGAGCGGGAGCGGCTTGCTCCACACCTTGCCCTTGATGGTTGCCTCGAGGAGCGGGAGCGGCTGGTACACGATGCTGGACCACATGAAGACTTCCGTCGTGCAGTAGCACTCCTTTTTAGCGATCGACTCGCGCAGGGCTTTGGCCTCCGGCGAGTGCCAGATCTCGGGGAAGGTCTTCTGCCGGAGGTTGCCGATCGGCTTGTGGATCTCGCAGACCCCCACGTCGCCGTTGGCGTACACCACGCCGGAGATCTTCCCCGCCTTGCAGGGGACCACCTGCCGTTCCTGCTTCACCGTCTCGACCTTGGCCCACTGCAGCATCGGCTCCACGGCGGAGCCGGTCCGGCCCTGCTCCCGCGGCGCCCACAGCCGGCGGATGTACTCGTAGAGGTCCTCGTAGTTCTTGAGGCTCGGCCCCTTGAGGGTCGGGTTCTTCCGGTCGCCCCGGATGATGGCCAGGTTGTGGTGGTCCATCTGGGGGCAGCGCTCGTACAGATAGGTGGTGAGCCGCTTGATCTCTTCCATGTTGACGTCGGTGGCCGTGGAGATCGAGTGCACCCGGACCCGGGGGTCCTCCTTCTGCAGCTCGATCAGGGCGTCGTACGTCTCCATGGCCTTCTTGAAGGCGTGGCGGGCCACCCGGAACTTGTCGTGGAACTCGGGCATGCCGTCGAGCGAGATCTCCGCCACGAACAGCTCCAGCCCCGGCTCCTTCAGGGTCTCACGGATCGCCGCGATGCAGCGCTCGGTGAAGTAGCCGTTGGTCGGCACGTAGATCTGCTTGACGCCGTTGGTCCGGATGAACTTGCGGCAGATCGCGCCGAATTCCTTGCGCAGGAACGGTTCGCCGCCGGAGAGATTCAGGTTCTCGATCGGACCGAGCGAATCCGACAGGGCGAAGATCTCCTCCTGGGAGAGATCGTCCTTCTTGTTCAGGCTGGTCCAGTAGAAGCAGTGCTCGCACTTCATGTTGCAGATGCTGTTGATGAACAGCACCAGGAAGGGCGGACTGTCCATGTCACGGTAGGAGTAGCTCGTCAGGCGCGCGTGGCGGGCGATGCGCTTGAGCGGGTTCATTCCAGCTCCTGGCTTGGTGCAACGGGACGGCGTGCGTTCGGAAGCCTGCTCAAAGTGCAAAGCTCATGCCCTGCGTAGGCTTACCGGAAGGATACCCGGAAGCCCGACCCCCGGCCACGCGATTCCCCCAACCGCCCGGAATTCCCCCCGGAACCCCGGGACCGTCGCCCAACGGCGACGGGTGTGGCGTCGGCGCAACAGGTGGGGCTAATCCTCCACCACGTGGGTGCGAAAGACCTCGCGGAACGCGGCCCACCGGGCCCAGTCGAATCCATCCCCCTCCACACATTCGGTGGCGCAGTAGGCCATGAAGAGGGCGTGGTGGGTGTTGTCATGCGCAAAGAGCCCCTGCCGGCCGTAGCTCAGCAGGCGGGGCAGCCCCTCCGCCCACCGATCGAGCACCCCGAAGGGCACCTCGTACCCATTGAGGTAGATCGGGTACGCCTGCCGCAGCCGGCGGGTGTACACCGCGCTCGGGGCCGCCGGCAGCGGGAGCCCGGCCCTGGCCAGGTCCTGCGCCACCAGCTCCCCCAGCGCCGCATCACTCAGCTTCCAGGTGGCGTCGTCGAGGTCACACGGCAGCTCGGCGCAGAGGGTGGTCCGGCCCTTGAGTTCCGTCCGGTCCGCGTAGTGCTTCGGCTCTGACAGGCGCGTGATCCGGATGTCGGCGCCGGGAAAATAGTGCGCGTCATACTCCGTCAGGCGGTCTATCGGCAGGTCCAGGTAGATGAGCAGCATGGCGCGGTAGCTGATCTGGCCGGCGGCCTGGCGCACCTCGGCGGGGACCCGCTCGCCCATGGCCCGGGCCAGCACGGTGATCGGGATGCTGGACCAGACATAGTCCGCCTCGATGCGCTGGGAACCGTCCTTCCCCTCCACCTGCACCGTCCACCGGCCCGGCTCCGCGGCGGGTGGGACCAGTCCGGTCACCCGGGTCTCCATCCGGAACTCCGCCCCCGCCTGCCGGGCAGCGTCCGCGTAGGCCTCGCAGATCTGCCCGAAGCCGCGCTTCGGGTAGAAGAACCGCCCCGAGCCCTTCGGCTTGAGCCCGGGCACGGAGGAGAGGACCTTCTTCACCAGCTTGCCGAAGGAACCGGCCGAGACCCGCCGCCGGGCCTGAATCCCGGAGAGTTCCTCCGGAGCCCGCCCCCAGAGCTTCACCGCGTACGGGAAGTAGAACTCGCGGCAGATGGTCGGGCCGAGATTGGCCCAGAGCACCGAGGCGAAGGTGTCCCCCTCGTCCGGCTTGGCGCCGATGGCCTTTCGCGCCATGTCTCCCAGCGTGCCGACCGTGAACCCCTTGTCCAGTCGGAGCAGGAGGTCCACCGGCTTGAGCGGAAAGTGCACGAACTTGCCGCGCAGGTGGATCCGGCCGTGACGCGGGCGGTCGAGCAGGTCGGTGCCAAGCAGCTGCTTGATGTCCGCCAGGATCCCGGGCTCGGAGGCGGGATGCAGCCGGTGGCTGCCGTAGTCGAGGCGCTGGAAGGTGCCGTCGAAACTGCCGGCGTTGCCACCGACAACCGCTTGCTGCTCGATGACGGTGACGCGGGCCTTGCCGGTGGTGCGCAGCTTCCAGGCGGCGCCGACGCCGGCGGGGCCGGCGCCGAGGATGACGATACGCGGTTCAGCCATGCTCGGGATGAGTGACCTGGTGGATGATGGCGACGGGGCGGTCCACGGTTCCCTGGCGGGTCCGGCTGAGGACCAGCCAGACCAGGCCGCCGATGAGCCCGCCCCCGATGAGGACGGTCTGCCAGAGGAGTGAGCAGACCACGCCGAGCGCAAACGGCACCCCAAAGGGAGTGAGCAGCGCGGCCAGCGTCGCTTCCCGGACCGCGAGCCCGCCCAGGCTGATCGGCATCAGGCCCGCGATCTTGGCCAGCGGCCAGACCAGGAACCAGACGGCCAGCGGCACGTCGATGCCCAGCCCCCGGCCCATCCAGGCATTGAGCAGCACGAAGCTCCCCTGGATGGTGAGCGAGAGGCCGAGGCCCTGCAGTCCGTGGGCGGGGTCCCGCACCAGTCGGCGCAAGGCCACCAGGGTGCGTGCCACGGGTCGGCGGAGCTTCCGGGGCCAGCGGCGGATCGGCCGGCGGAGCACGAAGGGGAGCGCGAACGCCAGCGCGGCGACGCCGACCACCAGCCCCACGGTGAAGATGCCCTCGCCCCAGTCGGGCAGCGCCCCCCGGGCGAACAGGGCACCGCCGGCGACAAGGAGAGCCATCGCGATCATGTCGGTGAGCCGGTCCAGCACCCCGCCGAGAAACGCCGCCTCGGGGCGCCGGGTGAACTTCCCCGCCAGCGCCATCCGCAGCACGTCGCCCCCCACGATGCTCGGCAGACAGAGGTTGGCGAAGAGGCCGGCGCCGTAGCAGAGCGCCGCGTCGCCCACCCGGAGCGCCGCATGCCCGGCGTTGACGAAGAGCCGCCACTTGAGGACCCCGAGGGCGTGGCCCAGCACGAAACCGAGCAGCACCAGCGCCCAGGTCCCGGCGGAGAGCCGGGAGATCGCCGCTTCCACCTGGTGCCAGGGCAGCACCCAGGCCAGCAGCGCCAGCAGCCCGACGCTCACCAGGACCTTGAGCCAGACCTTCATCGCTTGAGGCCGATCCGGGCGTTCTGGTCCGCCAGCAACCCTACCGCCCAGACGATCAGCGCGCCGAGGAAGCAGAGCACCACCGTCTCGGAGAGATTGTCCTTCCAGATGTCGTACCCCAGCTTCGCCAGGCCGACCAGGGCCAGGCCGGCCCCGATGGGAATGAACACCTTCAGCGGGTTGAAATAGACGATGGTCCGGAAGGTGAGCAGCGCAAAGTCATAGGCGTGGCGGGGGCGGATCTTTGATTCCCCCTTCCGCGCATGGTAGTCGATGGCGATGTACTCGACCGGGTGGCCGTTGCAGTTGGCCGCGAGGGTGATGGTCGTGGTGAACGAGAACCCGTTGGGCAGCAGGTGCTCGTAGCGCGCGATCAGGTCCCGCCGCATCAGCCGGAGCCCGGAGTTGATGTCCGGGATGGGGCGCTCGCTCAGGTAGCTTGCCAGCCAGCGGAGAAAGGCCTTGGCCGGCCGCCGGAGCAGCGGCACCTGCACCGTCTGGCCGGTGCGGGCGCCGACGACCATGGCGTTCCGGTCGGCGGCGGCGAGGAGCACCGGGATGGCACTTACGGGGTAGGTGCCATCGGCGTCGGTGATCAGGATCCAGTCGTGCTTCGCCCGGTGGATGCCGAGCTTGAGCGCCGCGCCGTAACCGCGGTTGGGCCGGCGGCGCAGCACCCGCGCGCCGGTGCCGCTCGCTTCTTCGGCCGTGTTGTCGCGGCTGCCGTCATCCACCACGATGATTTCGTAGGTCCAGCCGCTCTGCCGCAGGACCTGCTCCACGTCCCGCACCTGCTGCGCCACGTGGGCCCCCTCGTTGTAGGCGGGGATCACCACGCTGACGGCGTGGGGCAGGACGCCGGCGGCGTCCTCGTAGACGTCCTCGATCACTCGGGGGCCCTCGGGGTGGAGGCGGAATCCGCGGCGGTGGCCGGGACCGGCCGGCTGGCCAGCACGATGATCGCCCCGCCGCCGACGGTGCCGGGAAAGGTCGCGACCGAATCGTAGTTCGCCTGCAGGTGGGTCCAGATCTCCGGGTACGCGGCGGCCAGCCGGACCGGGAAGGTGTAGAGCAGCCAGGTGCGTGGGTGCGCCCGCTCCACCGCCTGCAGCTCCTCGAGCTGCTCCACCTGGGCCCAGTCGCGGGCATAATAGCGGGTCAGCGGATAGCTGGTGAGGTCCACCGTCGCCACGCCATCCGCGGCCGCGCGGTGAGTCTCGACGTATCCCATCGCCCCCCCGAAATCCTGCTTGGGGCCCCACGCGCGGGGCACGGTCAGGGCGCTCGCGAGGCACACCACCACGGTGCCGGCGACGGCGGCCGTCGGGCCGCGCTCTCCCAGAACCCGGCGCGCCAGCACGAAGCCGCCGCGAATCACGATCAGCACGGCGAACGTCGCGGAGAAGAAGAAGAACCGGGGCCAGAGGTTGTGCCGCAGGAGGATCACCGCGGCCAGGGTCACCAGCCCGGGCAGGAGCAGCGAGGTGAGTACGGCGGCGCTCTGCCGGGCGTAGCTGAGGACACCGGTGCCCAGGACGGCCACGCCGAGGCCGAGGGTGACCCACCCGCCGGGCAGCCCCTGCGCCAGGCCGCGCATCACCTCCAGCGCCAGCCAGGCCGGGCTCTGCCACTCGGTCTCCGCATGGAAGGCCGATGGCTCGGTCAGGGTACCCAGGAACTGCGGCAGCACCGGGGCATAGAGCAGCAGCGACAGGCTGCCGGAGAGCACCAGAGCGAGCAGCGCGGCGGCGGCGGGCCCGCTCCGGCTCTCGGGCCAGCGCTTGATCACCAGCAGCAGCAGCAGGATCGCGTGCGCCACCGCCACCAGCGCCGCGGTGGCGTGCGTGTACACCGCGAGTGCCATGATGACGCCGTAGCCGAGCGCCAGCCGGCGGCCATCCTCGTACTTGCCGGAGAGGAGCCGAAGGAAGCAGCCGGTGGCGAGCACGGTCCAGAGCAGCATGCCGGTGTAGCCGCGGGCGTTCTGGGAGAACCAGACGTGGTGGTACGACACGGCGAGGAGCGCCGTGGCCAGCAGTCCCTCACGCCACCCCGCCACCTGCCGTCCGAGCCACCAGGTGGCCCAGAGACTCGCCGTCCCGAACAGGACCGCGGGTAGCCGCAGCGCCCAGGCGCTCTCCCCCGCCACCGAAGTGACCGCCCGGGCGCCCAGGGAATAGAGGACGTGCTGGTTCTGGCTGTCGAAGGTGGTGAGGATCTGGCCGATCGGGAGCCGGACATATTCCACCAGGGTCTGGATCTCGTCGAACCAGAGTCCCTGGTTCAGTCCGGGAAGCCGGAGGGCGAGTCCCAGGAGAATCAGCGCGAACGCCGCCCACCGGGCCCAGGCTGGTTCCGCGCCGCCGCGGGCAAGCACCCGGGGAGAGAGCAGCGCAGCGCCGCTCGTGAGGTCGGGAATCCGGTACCAGAAGAGGAAGAACAGCCCGTGGACGACCAGCAGCCCCTTGAAGAGCCAGAGGCCCCGGGTCACATCCTCGGCATGGTGCCGGTTGGCCGGGGAGACCCACGTGGCCAGGCCCCCGGCGGCCAGGGCCAGGCCGGCGAGGATGAGGATGAGCCCGAGGATTCTGAGTAACTTCTTGTCTGGCATCCGGTTGTGCATGAGTGGTGACGGCCCCTGCTCAGCAAGGGCTGAGCCACTGGGGCAAGAACGACACCCTTGATGATGGCGTGCTGGCTATCCTGAAGCAGGAGGATAACCTGTTTCAGGGTAATATGTTACATGAGACCTCCAACCCGCCGCCATGGCCTGCGCCGGGGGACCGTGGAGCGGCTCCCTCACTCTGCCATCTGGCTTGGATTGTGCCCCGACCCCTCTCCATCCCTCTGACCCGGTGAAGATGGTCCTCTCGACTCTGTTCGCGCTCGTCGCATCGCTCGCTCCCGGCCCGGCCCGGGTGCAGGACACCGTCGTCCCGGTGGTGATCCGGGACGTGACGGTCATTTCGGCGACGGGCGCCCCTCCGGCTCCGGGGATGACCGTCGTCTTGAGCGGCGGGCGCATTCAGGCCATCACCACCGCCCGCCAGGCCAGGCTGCCCCGCGGCGCACGGCTGGTGGACGGCCGGGGCAAGTACCTCATTCCCGGCCTCTGGGACATGCACACCCACCTGGCCAACCGGCCGCTCTTTCCCGGTGAGGACCGTGCCGCCGGGTTCGAGCGAAACCGGGACTACACCTTCGCGCTGCTGCTCGCGGCCGGTGTCACCGGGGTGCGGGACATGGCGGGGGACCTCGCGGTCCTCGCCCGCTGGCGGGAGGAAGTGGCGCGCGGGGCGGTGCTGGGCCCCCGCCTGGTCATCACCGGCAAGAAGCTCGGGAAGAACCCGGTGGTGCCGGGCGCGCCGTACCCGATCGCCTCCGACGCCGATGTGCGCCGCTCGGTGGAACTGCTGCAGCAGGGCGGCGCGGACTTCGTGAAGGTGGACGGGCTGCCAGGGCGGTACTTCTACCTGCTGTTCCAGGTGGCGAACGCCGCCGGGTTCGACGTGGTGGGCCACTCGACCCTCGATCTCGGCGTGGTGGAGGCGGCCCGGATGGGGCAGCGCTCGCTGGAACACCTCGATGGGGTGGTCCTGGCGTGCGCCTCGGAGGAGTCAGGGATCCGCGCGGACGCCGTGGCAGAGGGTGGGTGGTGGCGGCGGCTGCTCACCCGGATCGGGCTGTCGGATCCCGAGGAGAACTTCCGCGACCGCTACCGCCGGATGCTGGCCTCCCAGCAGGAGGCGAAGACCGACAGCGTGATCGCGATCCTGCGGCAGCACGAGACCTGGCAGGTGCCCACCCTGGTGCTGCTCCGGGACATCCGCCTGCTTCCCCCCTCGGCGGCGCTCGCGGAGGCGCTGGCGGCCTACGCCACGCCGGATGGTGGCGAGCCCCCTCCCGACATCCGCTGGGCCGGTGACACCGCGCTCCCGCACGCGCTCTACCGGCGCGAGCTCGCCATCCTGGGTGGAATGATCCGCGCCGGCGTCCCGGTCATGGCGGGTACCGACGGGCCCGGTGGCACCCGCCTGCCCGGGGTCGCGCTGCATGATGAGCTGGAATTGCTGGTCGCGGCCGGGATGACGCCGCTGCAGGCGCTGCAGGCCGCCACCCGGGAACCGGCGCGCTTTCTCGGGCTGCTGGACTCGCTGGGAACGGTGGAGCCGGGGAAGGTGGCGGACCTGGTGCTGCTCGATGCCGACCCGCTGGTCGACATCGCCAACGTCCGCCGGGTGAGTGGCGTGGCGCGGGCCGGGCGCTGGCTTGACGGCGCCGCGCTGGTGGGGCTCCGTGCCCGGGCCCGCGAGGTGTCGCGCTAGTTGGCCGGCGCCAGCCGCACGATGAAGCCGTCGCTGGCGCCCCCGTGGGTCGGCTGGTAGGCGCCGGTCATCGGCCAGTTGGCCGACGACGTCATGCCCACGAAGATGATCGAGCTGTCGGCCGCGGTGGCGATGCCGCGGCCGATGTCGTTCCCGGCCCCGCCAAAGCGCAGGCTGTTGATCACCCGGCCCAGGTTCGGGGTGAGGCGAACCAGGAAGGCATCCTGCCCGCCGCCCGGCGTGCCGCTGGCCTGGTTGGTGGCGAAGTCCGGCGAGCTTGTGGCGCCGCTCAGCACCACGTTGCCGGCCGCGTCGATCCCGATGCCCTCCCCAAAGTCCTCGTTGTTCCCGCCGATGTACGTCGCCGCGATCAGCCCGCCGGTGGGGGAGATCTTGGCCACGAAGCCGTCGCGCGGGGCTCCGCCATAGCTGGGCTGGGCGGCGGCGGAGGTGGTGGGGAAGTCGCTCGAGCTGGTCATCCCGGTGACGTAGGCGTCCCCCTGGGCGTC
Organism: uncultured Gemmatimonadaceae bacterium; assembly: GCA_964585655.1. Classification (GTDB taxonomy): domain Bacteria; phylum Gemmatimonadota; class Gemmatimonadetes; order Gemmatimonadales; family GWC2-71-9; genus JADJOM01. The sequence continues at coordinate 12,833 of CAZPER010000030.1, read as the reverse complement.
GATCGCCAGTTGGTGGGTCTCCGCCGCCTCGCCCGCGGAGCCGCCAAGGTAGGTGCCGTAGATAAGGGTCTTGCCGTCGAGGCTCAGCTTGGCGACGTAGAGGTCGGTGGGGCCCCGCAGCGTCCGGCTCGCGGCGCCCGCCGTGGTGGGCATGTCGGCGGAATGGGTGAAGGTCAGGAGATAGACCCCGGTGGCGTCCACCCGCACCGAGTTGGCGTGGTTCTCGTCCAGCGAGCCGCCGATGTAGGTGGCCCAGAGCACCTGGGTGCCGTCACTGGAGAGCTTCGCCACCACCGCGTCCGACTTCCCCTTCCGGGTCGGCTGGTAGCTGCCGGCAAACCAGGCGGCGGGGTAGGTATCCATTGAATCGGAGGTGACGATGTACAGGTTCTCGGCCGCGTCAACCGCCACATCCCGCGCCGGCGTATCGTCGCTGTCGCCAAAGTAGCTGCACCAGGTCATGGCACTCCCGTCGCCAGCGAAGCGGCAGGCCAGCCCGTCTTGTGCCCCATAGGGGAGGCCGCCCCCGCCCCCCGCGAACGTGGCCTGGAACGTACCCGCGGTGACCGGGAAGGCAGCGCCGGCCCGGCCGGAGGTAAAGATGCTGCCACCCGGCGAAACCTCCACCGCGTAGAACCGCTCGAAGTTCACCCCGCCGATCAGGTTGGACCAGAGCGGCACTCCCTGTGGCGTGAGCCCAAGGATAAAGGCATCGCTCAGGTAGGCGCTGCCGGTGGCGAAGCTGTGATCGAACCCGGTGCCGGGTGTCGGGAACCCGGTGGACTGCGTGCTGCCGACCGCGACGAGGTTGCCCTGTGGAGTCACCGCGACGTCGCGGACCATATCGGTCTGGGTGCCACCGAGGTAGGTCGAGAACGCCACGATGAGGCTCTCGCTCGGCGCCGGCGGAGGCAGGGTGTCGATGCCGCCCCCTCCACCGCCCCCGTTCGGTCCCGAGGCATTGCTGCAGGTCCAGGTGCCCAGCCCGAGGGCCAGGAGGGTCAGTGCGGCGTGGAGCGGGCGGGGGCGGATGGTCTCGGGCATCGGGGCGGGCTCATTCTCGGGGTCCTGCGAGCGGGGTCAGGGCGACGCCGCCGTCGCGTTCGATCGTCAGGCGATAGGACTGACGACCGGGGAAACGTTCGGCCACACGGGGGTTGAGCGCGGCCGAGTCCCGGACGAAGAGTACCCGGTTCTCCTCCAGAGGGTAATCGTTGAGCGGAAACGTGAATTTCCAGCCCCACCGGGCTTCATCCACGAAGACCAGGGCGTTGGTGAGCCGGGTCACACTTTCCGCATCCCGTACCCGTCCATCCACGTTCCGGTACAGCTGCCCGTACTCGCGGTAGAGCGGGGGGTAGGCGAAGAGCAGGGTGAATGCCAGCAGCGCGACCACCACCGCGCGCCCCCGCCGGGTCACCTCGGGGGTCCCCCGCTCCAGCCAGTCCGCGGCCGGCCGGGCCATCGCCAGGGCGAGCGCCGGCGCGGCAAGGTAGAGGTGGCGGGAACCGTACGCGATGCCGTGGTAGAAGTGGAAGAAGTACACCCCGACCATGGCGGCGATGGTGCCGAGCAGGACGGTGAACCACTCGTCCCAGTCCCGGCGGCGCACGACGGCGAGGGCCAGCGCGGCCACCGGCAGGATGGGGAGGCCGAAGAGATCCAGGAAGAGCTGCGCCAGCCGGTAACTGCTCACCGCCACCGCGTCCGCCGGGTAGAAGCCGGGCCATTCGTCGCCGTGGATCTTGGTGCCCATGTCGGCGCCGAAGCCCATCCCGAAGCGCTCGAGGGGATTCCGCAGCTCGAAGTACCGGCTCATCGGCATCACCATCGCGTCGCCGGTGAGCGCCCGGTTGTAGAGCAGGGTGAGCAGCACCCCGCCGCTGGCCACGATCGTAGTGATCGCGAAGAGCGGAAGCAGGCGCGGGTTCCGCCGCAGCCGGAGCAGGCCCTGCAGGGCGAAGGGGAGGCTCACCGCCACCGCGTCGATCGGCCGCACCAGCAGGTTGACGCCCAGCGCCAGCCCAGCGAGGACCGCATCGCGGCGGGACTCGGTGCGCAGCAGCCGGGCCCAGCTCCAGCAGAACGCGCCGAACAGCGCCAGGTTGGCCGGGTGGGCCATGAAGGTGCCATTCATGAACAGCAGGAACGGCGAGACCGCCAGCAGCAGCAGCGCCAGCCGCCGGGTGCGGCTGGTGAATCCCGCCTCACGGAAGAAGCCGTTGAACAGCCACAGCGCGAGGGCCCCGAGCAGTGGGTTGATCAGCCACGGGGCGCGCATCGCCTCTCCCAGTGCCAGCAGGGCGGGCCACCCCGGGTTCATGATCCCGAACCAGCGGCCGTGCTCCACCATCGTGTGAATGAACACGAAGGAGCCGGCGGGATCGGGGGCGGGGAAGCTCAGCGCGCCCTGCGACATCGCCTTGGCCTGGAAGAGGTAGGCGACCTCGTCGCTCACGTGGGGGAAGAATTCCAGCACCCGCCATCCGGCGAGCAGGCTGGCGATCGTGCCGGCCAGGAGCAGCTGGGGCAGGGTGCGCCGGTCACACCACGACACGATCCGGCTCGAGCCCCATTCCAGCCGGTCCGCCAGCACGTAGAGCGCGAGGAACCCCACGCTGGTGACCGCCACGCGCTCGGCGTACGCCGTCACGTCCAGGTAGCGCCGGCCCAGCACCGCGACCAGCGCGAGCACCACCACCGTGGGCACCACGATCCGGGAGGCGAACAGCGTGCGGGTCAGGTCGCGCAGGGCGATGAGCCCCCGGCCGCGGCCGGGAGCCCCGAGGGCGAGCAGCGCCAGGAAGATGGCAAGGAGGATGGCGGTCATGGCTCAGGAGCCCGGGGTCGGAGTCTGTTCCATCCGGAAGCGGTGACCGGCGCCTTCGTTCCGGAGCAGGTCCGTCAGGAGCGGCAGGTCCCGCACCCAGCTCAGGGAGACGAGCAGCAGCGCCAGCACCGCCACCAGCCGGCGGCCCCCTCCGAGCGCGCGCCACCGGTCCCGCGGCGTGACCGGACCCGCCAGCAGCACCGCGGCCCCCAGCGCCAGGAACGGCCGGAGCGGCACCGAATAGCGGGAGAGGGCGTAGGTGGCGCCGAAGAGGAACAGCGACTGGAGCAGCAGCAGCAGTCCCAGCCGGAGCACCGGAACGTCCAGCGCGGTGAGCAGGCCCGCGAGCCCGCTGAGGGCCAGCGCCGCGAAGAAGCCGGCGGCAAGCAGCGTGGCCAGCGGCGTCACCCACCCCGGGACGCCCTTCCCGTACCAGTCGTTGCGCAGGTGGCGCAGCAGGAAGGAGTCGAGGGTCCAGAAGTGGCCCGCCTCCCAGAGGCACTTGGCCAGGAAGCCGGCGGGGTCCGCGGCGATATTGGCCCTGGCCTGACGCATGGCGCCGGCCTGCGCCCGGGCCGCGTCCTCCCGCACCAGTTCGGTGTAGGCTCGCCCATCGACGACGCCGTACCGGTCTGACCAGAGATCGTCCTTGTCCACGAAGCGCGACTCGGGCTGGCTCCCCACCAGGATGTTGAATGGGCCGTTGCTGTCGATCAGGATGAATGTCCCGGTGGTGCGCTGGTTCCGCGCGGTCCAGGGCAGGATCAGCGCAAACATCACCCCGGCGAGCAGCGCCAGGTGCAGCCCACGGCCGACCAGTTGCAGCCCGGCTCCCTCCCGCCGGCCCAGCCATCCTTCCCACAACAGCCAGAGGGCCAGGAACGGAAGGGCGGTGACCAGCATGGGACGGATCAGCGCGCCCAGTCCGAACAGCACCCCCGCCGCCGCGGTCCGGGCCAGCGAGCGCTCCTGCCAGGGGCGCACCAGCAGGTCCACCGCCAGCAGCAGCAGGGTGATGAACACGGTCTCGGACCAGAGCCGGTGGGAGAACGCGATCAGCACCGGATCGAACGCGAACACCGTCGCCGCGACCCGGGCCACCCGGATCCCGCCCGCGCGGGCGCCGAGCCGGTAGACGATGACGGTGGAGGCCGCGGATAGCCCCACCTGCACCAGGCGGGCACCCAGCGTGCCGGCGCCGAGCCAGAGCCAGACGGCGAGGAACGCGGGGTAACCGGGGGGACGGAAGGTGCCGTCGAACCCGCGGCCCGCCGCCAGCCCCTGGGCCAGCTCCAGATAGGCGGCCTCGTCGAGGATCGCGGCGTCGTTCCGCACCACGAAGGCGAGCACCAGCTTGAGCAGGGCCGAGCCGGCCAGCACGCCAAGGAACCACCGGTCCCGGCTCCACCGCTCCGGCGTCACGGAAACTCCACCTTGCGCGAGGGACTCGGAAAGGGGGGAAGCGCCCGGAGCGGCGCCTCGTAGCGCGGTACCAGCGAGTCCCCCGCCGCGGTGCCGGCGAGGTTGACCCGTTCTTCCGGATCCGCCCGCCAGTCGAACAGCTGCGGCGGCCCCGTGGGGTTGAGAATGAAGTGATGGCTGGTGTCGGTCAGGGCGCGGAGCGTACCGCCGGCCGCCGGATACCACTCCGGCATGCGAACCGCCTGCTGTACTTCGCTCAGGACCGGCTCGGCCTGCTGGAGGCCACCGCTCCAGTACCGCGCCAGGCTGCCGCCGGGGAAGGTCTTGTTCGGCGTGGCCGTGGCCAGGGAGAGGAGCGTGGCGGGGAGGTCGCGGAGGCTCACCGGCGGCGCCACCCGGACCCCGGCGGGGACCCGCCCCGGCGCCCGGATCACCAGCGGAACATGGATGGCGTCGCGATAGAGCGTGTGTCCGTGGAGAAAGACGCCGTGCTCGCCGAACTCCTCACCATGGTCCGAGGTGATCACCACGATGGTGTTCTCCAGGGCACCGCGCCGCTCCAGTTCGGTGAGCAGCTCCCCGATCATCGCGTCCAACCAGGCGATGGCCGCCTCGTAGGCGTCCCGCTCGTACAGGATCTCCTCCGGGCGCATCCCGTCCCGGCGCTGCAGGATGCCGAGCCGCCGGAGCGGGCTCAGTTCGTCGCGGCGCTCGTACCCGGCGATCCGGCGGAACCACTCCGGGGGCGGGATGTAGGGATCGTGGGCGTCGAAGTAGTTGAGGAACGCGAAGAACGGCCGCCCCTCGAGCCCGGCCTGCCACGCCAGGAACTCGGCGTTGACATCGGTGCCGTGCTTCCGGGTGAGCATCTCGTCGGTGCCCAGCAGGACCCGGAGCGACCGTGCACCGGCCAGCCGGCGGGTGAGAGTGCAGCTGTTGAGCATCGTCGCCAGGCCGAACCCGAAGTCGGCGTAGCGCTGGAAGCCCCGCCCCAGGCCCTTCTCGTAATCCGTGTAGAGCAGGTTGGCGACGAATCCGCCGGTGGCGTACCCGCGCCCGGCGAGCGCCTCCGCCAGGGTCGAGTCCGACTTGTCCATGGGCCGGAACCAGCTGGTGGTCTGCTCGTGCGGCCAGCGGCCGGTGAACATGCTGGCGTGGCTCGGCAGGGTCCACGGGGCGGTGGCGAGCGCCTGGTCAAAGACCACGCCCTCGTGCCCGACCCGCTCCATCGTGGGACTGGTGGGGCGGTTGTGCCCGTAGAGGCTGAGGCTCGCCGCCCGCACCGTGTCGAGCACCAGCAGGAGGACGTTTGGGGCGCCGGCGGCGGCGGCCGGGAGGCCGGCCCGCGCGCGCCGCTCCTGCCAGGCTCGCCGGCCCACGCTTCCCACCGCGATCAGCAGCAGCGCGAGCAGCAGCCAGGGGGTCGTCCGTCGCACCAGCGGCAACAGGCCGCCGTTCCGGCCCAGCATGCGGGCGAGCTGGAGGCCGGCGCCCAGGCCAAGCAGCAGGACCGCTGCCGGGTGCAGCCGGGGGCCGAAGTGGGTGGTGAGCAGGCTCGCCACGATCGCGCTGCCGCAGCCGAATCCGACGACGGGGAGGGGCGAGAGCCGCCGCCACTTCCCCGACACCAGGAGCACCAGCCCGGCCCAGAGCAGGTAGAGCAGCGCGTAGGTCAGGGGCGCGAGCCACAGCAGGTCCCGGGGGCGCCCGGTGAACTCCCCGTCGGCCGCGCGGCGATAGAAGACCAGCGCCACCTCGAGCAGTCCGCCAATGATGCCGAGCCAGGTCGCCAGGGTCAGCACCTGCCGCGCGCCCGGCCGGGGTGGCGCCTCAGTCCCCGTCATCGTGATCACCGATGGCCCTGCGGCGGCGTCGAAGCATGGGGTGTCACGTCAGGTGGCATCGTGTCGGGTGCGGCTGTGCCCGGCAGCTCGAACCGGCGAGCCCCTTCCCGCAGCCGGGCCAGGGTGTCCGCCAGGGCGGGGTCGTCGGCGAGGTTCTGCGCCTCGCTGGAATCGCCGGGAAGGCGATACAGCTCCTCCTCGCCGTCGGCGTGGCGGAGGTACTCCCACCCGTTGCTGAACGCGGCCACCCAGGGGCGGCCCCGGAGCGAGTCGGTCGCGGGGACCTCCTCGGGCCGGCTGAGCGCCGCCCCGATGACCGGTGCCACGGTGTCCCCGCACGCTGGATCCGTCCAGCACGCGGCCAGGGATTCTCCCTCGATCTCCGGCGCGGCCACGCCGGCCAAGTCGAGCAGGGTGCGGGCCACATCGGTGACCGTCACCGGGTGGGTGATGCGCCGCCCCTTGGGCAGGTCCGGGCCCAGGATCATCATCGGGACGTGCACCGATGGGCCATAGAGGCTGTTGCCATGCCCCTGCAGCCCGTGTTCGCCGAAGAGCTCGCCGTGGTCGGAGGTGATCACCACCCAGGTGTGTTCGAGTGTTCCGCGCCGCTCCAGCTCCTCCAGCAGCGCCCCCAGCTCCCGGTCGAGATACCAGATGTTGGCGTCATAGCCGTCGACCGCCGCCCTCATCCCCCCGAAATTCGGGTTCCCCCCCGGCGGCGTGGCGTACGGCTTGTGGGCGTCGAAATAGTTGAGGAAGGCGAAGTAGGGTTCGGTGGAGTCCTGCGCCGCCCATGCCAGAAACTCCTCACTGACCACCGACGCGTCCTTCCGGTGCACGTCACGCTCGCGATCGTAGTGGCCGGGGTGGCGGCTCACCAGCAGCTGCCCCGGCGCCGAATGGAGGAGCAGCTGCTTGGCGGAACGACGGAGGTCCCGGTAGTGCGCGAACCCGCGGGCCAGCCCCGACTCCCGCGTGGTATAGAACCAGTTGGCGGCAAAGCCCCCCGTGCGGTAACCCGCCTGCGCGAACGCCTCGGCGATGACCGGCACCGAATCCGCCAGCGGCTCCAGCCAGTCCACCCTGAGCTCCCGGTGGGGGCGGCCGGTGAAGTAGGAAGCGTGGGAGGGCAGGGTCCAGGAGGAGGGGGCGTATGCGGAATCGAACACCACCGCCCGGGCGGCCCACCGCCCGAGGTTCGGCGTGGTGGGGCGCGCGTAGCCGTAGAGGCTCAGCGACTTGGCCCGCACGGTATCGAGAATGATGAGCAGGACGCTCGGGGCTCCGCGACGCGCGCCCCCTTCCCGCCATCGCTCCAGCAGCGCCGGGCCCCCGACCACGACGGCGGCCGCGACCCCGACTGCCCCGAGCAGCGAGCCCGCCACCGGCAGCCATTGGCGTGGTACGGTCAGGCGCGCAGCCAGCCGCCGCGAGGCGGTGAGGCCCAGCCCCAGTGCCAGCAGCAGCCGCGCGCTCCAGTGGAGGCTCGTGGTGAAAGCCACCAGCAGCAGGCAGTAGCAGGACGCCACCAGGAACGGGGCCAGCAGGAGCTGGAGGCGTGCGACCCGGGGCCAGAGCCAGGCCAGCAGGAGCAGCGGCGCTGCCGCCACGGAGTAGAAGGCGAGGTACGCCAGCGGCGCCATCCAGAACGCATCCGGGCCGCTCCACGCGAAGCCATGCCACAGGCGCAGCAGGACCAGGAAGAGTGCCTCCAGCAGCCCGCTCGCGAGGGCGATGCTGGCCACGCCGAGCGCGGCCGCGCGCAGCAGCAGCCCCCGCTGTGGCTCCGTCATCGGCGAAGCTCCGGGTGCCAGGCGGGGGGCACCCGGACGCCGAGCGCCGACCGCCAGGGACCGAGGCGGGAGCTGTCGGCCGCGAGGTTGGTGAGCTGGCCCGGGTCGGCCGCGACGTCATACAGCTCCTCGATCCCGTCACCATTGAGGATGTACTGCATCGACCCCGCGAAGAGCGAGCTCATGTTCCCCCGGGTCACCGGCTCATTCGGCGGGGTCCCGATCCCCTTGGGCGCCCCCGACACCAGCGTGTCCGCCGCCAGCGCCCCCGCCTCCCACGCCCGACTCAGCGAGGCGCCGGGGAAGGGATGGGGGCCGCCGGGTGCAACCATCGACAGGATCGTTGCGGGGAGGTCCCGCAGACTCACCGGCGCCGCGATGCGGGTGCCCGCGGGCAGTCCGGGCGCGCCCCACAGGACCAGCGGGACGTGCAGCAGCGGCTGATAGAGGCTGTTGCCGTGCTGATGCAATCCATGCTCGCCGAACAGCTCCCCATGGTCTGCCGTCAGGATCACGATCGTGTTCCCGAGCTGCCCCCGTCGCTCCAGCTCCGCGAGCAGCCGGTCCACCTCGGCATCGAGCAACTGGATGGCGGCGTCGTACTTGTTCTGCAGCCGGTCCCCGGTGGGGAACCGCTCCCGCCAGTCGGGCGGGGCGAAGTACGGATCGTGGGCATCGAAGTAGTTGAGGAACGCGAAGTAGGGCTGGTCCCGTTGCCCCGCATTCCAGGCCAGGAAGGCGTCGGTGACCTGGGCCGCCCGCTTGTGGTCGTAGAAGCGGAGCGGACCGCCGCCCAGCGGCCGCCAGCGCTTGATCCGCTGCCCCACGAGGGTGGAATGCAGGAACAGCTCCCGGGACAGCACGAAGTCCTCGTAGTGCCCGAAGCCGCGTGCCAGCCCCGATTCACGGGTGGTGGCGATCAGGTTCGCGGTGAAGCCGCCGGTGCGGTACCCCCGGCGCTGCAGCGCCTCCGCCAGCGTGGAGTCCGCCCGGTCGAGCGGGGTCCGCCAGCCGATTGACATCTCCTGGGTGAGCCGCCCGGTGAACATGCTCCCGTGGGACGCCGCGGTCCACGGCGCGGTGGATTGCGCCAGGTCGAACACCACGCCGGAGGCCGCACGCCGCTCCAGCAGCGGAGTCGTGGCCCGACTGTAGCCGTAGAGGCTCAGGCTCTGCGCCCGCACCGTGTCCCAGATGATGAGCAGGACGTTCGGTGCGCCGGTGGGAGCGCCTGGGAGCCCGGCGGCGGCGCGCCGCTCCTGCCAGCGCCGGGCCGGCGGGAACACCAGCGACACCGCCAGCAGCAGGACCAGCAGCGCCGGGGCGGTGCGCCGGACCAGTCGCGCCACCGGGGCACCGGGGCGCCCCGCCACCCGGCTCACCTGCACCGCGATTCCCGTGGCGAGGAGCAGGTGTGCCGCCCAGTGCAGCGTGCCACCGAGCAGCACCAGGCTCGCGATCATCGCGGTGGGCACCGTGAGCAGCCCGGTGACAATCCGCGGCGTGGCCCAGGCCGGACGCGCCAGACGAAGCAGCAGCAGCACCGCCCCCGGCACCAGGAAGAAGAGGGCGTAGGAGAGCGGCGCAATCCACACGAAATCGTCGCTCACCCACACCGTCTGGTGCATCGCGAAGCGCCGGGTGAAGAGGATCAGCGCCTCGAGGAGCCCGGCGACCATGCCGAACCAGAGGGTATGCCAGAGGAGGCCCGGCAGGGGGAGGGGCTGGGTGTCGGTGGTGGTCTCGCTCACGGCGCGGCCTGGGGGCTGGGAGGGGAGGGCAGGAGGGCGCCGAGCCGCGCCGCGGCGCTGTCGCCGCGGGGCGACGGGCGCAAGTCGGAGGCTTCGCGGGGATCGCGCAGGAAGTCGAACAGCTCCTCGTGCCCGCTGCCGACGTTGCGGATCAGGCGCAGGCTGTCGATCGCCACCGAGGAAAGGTCACCCTGCGCCGCGGGATAGGATGGCGGCTGCCGGATGGCCTTTCGCACCATCGCGAAGATCGTATCCGCCGGGCGGGTAGGGTCAAACACCCGCTCCGCCAGCGACTGGCCGGGAAAGAGGATGCCGGAGCCGAGGCCGGTGAGGTCGGTGATGGTCGCGGGAATGTCCCGCAGGGAGACTGCCTCGTCCACCACCGAGCCCGGAGGAATCCGGTTGTCGAGCCGGATCACCAGCGGCACCTGCAGCGATTGCCGGTACAGGCTGTTGCCATGATCGAAGATGCCATGCTCGCCGAACTCCTCGCCATGGTCCGACGTGATGATCACCAGGGTGCTGGTCAGGAGCTTCCGCCGCGCCAGCTCCGCGAACAGACGACCGAGCTCACTGTCGAGATACGCGACCGCGCCGTCATAGGCGTCGATCGCCCCCTGGGTCCGCTCGGCCCGCTCGGCATCCCCCGGGCGCCCGGTGCGGTCGAGCCGGGGATCAATGCTCAGGCCGTCGGTGGCGAACTTCCGGTTCCACGGCGCCGGCGGCAGGTAGGGCCGGTGCGCGTCGTAGTAATTGGCGAAGATGAAGAACGGCTTCCCCGCCGGGCGGTCGTCCAGCCAGTCGAGGATGCGGGTGGTGACTTCCGGGGCGTGCTTGCGGCCCAGGTTGTCGTACGCGCCGAGCAGCCGCCGCAGGGTGCGGTTGCGCGCCACCGCCAGCGCCAGCTGCGAGTGCCGGAGGAGTCGTGCCGGAGAGAGGGTGTAGTCCTCGAAGCGGGTGAAGCCGCGCGCCAGCCCCACTTCCTCGCTGGCGTAGTCGGTGTTGGCGGAGAACCCCGCGGTGACGAAGCCGTAGCGGGACAGCACCTCCGCGACCGTCGGTACCGTGTCCTCGAGCGGGACCATCCAGTCGGCGCGCGACTCGTGGGCCAGGTGCCCGGTGAACAGGCTGGCGTGGCTGGGGAGGGTCCACGGCGCGGTCGAGAAGGCCTGCTCGAAGCGCGCGCCCGTCGCCGCGAAGGCGTCGAGGTTGGGGCTGGTGGGGCGGGGGTAGCCGTACATGCCCAGGTTGAACGCGCGCACCGTGTCCAGCACCAGCAGCAGGACGTTCGGGGTCCCCGGGGTGGCCTCGCCAATGGCGCGGAGCGCCCGGTGCTCGCGATACATCCGCCAGGAGCCGGTGGCCGCCGCCAGCAGCAACACGAGACCGAGGCCGGCGGGGAGCAGCCGGCGGACACCGCGGCCCAGGGCGCCGGGATGCCCGGAGGCCCATCGTCCGGTCTGCACCCCCACCCCGAGCGCCAGGATGAGGCTCGCCACCCGGTGCACCTGCGGGAAGATGTAGAGCAGCCCGAACATCGCCAGGCCGGCGACGATGCCGGTGATCATGCCGGTCGTGAACAGCCGGGGCATGACCATCGCCCCCAGGGTCAGCCCCAGGCCCAGCACCAGGTACACCAGCAGGTTCGCCGCCGGCGCGGCCCAGATGAGGTGCGGACCCTGGAACAGGAACTCGCCCAGGAAGACGTGCCGGATGGCATAGCCCGCCAGCTCGAGGCCGCCGGCCGCGAGCCCGCCCAGCGCCGCGATGGCCAGCGGGTGCGGCTGCCGCGGAGCAACCGCCTCAGTCATGGGGGGAGGGGGTCATGCAAACGACTCCTAGGGGCTGCGCCGGTTGGGCGCACCCATCACCCGATCCAGGACGCGGCCCAGATGCCCGGCGGTGCCGCTGAATGCCGGATCGGTTGCAAGGTTGCGGGTTTCCAGTGAATCCCTGGCGATATCGTACAGCTGGGTGGTCGCGTCCGGGTGACGGATGAAATGCAGGTCGGTCGCGAACAGGCTCTGCAGATCGCCCTCGGATGTCGGATCCCATGCCGGCCGGTTCCGGGCGAGACGGGTCTCCGCAAACAGCGTATCGGCCACCGCTGCTGGCTTAAGCCAGAACCGGGCCAGCGAGGCCCCGGGAAAGGTCCCTGCGGGCCCCGTCCCCGTCAGGTCCAGCACCGTGGCCGGCAGGTCCCTGAGGCTGACCCGCTGGGTCACCCGGAGTCCTGCCGGGATTCGTTCGGGGAGGGCCATGATCGCCCCGACGTTGAGGGCCTGGAGGTTGAGCGTGTGCCCATGGCCATACATCCCGTGCTCGCCAAACTCCTCACCATGGTCCGAGGTGACGATCACGAGCGTGTTGTGCAACTGCCCCCGCCGCTCCAGTTCCCGGAGCAGCCGCCCGATCTCGGCGTCGATCGAAGCGATGGCCTGGTCATACGGCCGGGGGGAACGGGGGCGATCATCCGCGAAGCTCCCGCCATGCCGGGAGGGCGGGGTCGGCGGGTAGGCCGGGGCGGAGAACGCGGTATCGAACGGCGCGATCGGACGGTAGGGATCGTGGGCGTCGAAATAGTTGAGGAACGCGAAGAACGGGCGCCCGGGGTCCTGGTCGAGCCACCGGAGCAGCGCGGCGTTGACCTCGACGGCGCTCTTCCGCTGGTAGCTCTTGTAGTAGGAGGGGAGCCGCCGCTTGATGCCGGGCCGTGACGTGATCCAGCTGGTGTAGGCCGCGCTCCGGGCAATCTGCAGCAGCGAGACCGGCACATCCTCGAAGTACCCGAAGCCGCGCCCGAGGCCGACGCTGCGGCCGGCATAGGAGACGTTGGCCACGAACCCGGCGGTGCGGTAGCCCCGCGCGGCGAGGGCCTCCGCCAGCGTCGGGAAGGAGTCGTCGAGCGGCGTGGCCCAGCTGGCGCTCAGCTCATGGGCCCAGCGGCCGGTGAACATGCCGGCGTGGGAGGGGAGGGTCCACGGCGCGGTGGAGAGCGCGTTCTCGAAGCGGACCCCCCGCGCCGCCAGCGCCTCCAGCTCCGGGGTGGTGCGGCGCTCGTAGCCGAACACGCTCAGGTTCAGGCGCCGCACGGTGTCCAGCACCAGGAGAAGCACGTTCGGGGCGTCATCCGGGGCCGCGGGCTGCCGCGCCGCCCGTCGCTCCGTGAGCCGCTCGCCGGCCTCCGCCG
>CAZPER010000029.1:0-42832 GCA_964585655.1 uncultured Gemmatimonadaceae bacterium | reverse complement strand
AGCTCCACCGTTCCCGCCCCGTCACCGGGTCCAGCGCCTTCACCGCCCCCTGGGCGGAGTCGCCGCCAAACTCCGACTCCCCGCCGCCCAGGAAAAACCGCCCCGGTGTGTAGCTGACGGGATACTTGTAGTACCGGCTCCCCATCTGCCGCGCCGCCACGTAGAACAGCCCGGTACGCGGGCTGTAGGCCGGGCTGTACCAGTTGCTGGCCCCGTGCAGGTTGGGGATGAGGTCCGTGCCCTCGGCGGTCGGCTCGATGTTGGGCCGGAGGATCGGCCGCCCCCGGGCATCGAGTCCCTCGGCCCAGTTCTGCCGGATGTAGGGCGTGCCGGAGAGGAACTCCCCCGTGACCCGGTCCAGCACGTAGTAGAAGCCGTTCCGGTTGGCCATGGAGACCAGCTTGCGCGGCGCGCCCCGCACCCGGCCCTCGAACAGCACCGGAATCTGCGCCGCGTCCCAGTCGTGGGTGTCGTGCGGGGTGTACTGGAAGTGCCAGCGGAGCGCGCCGGTCCTCGCGTCCAGCGCCAGCAGGGAGCAGGTGTAGAGGTTGTCGCCGGGGCGGTCATCACCATTCCAGAGCGGGCCCGGATTCCCCACGCCCCAGTACAGCAGGCCGAGGGCGGGATCGTAGCTCCCCGTGACCCAGGTGGAACCGCCGCCGGTCTTCCAGCTATCGCCGCCCCAGCTCTCGCTGCCGGGTTCCCCCGGCGTGGGGATGGTATGGAACCGCCAGCGACGCGCGCCGGTCCGCGCGTCATAGGCGTCCACGAAGCCGCGGATCCCCGCCTCCGCGCCGCTCACGCCGACCACGACCATGCCGTCGAAGGCGAGCGGCGCACCGGTCATGGCGTAGCCCAGGGCGTTGTCCGCCACCGGCGCGATCCAGCGCACCGCGCCCGAGCGAGCGTCGAGCGCCACCAGCCGCGCGTCCGGCGCCGCGACGAAGACCGTCGAGTCGAGCAGCGCGATGCCGCGGTTGGTCGGCCCGAAACCCAGGGTGAGCAGGTTGGCGGGCAGCGCCTGCTGGTAGCGCCAGAGCACCCGGCCACTCCGCGCATCCAGCGCCACCACGTGCCCCTGGAACTCGGTGAGGTAGAGCACGCCGTCGGCGACCAGCGGCGTCGTCTGCATGAGCCCCGGCATGGTGGCCTGGTAGATCCACGCCGGCCGGAGCGACGCCACGTTATCCGGCGTGATCTGCCGGAGCGGCGAATAGCGCTGCGCCGCGAGGTCGCCGGAGTAGGTGAGCCAGTTGGCCGGTTCCTGCCGCGCCGCCCGCAGCCGGGCGTCGGTGACCTGGCCCTCGAGCGCCGTCGCCGCGAGCGCGGCAGCGAGCGCCACTCCCAGGCCGCGACTCATGGCGCCCCCTTCCGGCTCGCCAGGTAGGCAACCAGGTGGTCCAGCTCGTCGGTGGAGAACGTAGCGGCGTAGGAGGGCATGGGGCTCTGTCCGGGGGTCTTCCGCAGGCGGCGCAGGCGGGTCTTGTCCAGCGAATGGAGCGCCCCGTCGGCGGCGCGGAGCACCAGGGTGAAGTCATCCTCGGTGACGCGAGTGCCGCGCACCACCCGGCCGGCCGACGTCGTGGCCTCCACCGCGAGGAAGGCGGGGTAGGGGCCGTGCACCGAGGGGAGCGGGCTGATCGGCTGCGCGGCACCCGGCTCGACCAGCGACTGCCGCAGCTGCGCCCCACTCAACCGGATGCCCACATCGCTCAGGTCGGGCGCCCAGCCGGCGCCGTGGCCGTCGAGCACGTGGCAGGTGCCGCAGCCACCCGCCCCCTCGTACAGCGCCCGGCCCAGCGCGGGGTCGCCGGGGAGGATCTCCGGCGGCCGGCGTCCCAGGGCCCGGATATAGAGCGCGACCGACTTCGCCTCGTCAGGGGAGAGATTCCAGAAGGCGACCATCGCGGTGCCGGGGACGCCGCCGAGGATCACCTGCACCAGGGCCTCGTCGGTGGGCGCGCGGCGAAGGGTGGGCCGGTTGAGTGCCGGCCCGACGCCGCCGGTCCCGCCTACCCCGTGGCAGCGGGTGCACTGGCTTTCGAACAGCCGCTCCCCGTCGTCGGGGACGGCGGCGATGGGTCCGAAGGCGGAGTCGCGCGGGACCTGCGCCGTGAGCGGCAAGGCGCTTCCGCCGAGGAGCGCCGCGAGCAGCGATAGAGTTCGCATCTGATCCTGGTGCAGGCCTGGGAGTGGTATCCAACCGTCCAACCATCCAACCGCCCAACCGCCCAACCGCCCTACCCCCTACACCACAATCGGCAGCTTCCGCACCCTCGTCCCGGTGAGCCGCGACACCGCGTTGGCCACCGCCGGCGCGATCGGCGGCGTGCCCGGCTCTCCCACGCCCTTGGGTACGTCGCCGCTCCGGATGAGGTGCACCTCGATCACCGGCGCGTCCGGCATCCGCACCACGGGGTAGTCATGGAAGTTGCTCTGCTTCACCCGCCCCGCCTCGACCGTGATCTGCCCGTGCAGCGCGGCGCTCAGGCCGTACAGCACGCCGCCCTCAAGCTGGGCCTTCACGCCGTCGGGATTCACCACCAGGCCGCAGTCCACCGCGCAGGTCACCCGGTGCACCCGCACCTTCCCCGCCACGAGCGACACCTCCGCCACCTCGGCCACGATCGAGTCGCTCCAGAACCGGTGCAGCGCGATCCCCTGGACCCGCCCCGCCGGCGCCTTGCCCCAGCCCGCCTTTTCGGCGGCGAGGTTGAGCACCGCGAGGTGCCGGGGCGCATTGGCCAGCAGCGAGCGGCGGAACTCCACCGGGTCGCGGCCGGCGAGCTGGGCCAGCTCGTCGAGGAAGCACTCGTTGGCGAAGGCGGTCTGCGAGGGATACACCGAACGCCACCAGCTCACCGGCACCGGGGTGTTGAGCATGCCGTACTCCACCCGGAGGTTCGGGAAGGCGTAGGCGATGTCCGTGGCGCCTTCCACCGCGTCGGTGTCGAGGCCGTTCCGCACCGAGCCGGGCCAGCGCTGCTCCGAGATGGAGGGCGCCACGACCCGGTGCAGCCAGGCCACCGGCTGCCCCGCCCGGTCCACCCCGCCCTTCATCCGGTGCACGCTCGCGGGGCGGAACCAGCCATGCTGCATGTCGTCCTCGCGGGTCCAGACCAGCTGGATCGGCGCGCCCGGCGCCGCCTTCGCGACCTGCGCCGCCTCCACCACGTAATCCGGCAGCAGCCGCCGGCCGAAGCCGCCACCCATCATGGTCACATGCAGCGTGACGTTTGCCGGATCGAAGCCGATCGCCTGGGCGGCCTCCTGCCTGGCCCAGCCCGGGATCTGGTTCGGAGCCCAGATCTCGCACCGGCCATCCACGACCTGCGCGGTGCAGTTCATCGGTTCCATCGGAGCATGGGCGAGGAACGGCACCTCGTACACCGCCTCGAGGGTCTTGGCGGCGGTCTCCAGCGCGCCGGGGACGTCGCCATCATTCCGCGCCAGCGCGCCACCCAGCAGCGAGCGGTCGTTGAGCATCCGGGAGATGCGGCCGGAGTCGAGGGTGGCGAGCGCCCCCTCGTCCCAGCGGCAGTCGAGCGCCTTCCGGCCCTGCATCGCGGCCCAGGTGCTGTCGGCGATCACGGCGATCCCCGCCGGCACCTCCACGACATCCCGCACTCCCGGCACCGCGCGCGCCTTCTCGGGATCGTGGCCCCGCATGGTGCCGCCGAGCACCGGGCAGCGCGCGATCACGGCGAAGCGCATCCCGGGCAGGCGCACGTCGAGGCCGTAGCTGGCCCTTCCGGTCACCTTGGAGGGGGTATCCAGGTTCGGCACCCCGACGCCGACCAGGCGGAAGGTCGCCGGGTCCTTGAGGGTGGGGGCGTCAGGCACCGGCTGCTTCGCGGCCTCCGCGGCCAGCTCCCCGTAGCCCGCCCGCCGTCCGGAGCCCTGGTGCAGGACCGCGCCCGGCTCGGCCCGGCACTCGGCGGCGGGAACGCCCCACCGCGCCGCCGCCGCGGCGATGAGCATCTCGCGCGCCTGCGCCCCCGCCTTCCGCAGCGGCCGCCACATCCCGCTCATGCTCTCGCTGCCGCCGGTGCCCTGGTCGCCGTACTTCGGGTCGGCGTCGGCCTGGCGGATGCTGACCTTCGACCAGTCGGCCTCGAGCTCCTCCGCCACGATCATCGGGAGGGCGGTGCGCACCCCCTGCCCCATCTCCGACTTGCTCACCCAGATGGTGACGCCGCCGTCGGCGCCGATCTCGAGAAAGGCGTTGGGGGCGAAGTCCGGAGCGACGGGGCCCGGGATGTGGCGGCGGGTGACGCCGGCCAGGTCCACGGCGAGCACCAGGCTGCCGGCTGCGGCGCCGGCGGCGATGAATTCACGGCGGGAGAGGGAGGGAGCGGACATGGTCGGACCGTCGGTGAGCGCGGGGAGCAGCGGGCCCCAGGGAGGGCGGGCCGGGATCCAGCAGCTATTCTATCACCGAATTCTCCGGCGCGCCTCCCGGCTGTCGGGACCCGGACGGAGAATCACCCCTTCCGCTCCCGTCCGAAGAACAGCGCCAGGCTCCCCGCCGTCACCGCCGCGAGCCCCACCCAACGGGGGATGGGACGGGATTCGCGGAGCGGCACCGCGATCTCGATGTTGACCACCTCTGTGCTGCGCTTGACCTCGTAGTGCGGCTCGAGCACCAGGATCATGATCCCGGCCACGATCAGGAACGTTCCCACGGCGGTGATGCCGCGCATGCGATCCTCCGCTGCTATGGCGTGGCGACCTCGACCTCGGTGATCCGCTGGATCCGGCCATCCGGCAGGACCACTTCACCATACACCATGTACGGCGACCCGGTCACCAGGTACCAGGTGGCGAGCAGCCTGCCGTCGCTCTGGCGCCGCTCCTCCACTTTCCAGGCCTCCCACCGCTTCCCCTCGACCAGCGTCGGTTCCTGGCCCAGCACGGTGAAGATCCGGGTCTCGGTCGCGGTCATGCCGGGACTCCACATCGGCGCGGTCATCACCCGGCCCTTCTCGAGCCCGGCCGCGAGCGGCACCAGGTCCGAAGCAGAGGCGATGAACCCCGCCCGGTCCAGGGTCAGGTCCACCGTCCGTTCCACCGAGTCCGCGGGCAGCTTCCGGATGCCGCGGATCCGCGGGCCGTCGAAGGTGAGCCGCGAGTATCCGCCCAGGCTCGACTGCGACTGGTAGGCGTATGGCGCGAGCGTCACCGCGTCATAGGTCTGGCGCAGTTCCCACGTGACCCGGTTGCCGTTGGGCGGGAACTGGGTGCCCTTCGTGATCCAGCGCATCACCGGGCGCCCCGCCGAATCGCCCAGGGTGAGTTCGTTGGTCCATTCGGCGGTGGGCGCGCTCGCGCTGTCGCCCACCTGCACCCGCACCCGCGCCAGGTGCGGCGCGTACACCCGTCCGTTCACCGCGGGGGAGCCGACGTGGAGGTGCAGCGTATCAGGAGGAAGAACGGTGTCCCGGGCAGTGCCGGGCGCGCCGAGCAGCGCGAGGGCAAGCAGCAGCATGGATCGTCTCCTTGGGGGATGACCCGCCTACGACCGCCGTCCCGGGGAAGATTCCGGGGCCGCCGCCCCCACCCGCTCGAGCACGTAGCGGCCGCTGAACTGCGCCGCCGGCCCGGAGTCATCAGCCACCAACACCTCCAGCGCGATCCGCCCCCGCCCACTCTTCCGCAGCGCCGCCAGCAGCCGGGCGACCGCCGCGGCGCTCGGCACGGCCGTCGTGGCGGTGAAGTCGGAGCCGATCGGCCTGGTGTAGCGGATGACGCTGTCCTGGATCACCGCCTGCGCGGCGAGCCGCTCCGCCCGGATGAACAGCCAGAGCCAGGACCAGCCGGCCAGCGTCGCGAGCGCGTTGACGCTGCCGGCGAAGGCGGTGCCGCGGTGATTGCGATTGGGGGCCAGCGGGGCCACGAGCGCGACCGATTCCATCCTGGCCGACGCGACCCGGATGCCCAGGTGGCGCGTGATCGGCAGGTCGTCGTGCAGCGCCCGGAGCAGGGCATCAGTCATGAGCGGAGTCGCCTGGCCCTAGTCTCCGTCCACCTGCCCATGCATGCCGGAGCCGCGGAGCCCGCGACGGCGGGCCATGTTCTCGAAGCCTTCGATACCGAGCAGGACCAGCAGCGTGAGCAGGGTGGCGGTGAGGCCGGCGCGCAGGAAGCCGGCGCCGATCAGCGACCCGACCGCGGCCAGGATCCAGATCACCGCCGCCGTGGTGACCCCCAGGATCTTGTCGCCGCGGGCCAGGATCACCCCCGCGCCAAGGAACCCGATCCCCGACACCACCTGGCCCAGCACCCGGGTGGGATCCCCGCCCACCGGGAGGATGGCCAGGCCGAGCCGGATGAAGAACGCGGTGCCCAGGCAGATGAGGATACTGGTGCGCATCCCGGCCACCTTGCCCCGCATCTGGCGCTCCAGCCCGACGGCGCCGCCGCAGAGCAGCGCCGTGCCGACCATGAGCCAGAAGTCGCGGGCGCCGGGATCGCGTAGTTCGTCAGGCATGGCCGCTGGTCCTCCGAGTGGTCAGAGCCCCGCGCACGGGTCTTCCCGCACGGCGGGCGGGGTCACGATGATCACCTCGTACATCGCCGCGGTGGCGGCGCCGGGCAGGGAGCCATCCGCGCCGCGCTCCACCAGCCCCACCACCAGCACCCCGCGTCCCGGCGCGGCGGTCCTGAGAAAACGGGGCACCGCCATGTCCAGCCGCACGTGGCCGTTGCCGGCGATCAGCCACGCGGGACCACCCGCCCCGGCGGCAAGCAGCGCCTCGGTCATCGCCGCGTCGCGCACCTCCTGCGCCGCCCGCATCCCAGGGATCATGCTCGGCGGGAGCTTGCCGCAGTGCCCCTCCACCAGCTCGCGATCGATCGCCGCCCGCGCCACGCTGTCGAGCGGCGACTGGTCGGTGAGCCGCCGGAGCTCCGGCGGCGCCGCCGCGGTCCCCTCCCGCACCACCGAGCGGAGCGCCTCCCGCGGGACGTTGCTCCCCCACAGAGACTGCGCCCGCGCAATCGCCGCGTTCACCACCGGCGCGTGCAGCGGCCACTTCCACGACTTGCGGTCGAAGCCGTAGCGGTCGAGCCACGCCTCCTCCGACTCCCCGGCCGCGGGGGGCGGGATCGGGCCGGCGCTCCGGGCAAACTGCTCGAACACCACCGCCGGGTGCTTCCCCGTCGCGGTGAGCAGCGCCCCGCGCACCTGGTGGTGGATGGCGTTGTCGTGCAGCTCGCCGAGCAGCACGAAGTCCGCGCCGGCGGCACGGCGGACCAGCTCCGCGGCCGGGATCGGGGCGCCGGTCGCGGCATCGAGGATCACGGTGGAATCGGGGAGCGCCAGCGCCGCGGCCGGCGCCACCGCGGGGGCGGAGGAGCCGCCGCACGCGGCGAGCAGGACCAGCGGCAGGAATCGGAGGGATCGTGGCATGGGCGAAGGTTACGGCTGCCGGCCCCCGCGCGCAAAGCGGCGCTGGCCCGGCGATAGGGAAGCCGATACCTTCCCCGCCCTATGTCCTGGGGTCTTTCCGTCCTTGTGGGGCTGCTCACCGCCGTGGTCGGGCTGCTGGCGAGCGGCTTCGTCGCCAATCTCGCCGTCGGCTGGTACCGGATCTCCTCCTTCGAGGGCGGTTCCGGCTATTTCGTCGTCGGCATGGCCCTGCTCGGCGGCATCGCGAGCCTGGTCATCGGCATCGCGGTCTCCCGCTTCCTCGCCTCCGCCCTCGCCGGCGGCGCCGATCCCGGGTTCCTCAAGGCCCTCGGCATCTCCCTCGCGGTGGTGCTCGGGATCAATGGCCTCGTGGCCGGCGGCGCACGGCTCCTCGCCGACGTCCCGCCCACCATCGACGGCGAAGGGCTCCTCATCCTCACCGAGCTCCGCTGGCCGGCCGACAGCACCACCGATCCCCGCACCATTCCCGGCCTAGGCAAGCTCACGCTGGGCTCGGTCCCCCGCTTCTCCAACACCCAGCGGGCCTCGGAGGAGGGGATCCTCTTCACCGAGGACGCCCGCCAGGTGGATGGACGATGGGAGGTGCCCGGCGCGGTCCGGATCTTCACCGGCCGCGGCAAGCGGGTGCTCACCGCCTACATCGGTGACACCTTCATCGCGGGACTGCTCACCCCCCTGGGCGGCCAGCCGGGCCCGCGGGACCGGGAGTGGAGCGAGTGGATGCCGCGCGCCCGTCCCGGCAAGCCGCCGCTGCCCGACGGCTACCGCTGGCGGTACCGGGTGATCCGCCAGAGCGAGCCGCTGCGCACCGATACCATTGGCCCGTTCGAGATCGCCACCAGCGCCAGCTACTTCTACCACACCCAGGGCACCGACCGGCTCTCCGCCTACGCCCGCTTCCGGATCCAGCACCGGGGCCAGCCGGTCCCCGGGTTCGAGACGGCGGAAGCGGTCGCGGTCATCGCCGCGCCGACGCCGGCGCTGCTGGTGCACGACGGCCGCCAGGAGGAAGGCACGATCAGCTGCCACCTGCTGATCGCCGAGGGAGACAGTCTTCGGATCGAGCCGGTGGGTTCGTGCACCCCGCCGTTCGAGGCCAGGCCGCTCACCACGGACACCGAGCGGCTCCACGCCGCGCGCGCCCTGGTCCTGCCCCGCGGCTGGGTGGACCGGCAGAGCTTCGGCTTCCCCGGACTCTACCGCGTGGGCGATGCCGTCCTCGACAGCCGGGACCTGACCATCCACCCCTTCACCCTGCCGACCGAACCCTTTCCCCTGCAGCAACCGGGCATCATCACCATCTCCCCCGACGAGCGGAGCGTGGTCTGGGCCGCCCACGACGGCTCGGACGACCGCCTGGTCCTCGGCGTCACCGAGTACGCCACCGGCGCGTCGTACACCCTGCCGGTGGACCGCGCCCGGATGCGCTTCAACCTCGAGGCCGAGCTCGACCCCGCCTGGGTGGCGCATCACTTCGCCTGGCAGCGTGGAGCCGACGGCCGGGACCGCCTGGTCGAGCGCACTTCATTCGTGCCCCTGCCCTACCGGGGAGAGCTGAGCGTGGGCGGGCCAGAGGACTACAACAGCTACACGGTGCGGCCCGGCACCGAGGCGCTCAAGCACGGCATGGCCGACCTGCTGGTCTCCGAACTGGGGGGCGAGCGGCTCCCCGACGAGCTCGACGGCTACCAGCACGTGGTCCGGATCGACGGGAAGCTGATCAAGGTGGCGCTGGTGGAAACCGGCGGCTTCGTGTCGGTGGGGATGGACTTCGGCAGCGGGGATTCGTCGCTGATGGCCCGCGTGGCCGCGAAGCTCGACGCGGCCCTCGCGACCGGGAAGTATGACGCACTCTTCAAGCAGTAGGCAGCGGTGGAAGCGGGATAGGCTTCAACCACAAAGCACACGAAGAGCACGAAGGGTCCCGGAATTGCCCCGACCCCTTCGTGCCCTTTGTGACCTTCGTGGTTGATTTCTGCCGTTCCCCGCGGACTACAACCCTAGTCCCACAGTGTACAACAGCAAGTTCGGCGACCCCACCCCGATATTCGACAGCACCCCCGACGTCGCGTTGCCGGTGATGGCGGCGTTCGCGGTGAGCGGGGTCGCGGTGGGGTGGGCCTGCAGGTAGATCGCCGCCGCCCCCGCCACCAGGGCGGCCGACGTGGAGCTGCCGCTCAGCACCTGGGTCGCGGTGGGACTGGTGTACCAGGCGGCGCGGAGCCCCACTCCCGGCGCAAACAGGTCCACGCAGGGCCCGAAGTTGGAGGGGCTGTACTTGCTGTCGAGGCTGTCGCTGGCGCCCACCGTGAGGGCGTTTGGCGTGTCGGCCGGGGAGAAGCCGCAGGCGTTGCTGCTGCTCCCCCCCGCGGCCACGGTATAGACCACGCCGGAGTTGATCGAGTTGGTCACCGCCTGGGTGAGCGTCGGCGTGGTGCTGGCGCCGAGGCTCATGTTCGCCACGGCGGGCTTCACCGCCCGGGACGTCACCCAATCCACCCCCGCGATCACCCCCGATGTCGCCCCGCTGCCGGTGCAGCCGAGCACCCGCACACTGACGAGCTTCACCTGCTTCGCGACGCCGTAGGTGCGCCCTCCCGCCAGCCCGGCCATGTGGGTACCGTGCCCGTTGCAGTCGGTGCGCTCCTTGCCGTCGCGGATGGAGCTGTAGCCCGCGGTGGCGCGGGTGCCGCCGGTGTTGGTCTTGAATTCGGCGTGGGTGGTGAGGATCCCGGTATCGATGATATAGACCCGCACCTGCGGCGCACCGTTGTCGTAGTTGTACGCGCCATCGAGCGGCAGCGTCCGCTGGTCCATCCGGTCGAGCCCCCACGACCCCGCGGGGGTCTGCACTCCTTGCAGCGTCACCCGCCGGTCCGGCTCGATGGTGGCCACCGCGGCATCCCCCCGCAGCGCGAGGAGCGTCGGGCTCGGGATCTCGGCCGCGAAGCCGGTGAGGGCGTGCTGGTACACGAACAGCACCCGGCCCCCCGCCGCCGCCGTGAGCCGCGCCGCTTCGGACGCCGCACTCACGCCGGGGCGCAGGGTGACGATGTACCGGTTGGGGATCACCTCCACCGCGAGGTCCGCGCGGAGGGTGGACGTGGTGTCGTCGGGGGGTCCGTAGCCCTTCGAGTAATCGCCGCAGGCGGCGAGGGCCAGACCGAGGATCAGCAGGACGGCGGAACGGGGACGCATCGGGGTCTCCCGGGAGGGGTCGCGGCTATGATACGGCCGGATCCCCGTTAGCGCGAGGCTGACCGGATTCCGCATAGCGTTCCTTGGCGGTCAGCTTCTCGACCTTCCACCCCTCCCGCCCGCCGTACACCGACGCCTTGAGCCACGCGGTCTCTGCGTCCAGCTCCGTGGCGCGCACCTCGCGGAACCAGGCCTTGGGGCGCCCGTCCTCCCCGTTGCTCCAGCGGTAGCGCCGGCCCTTGAGCGCGTCCTTCTGCTCGAAGGGCGCGCCGGTGGCCCAGAGCCGGATCGTCGGCTGTCGCGCCGAGTCGAGCAGGTGGCGGAGCGGCGAGATGCCATCCTCGAACGGAGTGCCGAGCAGGTGGAGCAGGGCGTGGCAATCGGCGTCGGCGCGGTGCCCGTCGAAGAAGAGCCGCGACTTCTTGATGAGCAGGAACTCGAGCGCCGAGCTGGCGTAGCCCGCGCCGCGCCACGGCACCTCGCGGAGCGAGCAGCCCCACGCCTTGCCCCTCGAGACGGGCAGCCGCCGGTCCACGAAGGGCCGATCGAACGCCGCGTTGTGGGCCACGATCAGGCTGGCCGCCTCCAGCTCCCGGTTGGCGGCGGCGTCATCGATCCGCTGCCCTGCCACCATCGCGTCGGTGATTCCGGTGAGGTCCACGACCTCGGCCGGAATCGGCCGGCCCGGGTCCTCCAGAAAGGTCACCGGCGCCCCGATGTCGGTGATGGCGCCGGACCCCGAGCTGTACTCGAAGGGCAAGAGCGCCAGCTCGATGATCCGGTCGGTGCGCGGATCGAGCCCCGTGGTCTCGGTGTCGAGGATCAGCGCCCGCCGCCGGGGCGAGTCGTCGGGCGCGCCATAGCTGGGCTGCGGCACCAGCCGCCGCAGCACCCGGTAGTCGCCCGTGGCTTCGAGCTCCCTGATCACCTTGTCCCAGTCCGCCACGCCCCTCCAATCGCCCAATCGCCGCCTACTCCACCCGCAGCACCAGGTCCAGCTGGACCGCCGCGCCGAACGGCAGGCTGGCCGCGCCGGTCGCGGTCCGCGCGTGCCGCCCCGCCTCCCCGAAGACCTCCACCAGCAGCTCCGAGGCGCCGTCGATCACCTTCGGATGGTCGGTGAAGTCCGGCGCCGCCCGCACGAAGCCCTGCATCCGCTCCACCGAGGCCACGCGGTCGAGGTCGCCGAGGTCGCGCCGGATGATGGCGAGCAGCTGGAGGGCGGTGTTCCGCGCCGCCGCCTTCGCCTGGGCCGGGGTGACCTCGCCGCCGACCACGCCCCGCAGGTCGCTCACCTTTCCCGAGACGAACAGCAGGTCGCCGGAGCGCTTGGTGCTGACGTAGTTGGCCACCGGCGCCCGGGCCGGCGGCAGCTCCAGCCCCAGCTGCCGCAGTCGATCCTCGATGAGACTCATGCCCGCTCCCTCTCTGCCTGGACCGCTGCCACCGCCGCTACCGCAGCACCTGCACCAGCGCCCGCGGCGCCAGGGCGCGATAGATCGTCCCGTGGGTCAGGTCCGGTCGCGGCTCGAAGAACCAGGTCAGCGATTCCGGCGCCCGCTGCCGCAGGGTATCCGCCAGCGCTGCCGCCACGGGAACGATGATCGCCTCATCGGCGGAGGCCAGGTAGAAGCTGCGCGGCGCCCGCCCCACGGCGGCTACCCGCGGTCCCGACCCCTGCACCAGCGCTCCCCCATTCCACCAGAGACTCGGGCTCAGCGCGATGTAGTGCCGGAACAGCGGCGGCTCCAGCAGGAAGGTCTCCACCACGAAGAGCCCCGCCAGCGACTCGCCCACGATCCCCGCCTCATCCGTCACCCGGAAGCGGCGCCGCACCTCCGGCAGCAGCTCCTCGCGGAAGAACGCCCGGAACGCCGCCGAGCCGCCCACCCGGGGCGCGATCGCGCTGTCCGTGGCCACCACCGTCGGCCCCGTCATGTCGCGGCGCCGTTCGGTGTTCTCAACCCCCACCACCAGCACCGGACGAATGCGCCCCAGCCGGATCAGCGAATCCACCGTGGTCGCGATGTGGGGGAAGTCCTCCAGCACGCCACCATCCGGCATGTACAGCACCGGGAACGCGTCGGATCCCCAGTCGTACCCGGGCGGCAGGTACACATTGAGCCGGCGCGCATCCCCCGTGGCGCGGGAGTCCAGCGTGAACGTCTGGTAGGGCGGGCTCGGCTCCGCCGCCTGGGCCAGGCAGTCCCGCGCCGCGCCGTGGCTGACCAGGAGCAGCACCAGCGCTGGGCCCGCGCGGAACCCGGGGGCGAGCGTCATGCTACGCCAGCACCACCGTCATCCGTGCGGTGCGCACCGTGGCGTACAGCGCCGGGGTCCGCCCTGGCGCCACCGGCAACGGGACGCCAAGCACCGCGAGCTGGGTCGCCACCGCGTCCGCCTCGGGGTGCTCGACCCGCAATTCCAGCAGCTGCGCGCCCGACGGTCCCGCCTCCGCCGGATGCGGGCTCGCGCCCCAGTCAATGAAGAAGGGGAGGGTCCCTCCTGCCCGCTCCGCGAACGGGTCGGTCAGCTCCCAGTGAATCTGCGTCCCGTCGGGGCGGATCCGGCTGCCGCTCCGCACCTCGCCCAGATCGATGCCGGCCCCGCTGGCGCGCTCCGCCACCGCCACCAGCAGTTCTCCCTTCACCGCCCAGGTCACCAGGCGCGGCGAGGTCAGCTCCGCGATCCCGAAGACCCGGGGGAGTGGCTCATCCACCCGGTCTGGATCGGGGCCGATGATCTCGAGATAGCTCTCGGGGCCCAGCGGCACGATGGCGTTCCGGGTGCCCCATTCGGGATGCGTACCTCCGGGGTGGGCCCGGACGCCAAGCACCCCCTCGATCCGCGCGATGCCATCGGCAAGGTCGGGGGTGGCGTAGACCAGGTGATCGAGTTGCTCCAGAAGTACCATGCGGGTGGTCGCTCGGTGTCGGGAAGAAGTGGAGGCTGGTCCGCTACGCGGTCGGCTTGAGCACCTGTCCCGTCTCCGCCCCCTCGACGCTTCGCACGTAGGCGCGCGCCACCGTCGCGGCCGGGCGGGCGCCGGGGAGTGGCCGGCCCATCGCCTTGAGGGTCTCCGTCACCCAGGGCGGGCTCACCACATTGACCCGGATCGCCCGCGGCGCCTCGAGCGCCGCGGCCCGCACGAAGCCCTCGAGTCCCGCATTCACCAGGCTGATGGCGGCGGTCCCCGGTTCGGGGTGCTGCGCCAGGACGCCGCTGGTGAGGGTGAAGGAACCACCATTGTTCACCGACGCGAACCCCAGCCGCACCAGGTTCACCTGTCCCATCAGCTTGTTGCCGAGGCTGAAGGCGAAGTCCTCGTCGGTCAGGGCGTCGAGCGGCTTGAAGGCGGCGAGCCCGGCGGCGCAGACCACCGCGTCCACCGTCCCCACTCGCGTGAACAGCGCCCGGATCGAGGCGGGGTCCGCGATGTCCACCTGCTCCGGCGCCTTGCTCCGGCTGGCGCGGATCAGTTCGTGGCGGTCCAGCGCGGTCGCGATGGCTTCACCGATAGTGCCGGTGGCGCCGATGAGGAGGATGCGCATGAGAGGAAGCTAAGTGCACGGACCCTCTCCGGCACCCGGCAGCACCGCCTTGAGGTCCACGACCGGGGTCCCATCCACCGCCTCCAGTGGCCAGACGCGGAGCCGTGCCGGCGGGGAGATCTCCAGCACCCGGACCCGATGCAGGCCGATGGGATTGGGCCGGTCCGGGGATCGGGTGGCGAATACTCCCGAGAGCGGGTTGGCCGGATCGCCCCGCGGATGCACCTGCAGCACATCGCGCCGCCCCAGGTGCAGCCAGGTGAGCAGGATGACTTCGTCTCCGGCCGCCACGCCGAGGAGCGCATCGGCGTACTCCAGGCGGAGGTCAATCCACGCCTCCGGCGCCCCCTCGGATCCCTGCTTCGGCGCCTCCTCACGGGTCACGAGTCCTGAGCGGACCACCCCGATCGGATGGATCAGATAGTTATTGGCAGCATCCATAGCCTGGCCTCAGTCACTCAGGATCAGCAGTTCCATCCGCCCCAGCTGCTCGGCGTCGGCGATCAGGTCAATCGCGCGCACCTTGTCATTCGTGATGGTGAACCCGAAGGCCACCCGTGGCACCCCTCCCGGCGCGCCTTGCGGGCGCGGAGCTGGTCGAGGCAGACCCGGGCCACGACCGTCGGCAGCCACCCGCCCAGGTTCCCCACTCCATACCATTCTCGGCGCCTGGAAGCTGGCCGGCGGCCTCACCATTCTCGTGCCGCGCCTGCCGCTCCTCAAGGAGTGGGCCTACGCGGGCATCGCCTTTGACCTGTCGGGGGCGGCGTTCTCCCACTTCGCCTTCGGGCATCCGGTGGTGAAGGTGCTCGTCCCGCTCCTCTTCCTGGGTCTCACCGGCGCGTCGTGGGGGCTGCGCCCGGCCAGCCGCCGGCTGGGAGCGGCGACGCCTTGACATATGCCGATATGGGAATACATTAGGCCCATGGCTCGAGCGGCGACCACCTCCGATGTCTTCAACGCCGTCGCGGAACCGCGGCGGCGCCGGATCCTCACCCTGCTGCAGGGGGGAGAGCGTTCCGTCAACGACCTGGCCCGTTCCCTCCGGGTCCGCCAGCCCCAGGCCTCCAAGCACCTGCGGGTCCTCAAGGAAGTGGGACTGGTCCGGATGCGCGTCGCGGGCCAGCAGCGGCTCTACACCCTGCACAGTGACGGACTCCAGCCGATCCACGACTGGGTCATGGGCTTCGCCCGGTTCCGCTCGGAGAGCTTCGAGCGCCTCGACCAGTACCTCACGCACCTGAAAACCAAGGAGTAGGGATCCATGCTCATCGAAACCATCGGCGCCATGAAGGTGAGTCTCCCGTCGGACCGGGAGATCGTCCTCACCCGGGACTTCGACGCCCCCCGCAGCCTGGTGTTCGAGGCCTTTACCCGGCCCGAGCACCTGCGGCGCTGGTGGGGCATGCACGGCTCCACGATGCTGGTGTGCGACATGGACCTGCGCCCGGGCGGGGCGTGGCGCTTCGTGACCCGGGAGCGGAACGGCAAGGAATGCCCCTTCAAGGGGGTATACCGGGAAATCACCCCGCCCGCACTGCTCAGCTACACCCTGATCTACGACGTGGAGGGGGCCCGGGAACATCCGGGCGTGGTGACCGAGGTGTTCACCGAGAAGGACGGCCGGACGACGCTGGTGGAGACGATGACCTTCCCCTCGCTCGAGTCTCGCGACGGGGTCCTCCACTCCGGGATGTCGGCGGGTGCCGCCGAGACCTTCGACCGGCTGGCCGAGCTGCTGGCAACGATGGTGGAACAGCGGTAACGCCTGGCGAACGGCGGCGCGGTAGCATGGTACCCTTCATCACCTCTTCCCGAGGGCACCATGGCGTCCACACCCGGCCCCAGGCACTCCCCGCCCGCCGTTCTGCCGTTCCTCTTCGCGCTCCTCACCGCGGGCGGCGCCACGGGGCAGGTTCCCCTGGGCGCCGCGCAATCCCGGGTGGACACCACCCCTCCGGGGCCCACCGTGCCCGCCGGAGCCGTGACCGCGTACGTCAACCGGGACAGCGACACCGACGGGATCCCCGATCGGATCGAGAGTCAGCTCCTGGCCACGTTCACACCCTACTTCCGCTACTCCAATGACGGTGGGGTGGAGCAGTACCGGCCGATGGATGCATGGCAGTATGTGCAGTGGAGTGAGCTGCAGACCGATGGCGACGAGGGCAAGGGCGTCATCCTCCCCACCAGCCAGCTGGTCGCCGACCCCACGCGGCTGCTATGGGCGCGCACCAGCATTCTGAACACCCCCCAGGTCGAGGGCGGGCTGTTTCTCAATCCGCTGGCGGATGTTCCAACGCAGGGTGGCAACTGGGCCCGGTACGGCTGGGATTGGCCCGACGTGCTGGCCCAGCGCAACGTCGGGCTCTACGGCCACGTGGTGCCCTTCCGCGCCACCGCGCCGCAGACCGACTTCCTCGACTGCCCCTCGGCACAGTCCCGCGAGGGGGCGTGGGCCAGCCTCTCCGGCCGCGATTACGTCCAGTGCAATATCGACCTCGATCCCGCCCGGCCGCGGAACTACTACAAGGTCGAGTACTGGCAGTTCTTCGGCTATAACGGCGTCGGCAAGCCCTTTGACTTCGGCGATCACGAGGGCGACTGGACCACGGTCCAGGTCATCGTGGACGCGGAGACCCTCCAGCCGCTCCAGGTGCATCACTTCGCCCACGGCTACCGGATCGGCTTCGACCTCCAGCCCCGGCCGTACGCGCGGGAGCTGCCACCCCCCGGCGTCCCGCCCACGGGCCCGGTGTATCCCACCACGGTCCTGCTGGACGGAGGAGCGGTGCTGGAGTACCGGGGCATCCACTACGGGAAGGACGTGCAGTTCACTCACTGGGCGGGGGCGCCGGCGGCGGACCAGAATGCGGTGGCGGCGCGTGCGGCGCAGAACAACGTCGTCCGCATGCTGCGGGACCCCGAGACCGGGGCCTACTCCCATCCGGTGGTGTACGTGGAGCACGGCGGGCATGAGTTCTGGCCCACCGAGGCCTGGGGCTTCAAGGACTCTCCCAATCACAACGGCGACGACACGGCCCACAGCTATCTCGCGGCCCCGCCGCCCAACCTCGGGGAGGTGGAGGCGCCGCTGGCGGAGGCGCGGGACGCCCCGCTCATCCTGCACTACAATGGCCGCTGGGGTGCCTACAACCGGAGGAACAGTCCGCCCCACGGCCCGCCGCTCCACAACCAGTGGACCTGGCCGGCGAGCAGCTCCATCCGGTGGCAGATCATCAAGGATGGGGGCTACGCGAAGCACCTGGGGAACTGAGGGGCGCTACCGCGCCAGCGCCACCAGCCGGCCCATGTAATACGACCACTGCTCGGCGTGGGCCTGGATCAGTTCCGGCCGCGTGCGGACCGGCAGGGCATCCCATCCGGTCTCCTCGAGCACCAGCCGGGTGCCGGTCCGGGCCTTCACCAGGTGAAAGGAGACTTTCGTGCGCCCGGGCCAGAGATCATCGGCCCAGTGGTACTCGAGCCGGGCGGGGGGCTCCCACAGCGTCACCTCCCCGGTCGTCACCACCGCCCGGTCGTCATTGGTCCAGTCCTCCCGGATCTTCCCGCCGAGCCGCGGCTCGAACGCCACATGGGTCCCCCACCACCGGGCGATCCGGTCGGGGGCGGTGAGCAGGTGCCAGGCCTGCTCCAGGTCGCACGGAAGATCGGCAGTCACCCGGACGTGGTCGGGCGTCACGGAGGTTCCGATACGGGGGCGACGGAGCATCATGTCAGCCGAGCTCGGCGCGTACTTCGGCCATCCGTGCCTTCACCAGCCGCTTCACCACCGCCACCGGCAGCGGCTGGTCGAGCGGGAACTGGATCGTGCCCTTCGAGATCGTGTACTTCCGCGCGTCGGCGCCGAGGGCGCGGCGCATGGAGGCCCGCATCGGGTAGATGCTGACGTGCTCCTTCCAGGCGGCGTACCACACCACCATCCTGCCCTCGAGCCGGTAGCAGGGAATCCCGTAGCTCAGACCTTCCACGGCGCCGGGGGCGGTGGCGCGGATGATCGCGCCCAGCTGCTTGAGGACCCGGCGGGGTCCAGGCTTCAGGCAGGCGAAGTAGGCGCGGATCTGGGCCCGGACCTGGGCGGGGCTCTTCTTGGAGGAAGTGGGTGTGGGCACGGTGGCCTCGGTGGGACGGAAATGCGGACGACGGAATGCACCGAACGTATCTCACCCGGCGGCCGTCGCAACCCTCCCCCGTGCGCGCGCCGTCCTCACGGCCGCCGATGGTCCTCGAGCGGGCGCCAGAAGGTGATCTGCGGCGGGCCGGCGAGAAAGCCGGGGGCCCTCCCGATGAACGCCTGCAGGTGCGCCGTCTGCATGTGGGGGCCGGTGTAGGCCGCCTGGCTGGTCCAGCGCTCCCACAGCAGGAGCCGGTTCGGGTCCACCGGATCCTCGAGCAGCTCGATGCCCAGGCAGTCCGGTTCCGTGGCCACCACGGTGGCGATCAGGTCGGACAGCTCGCGGGAGGCGACGCCGGCGCGCTGCGGCTGGGCGGTGTAGGCAATCTGGACGATGACGGAGGTATCAGGCACGCAGGGGTCCCGTGGGTTGGTGATGGGGGAATGTAGCCCATGAGCGCTGGCTCATCCGCAATTAATGCGGGCGTCAGGGCCCACCGGGTAGGGTCCCGCTGGACCCCCATGCCGGAGTGGACGATGACCATGCGACGAGCCCTGAATGTAGTGCTAGTGATCAGCCTGATCGGCGTGGCGTTCTCGGGGACGCTCACCTACCGCGAGCTGTGCGGCGGCGCCGGCGCCGATGGCTGCAGCGCGGTCGGCACGCCGGGCACCATCCTGGGCTATCCCGCCTGCGTGTACGGCCTGGCGATGTACCTGGTGCTGGTGGCGGTGTCGGCGTTCGGGCTGCGGTCGGAGAAGTAGGCATTCCTGGGTCCGCGCCAGCGCGCTCACACCTCCAGACGACGCTCGTAGGGGACCGACTCCCCCGCTTCGAGTGATCGCCGCAGGACCCGGAGGTACATCGCCCAGCAGTGGCACGAAATCCGGTAGTGCTCGTTGGCGCTGGGCCAGCCGGTGTGGCGGAACCGGAGCCAGGTCACCGGCCCCCGCCGCTCGAGGCTGAACCCCACCCGGGTGCCGGTCCAGTCGGCATCGGCGCGGGTCAGCTCCAGCTCGAACTCGCTGTCCAGCGCCGCGCGCGTCACTTTCGCCCGCCAGTCATACTCGGGGCCGAAGCCGAGCTCATACTCGGCCCCCTCCCGCGGTGCGCCGGCGGAACGGAGCGTCCACCAGCGGTCGAGCCCGGCGGGGGTGCTCACCGCCGCGAACACCTGGGCGGCGGTGGCGTTGATGGGGAGGTCCTGCAGGATGTCGGGCATGGGGGCTGCTCGATTCGACCCGGAGGTGGCCTCGCCGCCGCACCGATGCGGCGGCGAGCCAGCGGACCGGCACGACCCTTAATTGATGGTCACGCTGAAGGTTGGGAGGGAAAGCGTACCGCAGGAAGAGGAGACGGACAAGGAGACGGTACCCGTACCCGCGGCCCCCACGTCGAACAGCACATCGGCGTCAATCTGGGCGCCGGCCGCCAAGGCATAGGGGAACGGGACCCAGTTGTTGGCCGTCACGGAGGTCACGTTACCGGTGCGGGAGGCGCTCTGGCCGGTGAGTGTGAGAGCCGAGGTGCCGTTGTTCTTGATGAACCACGAGGCCCCGTTGTCGCTGGTGTTGTTGGTCACGACCAGCGGATTCGACATGGCACGGCTGAGCGCCGGGTTGCAGGGTGGTGCCGGCTTGTCCGCGGGCGGCGCGCTCTCCGGGGCGCCGGACAGGACGGCGATCGTCAGTGCGGTGGACAGCGTCGCGATGGAGAGGATGAGGGATGGCATGAGGTCCTCCGGATGAGGGAGCCTCAGGGGGTGCGCCCAAGCTAGCGCACGGTACCGCAGCTAGCAAGCATGGGCTGACGAGCCCCGACGGCTTCACCGGGACCGGGTACCGGCGCCGCAGCCGCTGGATCTCCTCGGCCGGGACAGCCTGCGGATAACAGAGCGGTCGCTGCCAGGATGCCGCGCATCAGGGGGATTCCTTCGGCGCCTGGCAGCGCCACGCCTCCGTAAGGAGGGGCCGCAGCTCTCGCACGGTGACGGCGGGGAGGCGCACCAGAACGGCGGGAAATCCGTTGTAGTGCGGCTCGGTGAAGAACTTCCCGGCGTTGAGCGAGAGCAGGAAATCCTTGTCGTCGAGATTCGCGACCCGGACGGCGAGGACCTTCGGGTTTGGCACCCGGGGCTTCTTCGGGATGACCCGCTCCATCCAGACCCAGGCGTAACCCTTGAGCTTTCCCTTGTTGCGCACCTCGAAGGCGAAGTGCCCCGGCTTCTCCTCGGTGCCGGGGAGGGACAGGGCGATGCGGCGGACGTCGGCCTGGGTGGCCATCGGCTGGCTGGCGCGACGTCAGTTGAGGGTGTAGCCCAGCCGGAGCGGCACCCACTGGACCCGGTAGCTGCCGCCCCCGTTGCCGGTGGCGATCCGGACACCTCGCAGCGCGGTGCCCACCCGCAGGCGGCCGCGCACCAGCTCGAGTCCGGCCTGGGCGCTGGGGTAGACCGAGCCGAAGTCGTCCCCGATCGCCAGCGCCGCCCCGATAGGGCTCACGAACGCCTGGATCCCCGAGGGAAATCGGTAGGCCAGGACCGGGTAGAGGGTGGCCCATTCGCGCAGCCGGCCGAAGTCGCCCCGGGACAGGACGACGCCGTGCAGCGGGCCGGCGGTCACGGCCACTCCGAGGTACACGCGGCCGCCGACGCGGCGCAGATACTGGGCGCCGCCAGCGAGCGGCTCGACGGACAGCGAGACCTCATTGTTGGTGGTCGCCGCCTGGGACTGAGCGTCCTGGGCGCGCAGCGCACCGGGGCCGAGCAGGCAGAGCAGGACGAGTGCGCGACGGTGCATGGAGTGCATCCCCTTCTCCGTCATCTGTTCCCCTGCGTGTGGTGGCGCGCTGCGCCGGGCCAATCCGCCCGGCGGCGGCAGGCGTAGACCCTCCGACCCCAAGCGGAGCCGCGCCCGTGACTGCTTCACCCTCGCTGCACCCGACGACCGACCTGCAGGACCTCGACGCCACCTTCCTCCCCATCGGCCCGATGCGTCAGATCTCGCGCGTCACTCGGCTCGACGGCCCCCACATCGAGGGAGAGGCGGCCCTTGGTCCAGGTCACTGGGTCTTTCCGCTGCACTTCCCGCACGACCCGATCTTTCCCGGCACCATGATCATCGAGGCCGCCGGGCAGCTCATCGCCCTCTGGGCCTGGGCGGCGGGACAGCGCGGGCGGCCGCGCCTGGTGCGCACCGGCGCCGAGTTTCATCACCCCGCCGGGCCGGAGGTCCGGCACCTGGTGCTGCGGGGGGAGGTCCGGCGGAAGCGGCACCTGCACTTCGCCACGGTGGAAGTGTACGGCGCCGGGGTCCACGTGGCGACCGTCGAGGGAGTGCTGGCGGTGGTGCGGTAGCGGAAGCAACGGTCCCGGGGGTCGCGGCGCGCTCAGCGGAGTGAGAGGCCGGCGGCCCAGTAGAACCGTTGCGCGTCGCCCTTGGGGTAGTCGCGCCGGAGGCTCCGGCGGCCGGGGCCCAGCGCATTGAGTCGGGCCGAAGTGGGGGCGGCGGCGGGCGGGAGCAGTCGTGCCGCCTCGTCGTCTGTCAGGGGCAGCACCGACCAGTACTGCGGGTCGTCGCCGTCCACCCAGTCCACCTCCTCCTCGAGGACGGAGAGGAACTGCTGCCGGCACTCCTTGCAGGCCAGGATGGTGACGATGAAGTGCAGGTCATCGACCAGTTCTGCCACCCCGGCCAGACCGGCGCGTGCCTTCCAGGCCGCTTCCGGGTCGGGGGGCCAGCACTGGGGGCAGCCGAAGGTGGCGGGGGGCTCCGTCATGGTCGCCGAGGATGAATCGTTGTCTGGATCACCCGCCTCAACACGGGCGGACCGCCTACCGTCCGTTCAAACTATCCCCTCCTCCCTCCCCCGCAACCCCACTCGTCAGCACCCGGGTACCAGATTCACCACGGAAGCACGGAACAACCGGAATTCACGGAATACACAAGATGGATTGTGAGACGGCGAGAGAGGTTCGGTGGTTTCCGTGCGTCTTCCGTGTATTCCGTGTTTCCGTGGTGAATGCGGGGCTCGTGTGGTGGGCCGTTCCGCGCGGTCCATATTCCGTGAAGACGAAGTCCCGCGACTTCACGATCGAGTGGCACCCGAAGCCACAGGTGGCGTCGTTCCCCTGGGGCGGCATGTCGGCGGTGGTGCCGGGGGTAAAGGTGCGGGTGGCGGGGTCGTACTTGAAGAAGGCGTATCCCCACCCGCCGCTGGCGGCGAACCGCTTGCTGTCCTTCACCATGAAGTCCACGTCATGCAGCGCGCCCGGTACGGTCGTGGGACCCGGGGCCGTCGCACTCTGCTTCGGGGTCCAGTGGATCTTGGCCAATCTGGCGCCGTCGGGGAATGGCTGGCCATTGCCCGGGATCCCCTTCGCGTACGCCTCGACCGTCACCGAGTTGCCGAGGATCACGGCCACCAGGTTGTTGCCCTCGCTGAGCGAGATCAACTGCCAGCTCTCGTATCCGCGGAACTCGGCGAAGCCGAGCCCACCCGGCACACTCACGGCGTACTTGTCCTGGGCGGTCAGGGGGCTGCTGCCCAGGGCGCCGACAAGGGCCGTCACCGCCGCCATTGTCCAGCTGCGCGTGCTCGTACTCACCAGATCCTCCTTTGATATGCGTGGGCCGTGGACATGCCCAGCACTATGCCGGCAACGCGCAGCCGGGGCCATTATACGATGGTATCAGGAGGGTCTGTGGGGTGACTGTCACCGCCTGGCGCGCTTCCGCTTCTTGCGCCTGGTCGCCGGCGGCTCGGCCACGAACTGGATATTGATGGCCAGGAGGTCCTGCTCGAACCAGGCCACCAGCCGCCCGGTGAACTTCTCGGCCAGGTAGAACAGGTCGCTCGCCGTCTTGGGCATCACGTGCGCCACCAGGACGCCATTGGCGTTGGACAGGGCGATGTGGCCCCCCTTCCGCCGCTGCACATGCCGGAGCCGGGTCTTCGCCTTGTTGCCCCACTCCCACGTCGCCGCATCCCGGATGCGGGCCCGGAGGAGCTTGTACGCGTCGCGGCCAGTGGCGGGGATTGCTTGGAGGACGAGCATGCGGAGCTCCTCGGTGGGAGACACGGGTCAGCCGTCTACCGTCTGTTCAACCTAGCCGTGCACCCCTGCCTCGCAACCCCACTCGTCAGCACACTGGGCGATGAACTGCACGACCGACGCCCCATCAGAAGACGGCGCCGCTGCCCAGGTTGCTCACATTCACCACGGAAACACGGAAGACACGGAAGGACACGGAAACCACCAATCATGGGGCTCCAAGTCAGTATCACTCCCGTGTCTTCCGTGAACTCCGTGCTTCCGTGTCGTGCAGTTACACCGAGCCTGCTCTGCGCGTCGTGCTTCCGTGTCGTGCAGTTCCAGCCTCACTGCAAGCGTGGGCTGATGGTGCCCTCAACAGTCAAACTGCCTGAGGTGATGATCCAGGTGCTTCCACGCCAGCCGCCCCCAGGCGCCGTGGTTCAGGGGGCCGAAGAAGGGGTGTACGGCATGGGCCGGGGTCGTCGCGAGCCGGTGGATCAGCGTCTCCACCGCGCGCACGTCCTCGGCCCAGCCTGAGGGGGCCGAACTGAGCATCTCCGGGGCCGTCTGCACCTTTCCCCGGGGGGCCTGCATTGGGGAATAGACCACGAGCCACTTGAGGATCGTCCGGCTGAGAACGGTGTCATGCCGCCGGGTCGGGAGATCACCGAGCGCCACGCGGAGCTGATCCGCGAGGTGGCAGACCATGGCCGGGGCGGTGAACCGGCCCCACCGCGCCGGCTGGTCCGGTCGGAGCCGCCGGAGCCGGCCGAGGATGGCGTCACGGTCCGCGGGCGTGAGGAGAGATGGCATGCGGCCCAACATACCCGCCGGCACTCGCGGCGCAATCCGGCGGCCGACCCCACACACCACAACCCCCGCACCCTCGCGGAGGTCATGGCGGGCTGATGTCCCGTCGTTGCTGCGCCTCGGAAGCACCATCACCCGGGCTCACGGAGGATTGCCCTGGGCCGGACCGGGGGTTCGCTGGGAAAGGGGGCGGACAAGGGCCCGGCACCCTCCGGTACCACCAGCGATAACCACGCAGTACCCCGCACTCCGTACCACACCTGCTCGACTGGTATGTATGCGCGGGTTCCGTCAACGCGGAACCACTTTCCCTCCGCCAGTCACCCCCCTCATCTAGCAAACGCCGTGCCCCGTGGAAAAAGTCCCGCAAGTGTCAGTCACTCCGGCGGTTCCGCCCAATTACCCCATTTCACCGCATTCTCGAAATGTCCACCGGGGGAGACAACCTCACCACCCAGGTGTCTCCCCCAGCGACGCCTGACCCCCGCTTCAGCGACATCACCGCCGCGCCCCGACGGTCCACACCCGCGTCTCGACCCCCGCGAACTGCAATTCGCTGACCCCAGCACCGCGTGCACGCGGCTTGATGCTTCCATCACCTGGCCTGACGCTTCCTTCCCGCCGCGCAATCCTCGGTGCTCCCATTGTCTTCCCCTGTTCCACCAGCTCAACCCTCCGGCGCAGGGAGGCTAACGTTCCGCGCCGCAAGCACAACGCCCCCCTCCGGCGACCCAACCGATCCTTCACGGAAGTCATCCCCCGGCGCACGCCGCCCGACCCTTCCTTCCCGCCGCCTGACGGGATCGCCCCGCCGGTTGCGGCAATCTTCCCGATGTGCCCAGGTCGGCTCCGCACGCTCGTCAGCCATTGCAGAATGCCACCGTGCGTCTTGGCATATGAGGTGCAGCAAGCGCCCCACCGCCGGGCAGAGGGTCGGCGCTTACCCCGGCGGTACCAACCACTCGATGGGCGACCCGACCGCCGCCCGGAAGGAGCGCAGGATCGTTTCAGGAGGTAGTTATGCGGAAGAATTACGGCAGGAAGGCGACGATGGCGCAGAAGGTTCTCAACTTCTGCCGGCAGCTCACCTGGGATCACCCGGAGTTCGTCGCCCTGGTGGCCCAGCTCGCCGAGGCGCTGGCTCGGCTGCTGGACCTGGACACCCAGTCCCGGGCCGGCCACCTGACCATGACCGGAGCGACCATGCTGAAGCGCCGGTACCGGAATGAGCTGCACGGCGAGTTTCTGTCCCACTTCGCCCGGATCGGGGCCGCCCACTTCCGGGGGCAGCCGGAACTGCAGGCCCGGTTTGTCGAGCCGGAGCGCACCCTGGCGGTACGCAAGTTCGTCACCCGGGTCCGTACGATCATGGAGGATGTGCAGACCCACCGGGAGGTCTTCCTCCGGTACGACATGCCGCCCGACTTCCTGGAGCAGTTCACGGCGGCGGTCGAGCGCTACGAGAACGCCCCCGAGGCGGCGGTGGCGGGGCTCACCGCCCGGAGCGGCGCCACCGCCGAGCAGGGAGAGGCGGCGAAGGAGATCATGTCCATCGTCACCCGGCTCAATGCCCTGATCCGCAATCACTACCGGGGCGACCTCGAGACCCTCACCGCCTGGAAGGTGATCCGGAAGATCCCCTGGGAACGGCCCCCGCGGCTGGCGCCCCCGGCGCGGGAGAACCCCGCCGCATGACCCACCCCGAACACCAATGACCCGGGAGGAGGCATCGATCGCCTGCTCCCGGGTCGCGTGTTTCGCCTGGCCCGGGCCTACTTCGGGCGCCGCATCCGCCTGGTGAATTCCCGCAGGTCCCGCGGCAGCTCGACCACCGGGCACGCCCGCCGCTGCCAGGCATGCGGGGCCAGCATCAGCCGCAGCGTCGCCGCGTCGCTCTGCTGCCCGGCGATGCACAGCTCGGCCTGGAGTGGGGCAGTCCCGAAGTAGGGGCCGTTGTCCCCGGGGGTGTCGGGGTTCGGCGCCGGCGGGTCCCGGCGCGCGGGATGGGTGTACCCCGCGCAGTGCATCATCTCGTGGATCAGCGTCTGCGCGATCTCGTTGTCGCCGAGCGGGAAGAGATTGGTGAAGTTGATCCAGAGCCGCGACCCGTTCACCGTCGCGCTGGCGTTGGCCGTGGCATCGGTGGAGACGCTGTGCCGGATCGCCTTCTGGTACGCCTGGCCCAGGTCCGCCAGCTGCTGCGCCGTCAGCGCCCCGCACGCCTTCCCCTGGAACCAGGCCCAGGTATGCCGCTCCTGCAGTCGCAGCCGCTGCGCGGCGGTGATATCGGAGTCGTAGGTGAAGTTGCTCATCAGCCCCGACTGGAACCAGCGGTGGAGCGGCGAGGTCTGCGGCTGGGGCACGAGGTAGAGGTAGCCGGTGATCCCCTCGGAGACGTACCCCGACGCCGGGGCCAGCTCCCCCGCCGGGTCGGTGCAGTAGAAGTGATCACCGTTGCCGGGGTGGTACCAGCGGAAGAGGGGGACGGTGTTCGGCGCCGGTCCGGTGTGAATGTGGCAGGCGATCCCCTCGAAGACGTACCCGCTCACGGGCGCCAGTTCCCCCGCGGGGTCGGTGCAGTAGAAGTGATCCCCTACCGCCGGGTGCCACCAGCGGTACAGGGGGGTGGTTCCGGGCGCCGGGGCGGTGAAGACGAACCCGGTCACCCCCTCCCG
Organism: uncultured Gemmatimonadaceae bacterium; assembly: GCA_964585655.1. Taxonomy (GTDB): domain Bacteria; phylum Gemmatimonadota; class Gemmatimonadetes; order Gemmatimonadales; family GWC2-71-9; genus JADJOM01. Next base: position 15,995 of record CAZPER010000029.1, on the reverse strand, counting down.
CTCGTAGCCACCCGCGGGCGCCAGTTCGCCCGCAGGATCGAGACAGTAGAAATGATCGCCCGCCATGGAGTGCCTCCTCGGAATGGGTTGGGTCATCCGTCGTGACCGTCCCAAGCCTCGCCTGAGGGCGTTGTCCAGGCGTCACCCGCCCTGCCCCTGCTGCGCAATATCCTGCGGCCGGCCGCAACCTCACGCCGGGTACCTGCGTACGGTCTCCCCACGACGCCGTCGCCCGCCGCCCCCAGCCAGGCACCAGACATGACATCCCCGGCCACCGCCCGCCTGCTGCTCCTCGCGTCGCTGGCTACGCCAGGCGCCACCGCCGCCCAGGCCGACGGCGGCACGCCGCTGGTGACGGGCCACTCGTTCGCCATCCCCTCCCGGGTGCTGGGCGAAACGCGGACGGTGGAGGTGGGTCTCCCGACGGGCTACGAGGCGAACGCCGACCGGCGCTATCCGGTGCTCTACGTGCTGGACGGCGAGTTCGAGGGGCCGGTCGCCACGACCATCACCCGGTTCTATGCCGCAACCAGTCAACTGCCGCCGATGATCGTCATCGCGGTCCGCAACACCGCGCGCACCCGGGACCTCACCCCGCCGGCCGCCCCCGGCTTCACCCCGCCCCGCGAGGCCGGCACCGCCGGCGGGGGCGACCGCTTTCTCCAGTTTCTCGCCGACGAGCTGATCCCGTGGGTGGATCGCGGCTACCGCACCAATCCCATGCGGGTGCTGGTGGGCCACTCACTGGGGGGACTCCTCGCGCTCCATGCCGTCGCCGCCCGGCCGCGGCTCTTCACCGGGTACATCGTGATGGAGCCCGCCACCTGGTGGAACAACGGCCGCGAAGTATCCGCCGCCGTCGCCGCCCTCCGGCTGCCGGCCACCCGGCCGACGCGCCTGGCGCTGGTGAACGTCGAGCCGATGGGGCTGGACACCACCGGCACGGGGGGCGACGCGCCGCTGATCCGGCACCTGCGCGTCCGGGGGGAGAACCACGCCAGCATGGCGATGGCCGGCATGATGCAGGGACTCCGCACCCTCTTCGCCGACTTCCAGCCGCCCCGATGGATCCCGGGGACCCGCCCCATCGTGATGCTCGAGCACTACGCCACCCTCTCCCGGCGGCTCGGCTTCGACGTCCCGATCCCCGCGCAGGTGCTGGAGCAGGTCTTCCTCATGTCGGTCCACGCCCGGCACTTCGACGACGCGGCGCGGATCCTGGACCGGCTGGACCAGGGACGGCCGGCGTCGGCCACCCGCGACCTGCGGGAGATGCTCGCCACCGAGCGTGCCACCCCGGCGCCCGCGGGGCTCGTGCCGCTCACCATCCCCGCGACCCGCCCGTCCCCGCGCGACGCGGAGAAGTTCCTGGGGCGCTGGGCGCTGGTGGAGGGACCGCGCGGGCACGAGGTCGAGATCCGCGCCGCCGGCGACACCATCGCGATCTACGAGCGGGAGCAGATGTCCGATGGGGAGTGGTGGGAGGACGACGCCCCGGTCATCACCGTCACGCCGAGCGGCGAGCTGGAGTGGGGCCAGCGGGTCTTCCGGGGCATCGCGGCCCTGCTGGTGCTGCGGGCGCGGGTGCTGGAGGACGGCACCATGACCGTGACCCGTGAGGTGCGCGGCTGGGTGCCGCGGGGCCCCGCGGGGGACATGCTGAGGACGGAGCGGTTCCGGCGGGCGAGGTAGCGCTGGAGGCCGGACGAGAGGATTCGGCCTGTTCCAGGCGTGACTACCGCACGGTCACCGCGCGATCTCCAGCCCGTCGAGGAACGCCTCGAAGTCCGGCAGGAACTCGGGCAGCAGGCCCTCGGAGGTGTAGGTGATGGCCTGGACGGTGCCGGCGGGGCCGGCGTAGTAGTAGCCGAAGTAGCGGAAGGAGATTCCCTGGGTGGTGAACGCGATCTGGAGGCAGCGCACCTCCGTGCCGTTCACCATCCGGCGCTCGTCGGAGACGAGGTGGGCATCCGGCGCGAACTCCTGGGCGTTCGAGACCGCCATCACCACCAGCGAGTCCAGGTTCATCTGGATCCGCTCCGCGATCACCAGCGCGTAGCCATCGCCATTCACGTGGGTGAACTGCAGCCGGCCCGGCTTGGAGGCTTCACTCCGGCGCCACTTGGCGGGGTCGAGGCTCAGGGTCACGTTCTTGAGCAGCACCACCTGCTCGGTGGCGTTCGCCGGCCTGGTGCGCGGCACCGACGCGCCCTTGGTGGCGGGCTTCTCCTCGCCGACGTTGGTCCAGGTCCCGTCGGGGTTGAGCCAGACCGCGCTGCCATCGGGCCGGGTGGCGCGCACCCGCTGCGACTGCGCCAGCGCGGCGGTCGTGAGGGCGAGCGACAGCAGCAGCAGACAGAGGGAGCGTCGCACGGGTTCTCCAGCGGTCGGCGGGGGGAATCGGCGTTCGGGGCACCCGGCTGGTGCCCGACTGTCACTAACCTATCCCCGACGGCCCGTCCCGCAATCGGGTCGCGGTCGTGGTTCGGCGGCTCGGCGTACCCCATGCCCCGACAAGAAGATTCAGCGCGCGTGCTCCTCACATTCACCACGGAAGCACGAAATACACGGAATACACGGAACAACTTCCGTGTTCCTTCCGTGTGTTCCGTGTTTCCGTGGTGAATGCGGTGCCGGCCAGAAGTGACCCCTCGGTCGCGGCGCTATCTCGGGATGGCGCGCAGGTGGCTACCGCCGTCACCGCCGGACCACCCGGTCCCCCGATGTATGCGACGCCACCGCCCGCCACCGCCCGCCCTGCTTGAGCAGCACGTTGGTCGAACGGTACTCCATGACCCGCGGCCCCTCCGCCCCCCGGCTGTAGACCATCCCGGTCCCTGCCACGATTGCGGTACCGTTGGGGTACACGTCGAGCCGGTCCACCCGGAAGACCAGCGAGTCATACGACGGCTTGGTCGTGCGGATGTACTCCAGCTCCTCAGCCTTGGTGGACCACTCCCCGTCCGAGCCGATCCGCCGGAAATCGTCGGCCAGGATCCGGTTGAGGGCCGCGGTATCCTGCTCCCGGTATGCCCGGGGCCACTCCACCTGCTTGAGCCGGCGCAGGAGATCGTGGTCGGGGCTCTGGGCCGGGAGGGCGGCGGGAACGAGTAGCACGGCACAGAACAGGGGCAGCCGGCGGAGACGGGGCATGGGCACCTCGGGCGATTGAGAGATTCGCCGTACGACACCGCGCAACCCGGGGATTCAATCCGGCCCGGCTCTCGAGAACTGCACGACACGGAAGCACGGAAGCACGGAGGAAACGCACGAAAAAAACAATCTGTGCTTTCAGTGACCGCGTTTGTTGTTTCCGTGTTTCCGTGCTTCCGTGTCGTGCAGTTCAATCCACACCTACCGCTCCCCCGGCCGGTAGGTCCGCTCGGTGTGCCCCACGAGTTGCGAGGGGTAGAAGTACACCTCCCGCAGGTCCCCCGCCGCGTAGCGCGGCGCCTGGTCGTTGAAGTGCGTCGACCCCGGGTCGCCACTGACGCCCCCCGCGGTGACGGCCCGCGCCCGCACGCTGTCGCCGAACTCCACCACCGCCACGAAGCTGTTGCCGTAGCTGCCGTAGCGCTTCTTGCTTCCTTTGTACTGGCTCGCGCCGAAGGAGGCGAGCGATCCCCAGTGGGCGCTGGTGAACCCGACCGGAATGCTGGGCGCGGCATCGTCGAAGGGATGCACGATGTCGTCGGTGAGCCGCTGAAAGCGGTTGATCTCCCCCCACGGCGTGCGCCAGTTCCCGAAATCGGCGGCCAGCCGGTCCGACGCATCCGCCAGCGCGGCGAGCTTCACCGCGCCCGGGGTCCCGAGCAGCTCGGCGTAGAGGTCCACCCCGGGGCCCTGCATCATCTGAACCCGGGCCAGCAGCGCCTCCCCCCAGTGCACCGCGAGGCTGGTCGCCACCGAGCCGGTGTCCCAGCGGAAGTCCCAGCTTCGCAGCACCGCCACCTGCTCCGCCAGCTTCCGCTTGAGCGAATCCGACGCCGGCAGCCGGTCATACGCCTGCAGCAGCGCGGGGATCAGCGGCTCGAAGGCCGGGAGCTGGGTGCTGTACGCCGCCGCGACCAGCCCATCCAGGGTGAAGTCCTTGCGGCCGTCGAGCACCCGCATGGCGTGGACCCCGCGCGGATTCTCCAGCTCGACGTCTACGTACGCCGGATAGTCGGCGCGGCGGGGGCTGTTCCCCGGACCGGCGGCGGAGTACGGCCAGTTGTTGGTGTTGTACAGCCAGCCGTTCGGCGGGTTGTGCACCAGGGGTGAGGAATCCACCGACAGCGGCGCCCCCCACTCGGTGGCCGGGTCGCCGCCATCCACCGGCCGGTTCCAGTCGAACTTCGGATCCCGCCGCGGGATGAAGTTGGCGTGGAAGTAGGCGATGTTCCCCTCGCCATCCGCGAAGATGGTGTTGTTGGAGGAATTGGAATGGGTGTCGAGGCTCCGGCGGAATTCGGCGTAGTTCCTCGCCTTGGTGCGGGAGTACGACTGGGCCAGCGCCCGGGACGGCTCCTCCATCAGCCGGACCGCCACCCACTTCCCGTCCACCCGCCGCACCACCGGCCCATAGTGGCTGCGATAGGTGGTGAAGCTCCGGCTCGCCATCCCGCTGTCGGTGCGGACCTGGATGGTGACCGCCTTCTGGCTGAGCTTCCGTTCCCCGTTGCCGTACCGGTAGTACATCCCATCCGGCTTCTCGGCGACCGTGAGCAGGTACTCGTCGATGTTGTCCACCCCGCTCGAGGTGTGCATCCAGCCGGCGTGGGGATTGAAGCCCTGGTAGATGAAGAACTGCCCCCAGGTGACGGCGCCGTAGACGTTGAGCCCCTCGTCGCTCGTCACCTGCAGCTCGTCGCGGAAGAAGAAGGAGGTGTGGGGGTTGATGAGCAGCAGGGCGTGCCCGTTCACCGTGTTCGCCGGGGCGATGGCGATGCCGTTGCTGCCGTTGGGCTCCACGAGGAGGGGCTCGCTCGACGGACCGACGGGCCGACGGGCCGACGGGCCGTCTGACCGTCCGTAAAACTCCCCCAGCGCCGCCGCATCCACCCGCTCGATGTCCCCCCCGATGCTCCCCTCGCTGAACGACAGCGCCATCCACGGCTCGAACCGGGTGAGCACCCGCGGCGTCACCGCCGGGTGAGTGTGCAGGTAGTAGTTGAGCCCATCGGCCCAGGCGTCCATCAGCGACCGGAGCCAGTCAGGGCTGGCGGCGTACTGCGCCGTGAGCTCCGTGCTGTCCGTGAAGAGCCGCTGCCGGAGATCGGTGTACAGCGCCTGTTCCCCTTCCGCCTCCGCCAGCCGGCCGAGCGACAGCAGGTAGTTGTGCTCCACCCGCTTGAAGTCGTCCTCGGCCTGGGCGTACATCATCCCGAACACCGCGTCGGCGTCGGTGGGCCCGTGCACGTGGGCGATCCCCCAATCATCCCGGACGATCGTCACCCGCGCGGCGCGCCCCTCCCACCGGGCCACCTCGGGGTTGGCAGGAGCGCAAGCGAGGGCCAGCACCAGGACAGCAGCGAATCTCATCCGCATGAAATACACGCTCAGCAAAGAAATGAATAAGGGGTTCACGCAGCCACGGTGAAGCTGGCCATGCCCGCCCGGGGAGGCAAGGCGCCCCCCCCCTGCGCCGGCGAGACGGGCGGAAAGCGGGGGAGTTTGCTAGTGTAGGACATGCACCGGCCGCTCCTGTCGTTCACCTCGCCTGCCACGCCGGACGCCGCGGCCCCCGGACCCGGCGTGTCCCGCGCGCTCGCCCGCCGCTTCATCGCGGAGCAGCCGACCTCGCTGGCGGCCACGCTGGCGGTCCTGTCGGTGACGATGCTCCTGCTGTGGACCGGGGCCTCCCACACCTCTCTCCTGGTCTGGGCCGGCGTCGTCACCGCCGCCGCGCTGGCCCGGGGAGTGGTGTGGTTGCAGGCCCGGAGCGCGCCCTCCCCCGAGACGGTCCTCCCCGCCCTGCGCTGGACCATCTCCCTCGTGGGGCTGGCTTGGGGCGGGGGCGCGGCAGTGCACATCCAGCAGCTGGACCTGGTGCACCTCGCGCTCCTGCTGCTGATCCTCACCGGCCTGGTCGCGGCGGCCGTGAGCGCCCTGGCCGGCGACCTGCACTCCTTCCGGCTGTTCGTGCTCGCCGTGCTGGGCCCGGTGGCCCCCGCCCTCCTGCTGCACGGGATCGACCGGACCCACCTCGGCGCCGCGCTGCTGACCATCACCTTCGCCGCGTTCACCCTGCGGCTGCACCGCCGGGGCCACCTGGACCTGGTGGAACAACAGCGGGCCCTCGCCATGGTGGAGCGGAGCCACCAGGAGAGCCGGCGGCAGCAGCAGTTCCTCGAGGCCATCCTCAACAGCGTCCCCAACGCCATCGCCGTGGTAGATCAGGACACGACCTGCCTCGGCGTGAATCCCGAGTTCGCGGCACTGTTCGGCTTCACCGCGGAGGAGGTAACGGGCCGGCGGCTGTTCGACGTGCTGGTCCCGGAGCGGGACCTCGGGGACAGCGACGCGATCCGGCGGCGGGTGCTCGCGGGGGAGACCGTCGTCACCGAGGGAGGCCGGCGCCGGAAGGATGGAACCCTGGTGACGGTCCGGATCTCGGCGGCGCCGGTCACCGGAGAGGAGCCCGCCCGGATCCTGCTCCTCTATACGGACATGACCGCGATCCGGGAGACCGAGCGGGCCATGCGCGCCGCGCAGGCGAGGCTGGAACTGGTGCTCGCCTCCAGCAACGCGATCATCTACGCGCTGCGCCTGGACACGACCGGGATCACCACCACCTGGGTGAGCGAGAACCTGCCGCGCCTCACGGGCTATTCGGTCGCCGAGTCGATGGCGCCGGACTGGTGGGTGGGGAACCTGCATCCGGAGGACCACGAGCGGGTGCTGGCCGCGCAGTCCGGCCTGATGAGCGAGGGACACCTCACCAACGAGTACCGCTTCCGGCAGAAGGACGGGAGCTTCCGCTGGTTCCGGGACGAGGCGCGGCTGCTCCGGGCGGAGGGGGGCGCACCCCAGGAGATCGTCGGCACCTGGGTGGACATCACCGACTTCAAGCTGGCCGAGGCCACCATGCAGGAGGGCCGCGACCTCGCCGAGCGCTCGGCCCGGGCGCGGACCGAGTTCCTGGCCAACATGAGCCACGAGATCCGTACCCCGCTCAACGCCGTGCTGGGGCTGACCGAGCTGCTGCTCGACACCGAGCTCACCCCGGAACAGTCCCATTCGCTGCGGCTGGTCCAGGCCGCCGGGGAGAGCCTGCTCACCCTGCTCAACGACATCCTCGACCTCTCCAAGATCGAGGCCGAACACCTCGCGCTCGAGGCCATCCCGTTCGACCTGCGCTACCTGCTGGAGTCCACCGCCGGCCTGCTGGCGGTGCGGGTGGCCGACCGGGACATCGAGATGGTGGTGGACGTCGGCGGCGAGGTGCCGCACCAGCTCATCGGGGACCCGACCCGGCTGCGCCAGGTGCTGAGCAACCTGGTCGGCAACGCCCTCAAGTTCACCGAGCGGGGAGAGGTGGCCCTCTCCGCTGCAGTCGTCGGCGCGCATCCGGAGCGGCCCCTGATCCGCTTCGCGGTGCGGGACACCGGCGTTGGAATCCCGCTCGACAAGCAGCAGGCGATCTTCGAGCAGTTCACCCAGGCCGACGCCTCGATGACCCGGAAGTACGGTGGCACCGGGCTGGGGCTCTCGATCGCGCGGAGGCTGGTGGCGCTCATGGGCGGTGAGCTGGCGCTGCGGAGCGAAGTGGGCCGGGGGAGCGAGTTCTACTTTTCCATTCCGCTGGTCGTGGACCAGGACCGGCCGGCGCCGACGGCGGACGCGGCGGTGCTCGCCGGGCACCGGATCCTGGTGGTGGACGACAACGCCACCAACCGGCGCATCGTGCGCGAGATGCTGCGGGCGGCGGAGGTGGAGGTGGACGAATCCGCGAGCGTGACGGCGGGGCTTGCGGCGCTCCGCCGCGCCGCGGGCGAGGGGAGGCCGTACAGCGTCGCCCTCATCGACGCGCAGATGCCCGACCAGGACGGCTTCGACCTGGCCGCCGCGGTCCACGCCGACCCGGTACTCGCCGGCACGGTGCGGCTGATGATGCTGACCTCCGCGGGGCAGCGCGGCGACATCCAGCGCTGCCGCGGGGTCGGGATCGAGGCCTACCTCATGAAGCCCATCTCCCGCGGCGACCTGCTCACCGCGATGTCCCGGCTGCTGGGCACCGGCCCCGAGGCGCCGCTGGCGGAGGTGGTCACCCGGCACACCCTCGCCGAGGAACGCCCGCATCTCCACATACTCCTGGCCGAGGACAACCCGGTCAACCAGATGGTGGCGGCGGCGATGCTGCGGAAGCGGGGCCACATCGTCACCCTGGTGAACAACGGCCGGGAGGCGGTGGACGCGGTGGCCGGGGGCGGCCGCTTCGACGCGATCCTGATGGACATCCAGATGCCGGAGCTCGACGGCTTCGCCGCCACCCGCGAGATCCGCGCCCTCCCTGGCGGCGGTGCCCTGCCGATCATCGCGCTGACGGCGCATGCGCTGACCGGAGAGCGGGAGCGCTGCCTGGCACAGGGGATGAACGGCTACGTGCCGAAACCCTTCCGGCCGCAGGAGCTGTTTGCCGCAGTGGAGGAGCTCGGCTCGCTCCCGCCGCTCGTGATGGCGGCGCCCAGCCCCGATCCCGCCGCGCCGCCGGTGGACCTGACGACCTTTCGCCGGACCATGCGGGAGGCGGGGGCCGGGGAGGCGGTGGACTCGATCCTCGAGCTCTTCACCGAGGAGGCGCCGCGCCGGATGACGGCCCTCTCGCAGGCGATCCGGGTCGGGGATGCCGTCGCGATCGTGCAGGCAGCGCACGCCTTCCGTTCCCCGGCGGGCTCCATCGGCGCCTACCGGCTCGAGCTGCTGCTCAAGGACATCGAGGAAGCGGCGGGCGCGGGGGACCTGGTGCGGGCCGGTGCGGCGTTTGAACGGGTGGAGCCGGAGGTGGAGGCGGTGCTGCGGCAGCTGGGGCGGGAGAGGAGCACGCCGGCTATCCCGAGGGGCAAGCCGGCATCGTGACGAGATCTCGCGGGGTTGCGGGATGTCGTGGCCTGGCGGCGAGCGATGGTCATCACTACGGAAGCGCCCGGAACATCCCCCAGGTCTCCAGCCCCTCGTCCACCCGCGCGTGGCCCAGCACCCGGTAGCCGAATCGCTGGTACAGGGTGACGTTGCCGGCGAGTTCGGTGGCCAGGCTGACGCCCCGGGCGCGGGGATCGCGTGCGGCGTGATCGCGCACGGCGTCGAGCAACCGGCCGCCGAGCCCGCGACCGGCGTGGCCGCGGCGCACCCCGATCATGTTGAGGTGCCAATGCGGATCGGCGGGGACCATGGCGCCGGCCGCCACGCCATAGGCGTCGTAGCGGGCCCGTTCAGCCCCTCCCAGCGCCGCCCAGGTTTCCTCCCGCAGCCGCTCCAGCGCCGGGGACGGATCCTGCGGTCCAGTCCAGGACAGGATCGCCGCGCCGAGGAGCGTCCCTGAGCCGTCGCGAATCCCGTACAGCGGCTCCTCGCGCACCAGTCGGGCGGCAACGAAGAACCCGATCAGGCGCCGGAGGCGTTCGGGATAGCCGGGCGCGTCGCCGAGCACGAAGCGCATGACCGGGTAGTCACCGAAGGCGTCGCAGAAGACATCCCGGATCGCGTCGGCGTCGTCGGGGGTCAGGGGAGTGGGCATCAGGTTCAGGTATGCGGGGCCAGGAGCGGGGAAACGACACCGGCCAAAGTGCTACGGCACGAAGACCGGCTGGAAGTGGTAGCGGATCCGGAACCGCCCGGACAAGCGGCGGTGGCCGGCAGTGTCGGGACTGGTCGCGGCCTCGAACGCGAAACGACCCGCCACGATGCTGTCGGTGCGGTCGAAGCCGCTGATGCTGAGGCTGCCGGTGAGCAGCGAGTCGGTGAGGAAGACGAGGGTACCCGTGATGACCCCCGAGTCAACCTGCATGTGCGAAAAGGCGCCGACACCGGGGGTCGAGATGCCCGCGAGAGGATATGTACCGGTGCCATGGAAGCCCCCGACCGCAATCGTCACCTCCTGCTCCGCGCTGTCCCCGAGCGACAGCGCCGCTGTCACGTTGAGCGAGGTGTCGTTGGGCGAGCCGGCGGCGAGGGCAATCATCGTATCCGGAATCCACGCGGCGCCGTCGAGCTGGGCAGAGAAGAACGGCGGCCCCTCCGTGCCAGGGCCGGGATCGGATGTGTCGCCGCAGCCGATGACCACCCCAACCGCCAGCGGAATCACCAGGCTGGCGCGGGCCAGGCGTAGCGCCCGGCGGAAGGAGCGCCAACTCATCGCAGCCGCCCGATCTGCACCGCGAAGGCGGCGCCCACGAACTCGGCCGGGCCGCCGAAGCTGCCGAAGGTGTAGATGCCGGCGCCGAGCGTCGGGGTAATCCGCCAGGTCAGTTGCAGCTCGACCGGAACCGCGACGCCCGACCCATCCAGGCGGCTCTCCACCCGGCCGAGCCCCGCGGCGATGGACCCGCGTACCGCGGGGCGCGGAGAGGTGCCAACACCGGCCAGGACACCAACGTCCCACACCGCGCCGGGATCGTCGCTGGCGCGCGCCCAGCGGGCCGATGCGACGAAGGCACGGTATTGCACCGAGCCGGCCGCAGCGAGCGCAGTGCCGTTGCGCCCACCGATGACGCCCTTGTCGGTCATGGTGCCGACACCGGCGCCGGCGGTGAGCCAGTAGGTGACACCGGAACGGTGCGGTGTGATGGCCTGCCCGGACAATCCCGCGCCTGGAAGGAGCAGGGCGCCAAGGGAGAGCAGGCTCGCGCGGAGCGAGGCTTTCGACGGCATGGGAGACCTCGTCGGATGGGAAGGGCCGTTATCCGATCAGGGGACTAACGATACGCCCACACCACATGCAAACGACACACCGGATCCTGCATCGGGCGTAAGGCGCTGTGGGGGAAACTGTTCCGCGTGGCGTTGCAGGATGCGAAGGGGCGGTGACGTGTGGGAAGGACACGGGGTGAGTCGAAACGGCCTCACAGCACCATCAGCAACCCGAACCCCTTGGCCACCGCCACGGTGAGGGTCTCCTTGAGGCGGCCGAGCGCCAGCAGCAGATCCTCGGTGATCACGCCGAGCGGCGGGGTGTCGGCGTCGTCTCCCTCCTCAACGGCGGCATGCTCGGCGCTCCAGCGCTGCCGCAGGTAGCCCTCGACGTCCCGCCGGTCCACCTCACTCACGGCCTTGAGCAGCTCCTCGGTGGAGCCGGAGAAGATGCCGTGGGCATGGATCCCGGCGACCTCCGGAAAGGTGATGTCCGCGCCCCCAGGTGCCAGCGGGGACGGCGACGGCGACGAGGGTGCCTCCCCGAGGATGGCGTCCAGGTCCCGCCAGACTCCTTCCAGGGACAGCATCGGCAGCGACTCGACGTGGCGCAGCCAGGCGACCATCGTGTTGGGCGCCACCGCGAACGCGCGGAGATCGGGATCGGGGGTCGGGTGGATGCGCATCGTCTGGCGAAGCTAGCCGGATCTGGGGCGGAGGCTAGGGGCGGCAGGACGACGGGACGACGGGACGACGGGACGACGGGAAGCTAGGGACTAACCGCCCAACCGCCCAACCGCCTAATCGCCTAATCGCCTCACCCACCACCACCGCACCACCCCTGACACCGCCACCACCGGCGTTACCCACGCATCCGGCGCGCCCATGGCCCAGAGGGTGGCCCCGCTCGCCAGCGCAAGCAGCACGGGGATGACCAGCAGCGTCCACCGGGCCCGGAGGGCGAGCACCACCCCGAGCGTGGCGAGGGCGGTCGGGTCGGGGGCGAGCCCGAACAGTTCCACCGCACCCCACGCTCGGCCGCTCACCGGGCCGATCAGCGGTTGCAGCAGGACGGCACAGGCGAGCAGGACAAGCCCCAGCCGGTCCGGCGTCCGGTCCGTGCGGAGGCGGAGCCACTTCACCCTCCCGGTCTCTGCGGCGAGGAGCAGCGCCCCCTCGAGCACCGAGGCCCGGGCGTACCATGGCGCCAGGAAGTTGATGGGGGCGTATCGCTGCCAGTGAAAGGCTACCCCCACGGTGAGCCAGGCGGGCACCAGGAGGAGCAGTGTCGCGCGGGGCGCGCGGCCCCGCCACGCCAGGACCAGCAGCGCCACCCCCAGCGCGAGCGCGAGGAGTGGCGCGGGCCAGAGCTCGCCGTTGATCCGTTCGAACAGCCGGTAGTAGGTGCGCGGCTCGAACATCAGGAAGTCGGAGAGCCGGTAGGTCCACCACTCCGACATCAGAGGGTCCGCACGTAATCCAGCATGCGGCGGCGCTGGGCCGCGTCGGGGAGGCGGCCGCGGGCGGCGCCGAGGTCCTCGACCAGGTGGTCCACCCGGCTGGTGGCGGGGATGGCGCAGGTCACCGCGGGGTGGGAGACGATGAACTTGAGCAGAAACTGGGGCCAGCCGCTGCAGTCGATCTCCGCCGCCCACGCGGGGAGCGGCCGGCCGGCGAAGCGGCGGAGCAGGTCCCCGCGCTGGAAGGGGCGGTTGATGATCACCGCGATGCCGCGGTCGGCGGCAAGCGGGAGGATGCGCTCCTCGATCTCCCGGTCCTCGATGTTGTAGGTGACCTGCACGAAATCGAGGGGGTGGCCGCGCATGATCTGCTCGATGTCCCCGTGCCGCCGCCCGTGCGAGGTCGTGATGCCCACGTAGCGGAGCTGACCCGCCGCCTTCATGGCGAAGAGCGCCGGCAGGTGCTCCTCCCACGCCAGCAGGTTGTGCACCTGCAGCAGGTCGAAGCGAGGCACCCGCCAGAAGCGCCGCGAGGCCTCGATCTGCTCCCGCCCCTTCGCGCCGGGGGAGATCCACACCTTGTCGGCGGCGAAGAGCCGCGACGGCATCCCCAGCTCCGCCAGCGCGTGCCCGATGACCTGCTGCGAGGAGCCGTACATCGGCGAGGAATCGATCAGCCGGCCGCCGGCGGCGAAGAAGCTCTTGAGCACCGCGGTGCAGCCGGCCCGTCCCACCGGATCGTCACCAACATTGAACACCCCCCAGCTCCCGAGCCCCACCAGCGGCAGCTCCTCGTTGCTGGAGGGGATGCGCCGGGTGAGGAGCGGCGTGGTTTGGGCGCGGAGCAGGTCGGGGCCGAGCAGCGCGGCGGCCCCGGTGGTGCCGGCCGCCTGCAGAAAGGTGCGGCGGGTGAATGAGTCACTGCGCATGGTTGTGCTCCCCAGCTGTGCCGTCTACACAGGCGACGCTACCGCGTTGTCGCGTCGGCGGGTGGCCGCAGAGGATTGGTGAACCCGCTTAGCGGCGCACCCGCCGTCGCTCCCCCGCGGCAGCGTCGCCCGCCGCCCTACCGCCCTACCGCCCTGCCGCCCTGCCGCCCTGCCGCCCTGCCGCCCTGCCGCCCACCGCCCGCCTACTCCCCCCACAGCGCCTCGCGCGGTTCCACCGCGACGGCCCGGCGGGTGGGAATCCAGGTGGCGAGCAGCACCACTCCAGTCACCACCACCGAGACCAGCACCGCAGTAGTAATGGAGAGGCCGAGGGCGATGGGGAAGTAGCGGGAGAAGCCCCAGCCCACCAGCAAGGTGAAGGGCAGCGCCACCAGGGCGCCGACGCCGAGCTGTCGACCACCCTGGGAGAGCAGCATCACGAGGATGGTGCGGTCGGTGGCGCCGAGGGCGCGGCGCACACCGATCTCGCGGGTGCGACGGCCGATGGACCGCGCCATGAGGCCGTAGGTGCCGCTCACCGCGAGCAGCAGCGCAAAGGCGAAGGCGCCGCCGAAGAGCTGGGCGACAGACCGCGCCATCACCGTCATCTTGGCCAGCATCTCGTCGAAGCTGGTGACGTTCGAGGGAACCAGCGTCGGGTCCAGCGCGCTCAGCGTCTCGTGAAAGGCGGCGCGACCCGCGGGCTCGCTGCCCCGATGCCGGAAGGCGATCACGGCCCACGCCGCGTCCGCCTGCCGCAGCGGCACATAGACGGCGATCGGGCTGCGGTCGCGGCTCAGCGGGTTGCCGTGCAGCACATCACCCACCACGCCGACCACGGTGCGGGCCGGCTCGGTCTTTCCCAGACCGGCCAGCCGCAGCTGCGCCCCCAGCGGCGAGCGTCCGGGCCAGTACCGCTCCGCCATGGCTCGGCTAACTATTGCGACTGGCTCTCCCCCGGCCACGTCGCGGGTGTCGAAGAAGCGCCCCTCCGCCAGGGCGATGCCGAGCGGAGTGAGCGGGCCCAGCACCGCCTGCACATGCGCCCGGGGGAGCGGCGCCGCCGGCGGCGCGCCCACCTGCTCGAACCCGCCGCCCTCTTCGCCGATGTCCGCGAGCCGCATCCGGAGCACCGCGCCGGTCAGCTCCGGCCGGAGCGAGAGCTGATCATGGATGGCCTGGTAGAAGCGGCCACGCGCCGCGGCGTCGGGGTACCGATCCTCGGGCGGCGTGACGCTGCTGCTCAGCAGGTTCCGGGTGTCATAGCCGAAGTCCACATTCACGATGCGCCAGGCGATGATGGCCGACATGCTGCCGAAGAACATCAGCAGCGACACCACCGCTACCTGGGTGACCACCAGCCCGCGGGCGATGCGGCCCTCGCGCCGGTCGCCGCTGCCGCGGCCCCCCTCCTGGAGCACCGCGTTGATCTCGGTGCGCGCCGCCCGGGTGGCGACCACGCCGCCCAGCACCATGATGGCGAGGGTGACGAAGCCCCCTGCCGCCCAGAGCACCGAGCGGTCGAAGCCCCAGACCCACCAGAAGGCGAGGTTGCCCTCGAGCCGGGACTGGGCCCAGCCGTTGATGGCGGTGAGCAGCCAGACGGCAAACACCGTGGCCAGCACGCCCCCCGCCAGGCAGAGGAGGATGCTCTCCCACATGCTCTGCATGATGAGCCGGCCCCGGGGCGCGCCCAGCGCCAGCCGCACCGCGGTCTCGCGGGACCGCTCGCTGGCGCGAGCCAGCAGCAGGTTGGTGACGTTGATGCAGGCGAGGAGCAGGATCAGCGTCGCGAGCAGGTTGAGCACGGTGAGGACCAGCGGGGCCTCGTCCCCAATCTGCGCCAGCGGGTAGGAGGTGACCTGCATGCCATCGGGCTCGGCCATCCCCGGTTCCGCCGGGCGGCCGGCCCGGACGCTCCGGAAGAGCCCCGTCAGCTCCGCGCTGGCCTCTTCCTCGGCGACGCCGGGCGCCAGGCGGCCATAGGCGTTCACCCGCCCGATGCCGGGGGTCTGCACGGTCAGGATCCCGGGATCGATCGGCACCCAGGCCTCGGCCGCCACGGGGAAGCCGAAGCCGGCGGGCATCACACCGATGATCCGCGTCGTCACGCCGCTCAACCGGACGGTCGTGTTGAGCACCGTGGAGTCGCCGCCGAACACCGAGCGCCAGCCCCACCAGCTCAGCACGATCACCGGCTCCGCCCCGGGGACCTGGTCCTCGGGGGTGAAGCCGCGCCCCAGCGCCGGCGCGGTGCGGGTGGTCCGGAAGATGTTCGACTCGACGGTGGCGGCGCTGATGGAACGGGTGTTCTCACCGCTCCCGATTACGAACTCGCGATCGCCGTAGACGCCCACGTCGGTGAGGCGGGTGATGCGGCCCCGCATCGCCGCGAAGTCCGCCGCATCGATGCTCGCGAGGCTGAGTCCCTGGGTCGTGGTCATCAGGCGAACCACGCGGTCGCCTTCGTCCAGCGGGAGCGGTTTGAGGATGGCGGTGTGGAGAAAGGACCAGGTGAAGATGCTCAGACCCAGACCGCCGGCGAGGACCACCACGGTGAGCAGGGTGAAGAGCGGAGTGCGGGCCAGGAGCCGGGCGGCGTAGCGGATGTCCTGCCAATGGAACATCGAATCGGCCCGCGATGGGAGATGGGGGGCTTACGAGGATCCCGCGCACCGGGATTCAACGTGCAACGCGACATGGCCTGTACGGGCGACACTCCCGCGTTGTCGCGTCGGCGGGTGGCCGCAGAGGATTGGTGAACCCGCTTAGCGGC
>CAZPER010000028.1:0-44602 GCA_964585655.1 uncultured Gemmatimonadaceae bacterium | reverse complement strand
AAGAAGCGGGCGGCGCGGCCGCGGGCCGCGGCCGCCGACGATGCCGAGGCCGGCACCGGCGGCGCGCTGGTGGTGGTCGAGTCCCCCACCAAGGCCAAGAGCATCGGGAAGTACCTCGGCCGCGGCTATGATGTCCGGGCCACCATCGGACATATCCGCGACCTCCCCACCCGCAAGCTCGGCGTGGACGTGGAGAATGGCTTCCAGCCCGAGTACGTCACGATCAAGGGAAAGACCCAGACCCTCGCCGACCTCAAGAAGGCCGCGAAGAAGGCCAGCGCCATCTACCTCGCCACCGACCCGGACCGCGAGGGCGAGGCCATCGCCTGGCACGTGGCGAGCCAGCTGGACACCAAGGCGCCGATGCGCCGGGTGCGGTTCGAGGAGATCACCAAGGAGGCGGTGAAGGAATCGATGTCCCGGCCCGGGGACATCAACGAGGACCTGGTCAACGCCCAGCAGGCGCGCCGGATCCTCGACCGGCTGGTGGGCTACAAGGCCAGCCCGATCCTGTGGCAGAGCATCAAGACCGGCCTCTCTGCCGGCCGGGTGCAGACGGTCGCGCTGCGGCTGATCGTGGAACGGGAACGGGAGATCCGCGCCTTCAAGCCGGTGGAGTACTGGACCATCGCCGCCGATTGCGCCCGGCAGGGCCAGGGCTTCACCGCCGAACTCAAGAAGATCGACGGCCACAATCCCGAGCTTGGCAACGAGGCGGCGGCCACCGCGGTGGTGAATGCGGTGCGCCCGCTGCCCTTCGTCGTCACCAAGGTGGAGAAGAAGAACCGGCGCAAGCGGCCCGGCGCGCCCTTCACCACCAGCACCCTGCAGCAGGAGGCGGCCAAGAAGCTGGGCTTCTCCACCCGTCGTACGATGCGAGCGGCGCAGGACCTGTACGAGGGCATCGAGGTCGGGGAGGAGGGCCCGGTCGGTCTCATCACCTACATGCGGACCGACTCGGTGCGCGTCTCCGACACCGCGATCGCGGCGGTGCGCGCCTTCATCGGTGCCAACTACGCCCGGGAGTACCTGCCCGAGACGCCCAACCAGTACAGCTCGAAGAAGGGCAGCCGGGTCCAGGACGCCCACGAGGCCATCCGGCCCACCGATGTGAAGCGCCGGCCGGAAGACGTGCAGCGCTTCCTCGAGCCCGACCAGTACCGGCTGTACCAGCTCATCTGGCAGCGCTTCGTGGCGTCGCAGATGAACCCCGCGGTCTACGACATGACGATCGTGGACTTCGACCTGGGCCGCTACCTGTTCCGGGTTTCCGGCTCGGTGCTGCTGTTCGACGGCTACCACGTGGTGTACACCGAGGGCCGCGAGGTCGAGGAGGGCAAGGGCGTCGAGGATCTCACCCCGATCCCGCCGCTGGAAGTGGGCGACCGGGTGGAGGTGCGGGCCATCACCCCCAGCCAGCACTTCACCGAGCCGCCACCCCGCTTCTCCGAGGCGAGCCTGGTGAAGGAGCTGGAGCGCCTCGGCATCGGGCGGCCCAGCACCTACGCCTCGATCATCAGCACGCTCGTCGCCCGGGAGTACGTGAAGCTGGAGCAGCGCCGCTTCACCCCCACCGAGCTGGGCGAGACCGTCGAGCAGATCATGGTGAGCCAGTTCCCCACGATCTTCAACGTCGAGTTCACCTCCGGCATGGAGCTGGAGCTCGACAAGATCGAGGAGGGCGAACTGTCCTGGCAGGCGGTGCTCGAGGATTTCTACAAGCCGTTCACCAAGGCGCTCGCCGCGGTGAACCTTGGCGCCATCGTGGCGGAGGCCCACGGCCTCAACCCCGAGGAGCTGGAGAAGGAGCGCTGCCCCAAGTGCGGCGCCAAGGTGGAGCTCCGCACCGGCCGCTTCGGCCCCTACTTCGCCTGCGTCAATTACAAGCAGACCTGCGACTACGTGAAGTCGCTCAAGAAGGCGCGGGCGCCGGACCGGCCCACCGACGAGAAGTGCCAGCTCTGCGAGGCGCCGATGGTCATCAAGACCGGGCGCTTCGGGGAATTCCTCGCCTGCACCCGGTACCCCGAGTGCAAGGGCACCCGCTCGATCCCGCTCGGCATGAAGTGCCCCAAGTGCGATGTGGGCGACCTGGCCGAGCGCCGGACCAAGCGCGGCAAGTCGTTCTGGGGCTGCGTCCGCTACCCCGCCTGTGACTTCTCCACCTGGAACCGCCCGGTGGCCGACACCTGCCCCAACTGCGGCTGGGTGGGGATGGAGAAGCGGGTGAACAAGACCGAGGGGGAGTCCCGCACCTGCCTCAAGTGCCAGCACAAGATCGTGGTGCTGGAGGCCGAGGAAGCCGCGGCGACGTGACCCGGGCCACCGTGGTCGGCGGGGGACTCGCGGGGTGTGAGGCCGCGTGGGCCCTGGCCGAGCGCGGCGTCCCGGTGACCCTGCGCGAGATGCGCCCGGCGGTCCGGACCGCGGCCCATCAGTCGGACCGCCTGGCCGAGCTGGTCTGCAGCAACTCCTTCAAGTCCACCGACCTCACCAACGCGCACGGGCTGCTCAAGGCGGAGCTGCGCCGGCTGGGGAGCATCCTGCTCGAGGCGGCGGACGCCGCGGCGGTGCCGGCGGGGGCCGCGCTGGCCGTGGACCGCGAGGTGTTCTCCCGCCTGGTGCACGACCGGGTCACGGCGCATCCGCTGATCACGGTGGAACGCGGCGAGGTGACCGAGCTGCCATCGCCGGGGGTGGTGGCCACCGGGCCGCTGACCTCCGCGGCACTGGCCGCGGCCTGCACCGCGCGGCTGGGCGGCCAGGCGCTCGCCTTCTACGACGCCATCGCCCCGATCGTGAGCCGCGAGTCGCTGGACGAGTCGCGGATCTATGCCCTCTCCCGCTACGGGAAGGGTGGCGGCGATGACTACCTCAACTGCCCGATGAGCCGCGAGGAGTACGACGGCTTCATCGCGGCCCTTGCCGCCGCCGACCAGTTCACCGCGCACGAGTTCGACCAGGTGCCGTATTTCGAGGGCTGCCTCCCGGTTGAGGAGATGGCGCGCCGCGGGCCCGAGACGCTGCGCTTCGGGCCGATGAAGCCGGTCGGTCTCCCGGACCCGCGCTCCGGGCGGGAGCCGTGGGCGGTGGTCCAGCTCCGGCGCGAGGATCGCGCGGGGCAGATGTGGAATCTCGTCGGCTTCCAGACCCGGCTCCGCATCCCGGAGCAGCAGCGGGTCTTCCGCTCCATCCCCGGCCTCGCCGGCGCCGAGTTCTTCCGCTACGGCAGCATTCACCGGAACACCTATCTCAACAGCCCCGCCTGTCTCGGGCCGGCGCTCACCGCGCCCGGGGATGACACCCTGTTCTTCGCCGGGCAGCTCACCGGGGTGGAGGGGTACACCGAGTCGCTGGGGACCGGGCTCCTGGCCGGGATCAACCTGGCGCGGCGGCTCGGCGGCGCGGCGGCCAGCGTGCCCCCGCCTACCACGATGCTCGGCGCACTCTACCGCTATCTTCGGGAAGCCGATCCGGCGCACTTCCAGCCGATGAACGCCAACTTCGGGCTGCTGGACCCGCTCGACGGTCGGGCGGTCGGGCGGTCAGGCGGTCGGCGAGGGAAGGATCTCAGGAAGGAATTGCTCGTGGACCGAGCGCAACAGGATTTCGCGCACTGGCAGGCCAGCCTGACATGAGCCCGAGCCGCCGAGCCGCCGAGGCGGCGAGCCGGCCGGAAGTCCGCGCCTTCCTCGAACACCTCGAGAAGGAGCGGCAGGTCTCCGTGCACACCGTGCGCGCCTACCGCCGCGATCTCGAGGCCTTCACCGCCTTCCTCGACCGGCATTCCGGCGGCGACTGGGACTTCGGCCGGGTGGATCGCCTCGGGGTGCGCGGGTTTCTCGGGGAGCTGCAGCGCCGCGGGCTCGCCAAGCGGTCGCTGGCCCGGGCGCTCTCGGCGGTGCGGACGCTGTACCGCTTCCTGCAGGCGCATCACGGGTTGGAGAAGTCCCCCATGCGGTCGGCCAAGGCACCGCGGCTGGGCCGCACCCTCCCCGCGTACCTGGACCGGGAACGGACCGAACGGGTGTTTGCCGCCGCGGAGGCGCGGGCCACCGGTGAGGAGCCGGGCGGCCTCCGCGACCTGGCGATGCTCGAGCTGTTCTACTCCAGCGGGCTCCGGCTCTCCGAACTGGTGGGGCTCGATCTCTATGACCTCGACCTGCTGAGCGACCAGGTGAAGGTCCGCGGCAAGGGGCGCAAGGAGCGGCTGGTCCCGGTGGGAAGCCGCGCCAGCCGCGCCCTGCGCCACTACCTCGAGGAGCGGGAGCCGCTGGCCCACCTCCCGGGGGCGGACCGGCAGGCGGTGTTTCTCAGCCGGCGGGGGAAGCGGCTCGCGCCGCGGTCGGTCCAGCGGATCGTGCACCGCGCCCTCGACGTGGTCGGCGGCGAGGGCCTCAAGACCCATTCGCTCCGGCACACCTTCGCCACCCACCTGCTCGATGCGGGGGCGGACCTGCGGGCGGTGCAGGAGCTGTTTTTTTTTAATGATACGGCGACCACCGAGATCTACACCCATACCAGCGTCGAGCGACTCAAGAAGGTCTACCAGCAGGCGCACCCCAGGGCGTAGGGGCGACCGGACGGTCACCCCGAGCCCCGCGGGTACGCGGGAGCGATGATGAGCGGATACCACGGCACCACGATCCTCGCGGTGCGGAAGCAGGGCCGGGTCGCCATCGGCGGCGACGGGCAGGTGAGCATCGGGGAGACGGTGGTGAAGTCCACCGCCACCAAGGTCCGCGCCCTCAAGGGGGGCAAGGTGCTCGCCGGCTTCGCCGGCTCCGTGGCCGACGCGATCACCCTGTATGAGAAGTTCGAGGAGAAGCTGGAGCGGTATCCCGGCAACCTCCCCCGGGCCAGCGTCGAGCTGGCCAAGGACTGGCGCAGCGACCGGGTCCTGCGCCGTCTGGAGGCGCTGCTCGTGGTGGCCGACCAGGAACACACCTTTCTCCTCTCCGGCGGCGGCGAACTCATCGAGCCCGACGACGGCATCCTCGCCGTCGGGTCCGGCGGGAACTATGCCCTGGCCGCAGCCCGCGCCCTGCTCCCCGACGAGCGGCTCACGGCGCGGGACGTGGTGCAGCGCGCGCTCGAGATCGCCGCCGACATCTGCGTGTACACCAACCGGCACCTCACTATCCTCGAACTGTGACCGCGCGGAGTACCAGGCGCATGGTCATCCTCGGCACGCTGGCGCTGGTCTTCGGCCTGCTCATCAGCCTCATCACTTCCTCCTTCTGGGGGGAGATGGCGGGGATCGCGCGCGGCGGGGACAAGTCCGGACTCGGCGGGCTGGCCTGGGTGCTGCTCTTCATGGCAATCCGGTGGACCGCGATGCTGGTGGCGCTCGCTGCCGCGGTCTCCACCGGCGCCTTCGAGCCGTTCGTCGCCAGCCGGTGGGGGCAGTACGGCCTGGTGCTGGGACTGCACCTGGCGCTGGGCCTGGTCAGCATGTACGGCTTCAACTGGATCTCCAACGGCCTGACTCGGGACGAGATGGGCCCGCAGCGGCTCTCCTGGCTCTTCGGCGTGGTGTTGCCGCTTCCGGCATTCCTGGCGGCGGGGTGGGGGCTCTACAGCGGCTGGCTGGCCCGCCATCCCCGGCTGACCGCCGCGCTGCTGCTGGGGCTCGTCGCCCTGCACGCGCTGACCTTCCGGCACCGACTCCTCGACATGCGCGCCACGGCGGAGCGGGTGCGGGGGATCCGGGCCGCGGAGCTCGCCGCCGAACCGGAGCCCGATGCCCCCGCGGGCGCCACGCCAGACTAGCTTCCGTCCATGAGCACCGATCCCACCGCCAGCCCGCTCCCGGGCGCCGACCCCGGGCCGCTCCCGCCGCCCTGGCTCGAGGAACTGCCGCCGCGCCAGATCGTGGCGGAGCTCGAGCGCTATATCGTCGGGCAGGACGCGGCCAAGCGGGCCGTGGCGATCGCCATCCGCAACCGCTGGCGCCGGTCCCAGACCCCGGACGAGATCCGCGACGAGATCACCCCGTACAACATCATCCTCATCGGCCCGACGGGGGTGGGGAAGACCGAGATCGCCCGCCGGCTGGCGCGC
The DNA here is from genome assembly GCA_964585655.1 of uncultured Gemmatimonadaceae bacterium. Taxonomy (GTDB): domain Bacteria; phylum Gemmatimonadota; class Gemmatimonadetes; order Gemmatimonadales; family GWC2-71-9; genus JADJOM01. The sequence continues at coordinate 38,539 of CAZPER010000028.1, read as the reverse complement.
CTCGCGGGCGCGCCCTTCGTCAAGGTGGAAGCCTCCAAGTTCACCGAGGTGGGCTACGTGGGGCGCGACGCCGAGTCGATGGTGCGGGACCTGGTGGACGCCGCGATCACCATGGTCCGTACCGAGCGCGAAGACGAGGTCTATCCCAAGGCCGAGGAGCGGGCGGAGGAACGGCTGCTGGACATCCTGCTGCCGCCCCCGCCGCCGGCTCCGCCGCCCGCGCCCGGGTCCGGCACCGAGAAGCGCCCCGGGATCTTCGTTGTCAGTCCCGGCGGCCAGGCGCGGGCGGAGTCGAGCCCCGGCAGCGAAGAGGAGCGGCGGGACCGCTCCCGCGAGAAGCTGCGGCAGATGCTCAAGGACGGGAAGCTGGACGATCGGGACGTGGAGATCGAGGTCTCCCCCCAGAATTACCCGATGATGGACCTGATGCAGCCGCCGCAGGGTATCGAGGGGGAGCAGATCAACTTCATGGAGATGTTCCAGGAGATGCTGCCCAAGCGGAAGAAGCGCCGCACGGTGCGCATCCCCGAGGCACGCCGCATCCTGGTGGACGAGGAGCTGCGGCGCCTGGTGGACATGGACGACGTCGTGGCCGAGGCGCTGGACCGCTCGGAGAATCACGGCATCATCTTCGTGGACGAGATCGACAAGATCGCCGGGGAGCGCGGCACCAGCACCGGGCCCGACGTCTCGCGGGAGGGGGTGCAGCGGGACCTGCTGCCCATCGTCGAGGGGTGCACGGTCCAGACCCGCTACGGCTACGTCCGCACCGACCATATCCTGTTCATCGCGGCTGGCGCCTTCCACGTGTCCAAGCCGTCGGACCTGATCCCCGAGATGCAGGGACGGTTCCCGATCCGGGTGGAGCTGACGGCCCTCACCGAGGCGGATTTCGTCCGGGTCATGACCGAGCCGGAGAGCGCGCTGACCAAACAGTATCAGGCCCTGGTGGCCGCGGAGGGGGCGCAGCTCGAGTTCACCCCGGACGGGATCGAGGAGATCGCGCGCGTGGCGTGGCTGGCCAACGACCGGATGGAGAACATCGGCGCCCGGCGGCTGCACACCGTGATGTCCACCCTGATGGACGAGGTGCTCTTCGAGCTGCCGGCCTACCCGGAAAAGCACATCGTCTTCGACCGCGCGGCGGTGCGCCGGCGGCTGGAGAAGATCATCGACGACGACGACCTGCGGCGGTTCATCCTCTAGGCGGCTCGAGCATCCGCGAACCGCCTAACCGCCTAACCGCCCACCCGCCTACCACCCCGCCGCCCCGCCATCCTTCCGGCGGTCCGACCCCGCCACCCACCCCGTCCCGTCGCGGATGATGATCTGCGCCCCGCCGGCGTTGTCCGGATGGAGCGTCCCTACCTCGTGGCCGAGCGCGGTCAGCGCCTCCCGCACCCCGGGGGGCATCCCGTCCTCGAGCACCACCCGCAGTCCCGCCATGTGCCGGAACCGAGGTGCATCCGCCGCCTGCTGCGGGTCCATGCCGAAAACCAGGAGATTGAGCAGCACCTGCACGTGACCTTGCGGTTGCATGGCGCCGCCCATGACGCCGAAGCTCATCCACGGTTCGTCCCCCGCCGGCGTGATCCGGGTGACGAACCCCGGGATCAGGGTATGCCGCGGTCGCTTCCCCGGCGCCACCGTGTTCGGGAGGCCTTCCTCCAGCGTGAATCCGGCGCCCCGGTCCTGCAGCGCGAAGCCGGTCCCCGGCACGACGATGCCCGATCCGAAATGCTCGTACAGGCTGTTGATGAAACTGACCATGTTGCCGGCGCTGTCGGCGGTGGTGAGGTAGATCGTCTCGCTCGCCGTCGCCGGGGCGCCCGGCTCGGCGCGGGCCATGGCGCGGGTCTCGTCGATGAGGCCCCGCCGGCCGGCGAGGTAACGCTCCTCGAGCAGCGCTGCGGCCGTCACCCGCATGGCGCGCTCGTCCCCGACGTACCGCTCCAGGTCCGCAAAGGCGAGCTTCTTCGCCTCGATCAGGCGGTGGAGATACGGGGCGGAGTTGTGCCCCAGCGCCGCGAGGTCGTCGGGGGCCAGCAGCCGGAGCATCGTGAGCGCCGCGATCCCCTGGTTGGGCGGCGGCAGCTCCCATAACCGGTAGCCGCGATACTCGGCCGAGATCGGCTCGACCCACTCGACCTCGTGGGCGCGCAGGTCGGCGAGCGTCAGGAACCCGCCCAACTGCCCCAGCCGGGCGACGATCCGCTCCCCGAGCGGCCCGCCGTACAGCACCCCGGGGCCCTCCGCCGCGATGTGCCGCAGGGTGGCCGCCATGTCGGGGTTGCGGAACCGCTCCCCCGCGACCGGCGCGCGACTCCGGTCCACCAGGAAGGTGGCCCGCGCCCCGGCGTCCCGGCGCAGCACCTCCACCTCCTGACCCCACTGCCGCGCGATGATCGGCGTGACCGCGAAGCCCTGTTCCGCGATCCGGATCGCCGGCTGCAGCAGTTCACCGAGCGGCCGGGTGCCGTAGCGGCGGACCAGCGCATCCCATCCCGCCAGCGCGCCCGGAACCGTGACCGGTTCGGGTCCCCGGTCCGGCACCACGCGGTGCCCGCGGGCCAGGATCGCCTCGCGAGTCATCCCGCTGCCAGCCCGGCCGCTGGAGCGGAGCGCCACCAGGCGGCGCTCCTTCGCCGACCAGGCCAGCGCGAACATGTCGCCGCCGATGCCGGTCATGTGCGGCTCGACCACCGCGAGGACCGCTGCGGCCGCCACCGCCGCGTCGAAGGCGTTGCCGCCGCCCGCCAGCACCTCCCGCCCGGCCGCGGTGGCCAGCAACTGACTGGTGGCCACCATGCCGCGCTCAGCATGCACCGGCTGGCGGGGTGAGTCCTGGGCGGAGAGCGAGATGGACGTCATGAGGAGGAGCAGCGGAGTAAGGAGAGGAGTCTTCATGTGGCTGATCATGCCGCGCCGGAGGACACTCCCGCAAGGGGCCGGCCGGCCGTAAGCTTGGGCATGCGCCTCCTCCTCGCCGGACTCGCCCTGCTGCCGCTCGTCGCGTTCCCCCTCGGGGGGCAGGATTTCCTGGTCCGGGACGCGACCATCTACGACGGCAATGGCGGCGAGCCCCGCCGTGGAGCGGTCAGGGTCCGGGGCGGCGTGGTGGTGGAGGTGGGGCAGCTCCAGGCGGCCGCGGGAGAGGCGGTGCTCGACGCGCGGGGCCTGGCGCTGGCCCCGGGATTCATCGACACCCACAGCCATGCCGATGACGACCTGGCCGACCACCCCGACGCCCTCGGCGCGGTGAGTCAGGGGATCACCACGATCATCGGCGGGCAGGACGGCTCGTCTGCCTTTCCACTGCGGCGATTCATGGCCGAGCGGGAAGCCGCGCCGGCGGCCGTCAACCTGGCGATGTACGCCGGCCACAACACCATCCGGGACATCATCCTGGGAAGGGACTTCCGGCGGGCCGCCACGGCCGAGGAGGTGGGCCGGATGCGGGTGCTCCTCCGGCAGGAGTTCGCCGCCGGCGCCCTCGGCCTCAGCACCGGGCTGGAGTACGATCCGGGGATCTTCAGCGATCCCTCCGAAGTGCTGGAACTGGCCCGGGTGACGGCCGCCGCGGGGGGCCGGTACATCAGCCACGTGCGGAGCGAGGACCGCCGCTTCTGGGACGCGATCGAGGAGATCATCACCATCGGCCGGGTGGCGAAGCTGCCGGTGCAGGTCTCCCACACCAAGCTCGCCATGCGCTCCCTCTGGGGGATGGCCGACTCGCTCATCGCACGGCTGGACGCCGCCCGGCGCGAGGGGATCGACATCACCGGCGACATCTACCCCTACACCTACTGGCACTCCACCCTCACGGTGCTCTTCCCCGACCGGGATTACCAGGACCGCGCCGCCGCGACCTTCGCCGTGACCGAGGTCTCCACGCCCGAGGGGCTGCTGCTCGGCCGCTACGCGCCGACCCCGGCGTTCGCGGGCCGGACGCTGGCGGACGTGGCGCGGGAGCTGGGACTGCCACCCGCCGACGCGCTCATCGAGCTGATCCGCCGCGCCGAGCAGGCCCGCGCCGAAGGGGTGGAGAATGTGGAGAGCGTGATCGGCACCAGCATGGTGGAACCGGACATCGAGCGGCTGCTGCAGTGGCCGCACATGAACCTCTGCACCGACGGCGCGCTCGCCGGGCGGCACCCGCGCGGGTTCGGCAGCTATCCCCGGGTGCTGGGCCACTACGTCCGTGAGCGCGGCGTCCTCACCCTGGCGCAGGCCATTCACCGGAGCACCGCGCTCGCCGCCGACCACGTGGGGCTCAGGGGGCGCGGCCGCATCGCGCCCGGGCAGGCCGCCGACCTGGTCCTGTTCGATCCGGCGGCGGTCATCGACCGCGCGACCCCCGCGGAACCGCAGGCGGTGAGCGTCGGGATCGCGCGGGTCTGGGTAAACGGGGTCGAGGTGTTCCGGGAGGGAGCGGTGACCGGGGCCCATCCGGGCCGGGTACTGCGGCGGGAGCCGGGCCCGGCGCGGTAGGCGTGCGCGGCGGCGGCGCTACCGGGTGGGCAGCCGGAGCAGCACCGCGATCCACCCCATCCCGAGGCCGCTCAGCGCCACCTGGCCGGCGGGGTGCGGCGTGAAGAAGACCACCGTGGTGCCGATGCTCACCGCAATGAACCCGATCGCCATGAGCTTGTGGCGCGGCGCGATAGCGCGATGGTCCCGCCAGTTGATGATCATCGGGCCAAAGGTGCGGGTGTTGAGCAGCCAGTTGTAGAACCGGGCGGAGGCGCGCACATAGCAGGCGGCGGCCAGCAGCAGGAACGGGGTGGTGGGGAGGAGGGGCAGGAAGGCGCCCAGCACCGCCAGGCCCACGCAGGCGTGACCCGCGCCCAGCAGCCAGAACCGGGTGAGCCGGGAGCGGGAGAGCTTGAGTTCGTGACTGTAGTCCCGCGGTTCCGGCGCCTGCGCCATTGCGTGCTCCACTGAAGCTCTCCCGCTACCCGCCAATTCCGAAACTTATATTCGGAATACTTTTCCTGTCGTCCCACCTTGCTCGGCGGGCCCGTTTCCGACTAGACTGCCTCTGCCAAAATGGCCGACCCGCAGCACCGGATGCCCATGCCCAAGCGCGACCTCCTGGCAATCACCGATTTCTCCCGGGCCGAACTCGAGGCCCTCATGGCGCTCGCCCTGCGGATGAAGCACGGGGACTACCACGAGCGCCCCCTGGCCGGGAAGACCCTGGCCATGATCTTCGGCAAGACCTCCACCCGGACCCGGGTCTCGTTCGAGGTCGGAGCCTGCCAGCTCGGGGGGCAGCCCCTCTTCCTCTCCTCGCGCGAGATGCAGCTGGGACGAGGGGAGCCGATCCGGGATACCGCCCGGGTGCTCTCCCGCTACGTGGATGGCATCATGATCCGCACCTACGCCCACACCGAGGTCGAGGAGTTCGCCCGGTTCGCGTCGGTGCCGGTAATCAACGGCCTCACCGACCTGCTGCACCCCTGCCAGGTCCTCGCCGACGTGCTCACCATGCGGGAGGAGCTCGGCGGCTGGGCAGGTAAGATCGTGGCATGGGTGGGCGACGGCAACAACATGGCCAATACCTGGCTGGAGGCGGCGGGACAGTTCGGCTTTGAGCTCCGGCTGGCCTGCCCCGAAGGGTACGAGCCGAATCACGCCCTGTTCGACCGCGCCGCCGCCCGCACCCGGGTCACGATCACCGAGCTGCCGGAGGAGGCCGTCGCCGGCGCCCATGTGGTGACTACCGACGTCTGGACCTCGATGGGCCACGAGGAGCAGGCGGAGGTCCGGCGCCAGGCCTTCGCCGGGTATGGCGTGGACGAGAAGCTGATGGCCCTCGCGGATCCGGCCGCGATTTTCCTGCACTGCCTCCCCGCCCATCGCGGCGAGGAGGTGACGGACGCGGTCCTCGAAGGGCCCCAGAGCCGGGTCTGGGCCGAGGCCGCAAACCGGCTGCACATCCAGAAGGCCCTGATGGCCACTCTCATGGGATCACCCACACGATGACGACGCTGCTCCGGACCCCGCTGTACGACGTCCACAAGGCGCTGGGCGCGAAGATGGTCCCCTTCGCCGGCTGGGAGATGCCGGTGCAGTACGCCGGCATCCTCGCCGAGCACCGGGCGGTGCGGGAGGGGGCGGGGATCTTCGATGTCTGCCACATGGGCGAGTTCGAGGTCACCGGCCCCGACCGGAACGCCTTCGTCAACCGGGTGACCACCAACGACGTGGCGGCGCTGGAGCCGGGACAGGTGCAGTACTCCACCCTGCTCAACCAGCAGGGTGGCATCGTGGACGACTGCACCGTCTACCGCTTCGAGGACAAGATCATGCTGGTGGTGAACGCCTCCGGCATCGAGAAGGACTGGGACCACATCGTGGCGCAGAAGAAGGGCGTCAACGTGCGGCTGCGGAACATCTCCGAGGAGGTCGGGCTGCTGGCGCTGCAGGGCCCGCGCGCGGAGGCGATCCTCCAGCCCCATACCGACACCCTGCTGCGGGATATCGGTTATTACCGCTTCGCCGTGGGCCGGGTGGCGGGGGCCGGCTGCTTCATCTCCCGGACCGGCTACACCGGGGAGGATGGGTTCGAGCTCTACTGCCGCTCCCCTGATGTGCGGGCCATCTGGGACGCCCTCACCGGGCCCGGCAAGGCGGAGCCGATCGGACTCGGCGCCCGCGACACCCTGCGGCTCGAAGTGGGCTACGCCCTGTACGGCAACGACATCGACGAGACCACGACCCCGCTCGAGGCAGGGCTGGGCTGGATCACCAAGCTCGACAAGGGCGCCCCCTTCATGGGGGAGGCGGCGCTCAAGGCGCAGAAGCTCGAGGGGCTCGGCCGGCGGCTGGTCGGGTTCCGCATGGTGGGGAAGGGGATCCCGCGTCACGGCATGCCCACCCTGGTGGATGGGGTGCCGGTGGACATCGTGCGGAGCGGCACCATGGGCCCGTCCCTCGGGTACGCCGTGGGCACCACCTACCTGCCCGTCAGCCGCGCCGCCGTGGGCAGCCGCTTCCACGTGGACATCCGGGGCGAACCGCTGGAGGCGGAAGTCGTGCGGCGGCCCTTCTACACCAAGGGCTCGGTGAAGCGCTGATGCCGGAGGCGCCGGTCCGGCTGGCCATCCTCACCATCTCGGATGCCGGGGCCCGGGGCGAGCGCGCCGACGGCTCTGGCGACGCGATTGCAGCATGGGCCGGCGCGCGCGGGCACCGGATCGCGGCGCGCGCGCTGGTGGCGGACGAAAGCCCGGCCATCCAGCAGGCCCTCCGCGCCTGGGCCGACGCCGACGCCGCCGACCTGGTGCTCACCACCGGCGGCACCGGACTCACCGCCCGAGACGTTACCCCCGAGGCCACCCGCGCCGTGCTGGAGAAGGAGGCGCCGGGGATCGCGGAGGCGCTCCGCCAGAGCGCCTATCCGCGCTTCCACCGGGCGGCGCTCTCCCGCGGGGTGGCCGGGGTGCGCGGCCGGACGCTGATCGTGAACCTGCCGGGGAGTCCTGGCGGGGTGCGGGACGGGCTCGCGGTGCTGGACGACCTCGTCGTCCACGCCGTGGAGCTGCTCCGCGGGACCAGAACGGGACACTGATGCCTTCCAGGATTCTGCTGACGATGGACGACCTCGAGACCGCCGTGCGGGTAAACGCGGCCCTGGAGGCGGCGGGGCACGTCACCGTGATGATCTCCTCGCTCGACGAGGCGCGGCAGGCGCTGCGCCGGGAAACCGCCGAACTGGTGGTGCTGACCGGCGCGGTGTACGAGGCGCCCAACCGCCAGCTCGCCGCCCTCGCCCGCGACGCCGAGATCTCCACCCTCGCGCTGCTGGAGGCCACCGACCAGCATGCGGCGGAGCGGGATGCCCGCCCGGTGGATGTCACCGAGATCGGGGTGAAGCCGGTCAACCCCGCCGACGTGCTGCACCTCGCGGAGCGGCTGATCGCGCGCCGGGCGCTGCAGCAGCGCACCGGGATCATCGGGGAGAGCGCGCCGATCCAGGAGCTGCTGGTCAAGGTGGAGCAGATGGCGCCGGTGTCGAGCACGGTGCTGGTGCAGGGGGAATCCGGGACCGGCAAGGAGCTCGTCGCCAAGGCGATCCACGACCTCTCCCCGCGCCGCGGCAAGCCGTTCATCGCCGTCAACTGCGCCGCCCTGCCCGAGACCCTGCTGGAAAGCGAACTGTTCGGCCACGAGAAGGGCGCGTTCACCGGCGCCGCGGAGCGCCGGCTGGGACGCTTCGAGCTGGCGGATACCGGAACCATCTTCCTCGATGAGATCGGCGAGATCCCCGGCAGCGTGCAGGTCAAGCTGCTGCGGGTGCTGGAGACCCGCACCTTTTTCCGGGTGGGCGGGGTGCAGCCGATCAAGGTGGACGTGCGGGTGGTCGCCGCCACCAACAAGAGCCTGCGGGACTCGGTGGCGGTCGGGGAATTCCGCGACGACCTCTACTACCGGCTCAACGTCCTGACCCTCTACCTGCCCCCCCTCCGCGACCGCCGGGGGGACATCCCCCTCCTGGTCCGGCGGTTCATCCGGGAGCTGACCCAGACCCACGACCGGGCCTTCCGGGGGATCACCCAGGAGGCCATGCAGCGGCTGGTCGAGGCCCCCTGGCCGGGCAATGTGCGGCAGTTACGAAACCTCATCGAGTCCATGGTGGTGCTGTCTCCCGGACGGGAAGTCCGAGCTTCAGACATCCCGCCGGATGTCCTGGAGGGGGCGGGGCGCCTGCTGCCGGTCCGGGTGGGTCAGGGCCCCTCGGCGGGAGCCCAGGAACTCGAGTTCATCCTCAGGAACATCATGGACTTACGGCTCCAGGTCGAGGAGTTGCGGCGCCGCCTCGACGATCGGCCCCAGCGGGTCCAGGTCATCGAGCTGGGGGAGACCCAGCCGCTGGCCGACGTTTTGCCAGCGAATGAGCCGGAGGAACGTGGAGCCGTGGTCTACCGGCCGGGAATGACGATGGCGGAAGTGGAGAAGGAGGCGATTGCCGCCGCCCTCTCCCAGCACCGCGGGAACCGCCGGAAGGCGGCCGAGGTGCTGGGGATCGGTGAGCGTACCCTGTACCGGAAGATTAGAGCTTACAAACTAGACTAGGTGAGGGCACCTAAGTCCTGAAGAAATATGAATTTCCCGGTTTTGGGCTCCTTGACACGACCGCGGCCGGATCCCATATTGGCAGCGAGACCCCGCACCCCTAAAGAACCAGGGTCTTCTCCATTGATCTTCTCGATTGATCCCAGTGCATGCGTCGCGTGCCTGGCATGCGTACGTGTCTGCCCTACCGGGGCCGTGGAAGTGCAGGAGCCGCTCGTCCGGATCGAGGACGGCGCCTGCATTCGCTGCGGGCTCTGCGTACCGGCCTGCCCGCATGATGCGATCGAGGTCACCGGGGAGCTGGGCCGCGCGATGGCCGTGGCGGCCCGCGGCGGCGGAGTGCTGATCCTCACCCCCGAGGCGGCGGCGCACTTCTACCCCGCCACCCCGGAGCAGGTGGTGAACGCCTGTTACGCGGCGGGGTTCCGGGTCGTGAACCGCGGGGTCCTGGGCGATGAGCTGGTGGCGCAGGAATACCTCAAGCTGTGGCGTGACTCCACCTGGGGGACGCTGATCCGCTCCACCGATCCGGTCGTGGTGGACACGATCCGGCGGGACTATCCGGAGCTGGTGCCCTACCTGGCGCCGGTGACCATTCCGGCGGTGGCGGAGGCGCGGTACCTCCGGGCCATGGTAGGAGAGCGGCTGGAGATCGTGTACGCCGGCGTCTGTCCGCCGGCCGGGCGCCCCGAGCTGGACGCCGCGATCACATTCCGCGACCTGGAACAGCTGCTCGAGCTGCGCGGGGTGAGTCCTGCCGCCCAGCCCGACTTCTTCATCCGGGTGCCGAGCGAGCGGCGACGGCATCTCTCCACGGCGGGCGGGCTGCCGATCGCCATGCTGGAGGAGGTGCCCTACGCCAGCAAGCGGTTCCGGAAGGTGCGCGGGCTCCGGGAGCTGCGCGGGCTGGCGCGGGCGGTGACGGTGGACCGGCTGGACCTGGGCTTCGTGGATGCCCTGTCCCATGAGGGGTGGCTCGACCACCCGCTCTCCGGTCCCCCCGAGGAGCTGTTCTGGCGCCGCTCCGTGGTGGCGAGTGCGGAGCCGCCGCGGAGCCGGTTCCCGGTGGTGGATCAATCGGTGGTGGCGAGCTATGGGGCCACCTTCCAGATCGAGCCGCGGCTGGTGCAGGCCGATCCGACCCGGGTGGAGGAGGTCCTTGAAGCCATCGGGCCGGGCCCGAACGGCCGGGCCTGGGACTGCCGCGCCTGCGGGTTCGCCACCTGCGAGCTGTTCGCCCACGCGGCCGCCATGGGGCGGGCCAGCCTGCGGCAATGCCCGCCGTACCAGGCGCGGCGGGTGGACGAGGCGGAGCGGGATTCGGCGGTGGATGCGCTCACGGGGCTGGCCGCCTACCGGGTGCTGCATGACCGGCTGACGTACGAGATCGAGCGCAGCAAGCGGAGCCTCGAGGGGTTCGCGCTGCTGTTCATCGACCTCGACCATTTCAAGCAGGTGAACGACCAGTTCGGGCACGAGGCGGGGAACCAGGTGCTCAAGGCGGTGGCCGCCGAGATTCGCCACGCCATCCGCGCCTCGGACCTCGCGGCCCGCTACGGCGGGGACGAGTTCGTGGTGATCCTGACCCGGACCGACCTCGAGGGGGCCAACCGCGTCGCCGAGGCGATCCGCGCCGGCATCGAGGGGGTGGGCCGCCGGCTCGGGTATCCGGTGGGGCACGTGACGGCGAGCATCGGGGTGGCGGAGTATGATGTGGGCCGCCCGCACGAAGGTGACCTCCTGGTCCAGGCCGACCGGGCGCTCTATCAGGCGAAGTCTCTGGGGCGGAACGCCGTCGCATGACGGTGACCGCCCATCGGGAGTAAGACCGTGACCGGACCGTCCCCTCTGCGTCAGCCCGACTCCCCCCGCGATGCCCGGGGGAGCTCGCTCGACAACGCCCCCGATCCGTGGGGCGTCCGGCGGGCGGAGAACCTGCTGACCAGTCTCGAGGGGGTGCTCTCGGCCCGGGTGGTCACCACGCCCCTGGGCGAGGTGAGCGAGATCCACGTGCTGGCCCAGGCGGGGCTCCAGGCCAAGCAGCTGGTGCGGAACATCGAGTCCGCCCTGCTGGCCCAGCTCGGCCTCAAGGTGGATCACCGGAAGATCAGCATCGCCCAGACGGCGGAAGTGCGGCCGCTCGAGGTGGTGGAGAAGGGCGTGGCGCGGGACCGGGCCATGAAGCGGGCGGCGCTGTTCGAGTCACTCTTCGTGGCGCCCGGGAAGCGGCCCCACCGGGTGAGCCTCACCGTCTCGCTTTCCTTCGGGGGGCGGACCGGAACGGCGGAGGAGGAGTCGAGCGACACGCCGCGGAGCAAGGTGGAGGCGGCGGCGCGGGCGGCGGTCCATGTCCTGGACCAGCTGCTCTCGGACCATTCGGTGGCCCTTGAGGGGGCTAAAATGGTGGACGCCTTCGACCGACAATTCGTATTGGTGGCGGTGCAGGGCCTGGGGGGCCGGGAAGCCGTGCTCCTCATCGGCACCGCGGAGATCAAGGAAAGTGCGGAGCGCGCGGCGGTCTTCGCCGTGCTGGATGCGACCAACCGCTGGGCGGAAGCCCGGCGGCCCAATTAGGGAGAGGACTTACGGCGGCAGCCCTGGTCTCTGTCGGAAAGCAGTAGCGGAGGCTAGCGGAACAACTGTAGAGCGGAGCGTCGGCTGAGCCATAGCGGGGCTTGGCTCCTTCTCGAGGGTTCTTTTGGTACTCGCGCAAGGAGACGCTCATGCAGGCAACTGTGTATGCCCTGGTCACGACCTTTGTCGTGCGCGCCGCGGTGAAGCTGTTCACTGCGTCGGAAGGGGTCACCTGGAACTAGTCCAGGTATTGAAGCTGGGGTTGCCGCCCCCTTTTACTGAGCGACGATGAGAAACGTAAAGGTCACAGCGCTGGTCCTGTTCCTTGCTCTCGCGGCTGGGGTGTTGCTCCTCGTCGCTGGACGTGAGGCACAGCCATTCCCCGGACTTTGGGGGCTGGTGAGCTTCGTTGTCGCCGCACTTCTGCTGGAGAAGACTGGGGAGGACCTTCGATATCAGACGCGGGGCTCCACCTCGTTTGTGATTCACTTGGCTGGTGGGGTAGTTTTTGGTGCGTTCTGGGGTGGAGTCATTGCTGGGCTCTCGACTGTATTGAGTGAGATCGACCAGAAAAAGAGCTTTATCAAGACGCTCTTCAATACGGCTCAGCGTGTGGTGGCAGTCACGGGCGGTGTGCTGCTCACGGTGGCGGCGGGCGCCCACGTGCCGATGTTTGACTTTAGCTCTGCGGCCCCCCTCATCGGGGCGCAGATGCAGCGAAATCTGCTCTACTTCGTTCTGTTCGCAATCCTCTATTTCGCTGTCAACGGAATCGCGGTAAGTCTTGTCGTTTCCCTTAGCAGTGGGAAGCGATTCATGGAAATCTGGAGCGCGACGTTTCGCGGCGTTCTGGGTTATGACCTCGGTGCCAGTTTCCTCGCCCTCGTACTCGGATACTTGTATGTCAGGACAGGTGAGTGGGCGGGACTTGGCGCACTCGGCTTGGCGATCGCGCTAGCCCCGATCCTAGTCATCCGGCACATTTACGGGTTGTATCGCCGGCTTCAAAACAGCGGTCGCGAGCTCCTGGATCTCATGGTGAAAGCTATTGAAGCGCGTGACCCATACACCTCTGGGCATTCCATTCGAGTCGCTACGCTGGCTCGAGCGATCGCACAGGAAGCAAAGATGTCGTCGGAGGAAGTTGAGCAGGTGTACACCGCGGCGGTTTTGCATGATGTCGGGAAGATTCACGAAGAGTTTGCTCCGCTGCTGCGCAAGGACAGTAAACTGACTCCCGAGGAGACGGCTCTCCTCCAAACCCATCCGGTCAAGAGCGCTGACCTGGTCGGTATCATTACTAGTTTCCGAGGTACGGTCCAAGACGCGGTGCGGAGCCATCACGAGCGGTGGGATGGTGGCGGGTACCCAGATGGACTCGCGGGCGAGGGCATTCCCCTCGGAGCGCGGATCATCATGATTTCGGACACAACCGACGCCATGACGACTGATCGACCCTATCGGAAGCGGCTCCCCATCGACGCCGTAGTTGCCGAGCTACAGAAGTACCGCGGAACTCAATTTGACCCGCGCTTGGTTGACCTGGTGGTGAACTCAGTTTCTGTACGTCGGGTGATGGCTGAGCTCGCCGTGGCTTCTGCTCGCCCCGGGGAATCCACCGTTGACTTGGGCTCCAAGCGGGTTCAAGCACCTCCTTCGGGGTTGCTGCGTGGCCGCCCGAGTTGGCCGAGAATTCGCGCGTTCTAGCCCACTAACCCTAGTCGTGTCAATTGAGTGCTTACAGGCTCTGGTAGGCGGCTCAGTAGCTCCAACAACTCCACCCTCTCAGCGGCGTAGCTCATTTGGTACGCCTTCTTAGCCCTAACTAAGGCTCCCACAACCTCAGCTTGGTCGAATAGATCCAGCCGTCGTCGATTCACGGCGATCGATTCGAGGTTCTCCAGCGTCTCCCCACCGCTCAGAACAACCGATGGCCGGAAGCGCCATCTGGTGACGCGCCCAGTTTCCCCGATGCTTGCGGCTTCCACTCCGGTCTTCGAGATGACTCGGTCAGCGATGCCTTCCGATGTTGAGATGTCTCCGGCAAGAAGTGAGACATCTGCAGTCAGAAGGCCGTTGTATTGCATCACCCACGAAGGGTCGTGGCACTCCCACGCGGTAAGTAGCCTTTCGACGAGATCCACTGCTGATCGATGTTGCCCCAGCATTGCGTGGCACCAACCCGACCAGAGTAGCGCCCGCTCTTGGCGCCAACTGCACTGGATCTGTGAGAAGCACACTGCTGACTTCTGATTCCAGGCTAGAGCCTCGGCGTACCTCCCCAGCCGCCCCAATGCGACAGCCACATTTGAAGCATGAATGCCCATGAACATCTCGTTCCCGAGTGTCCGAGCAATACTGAACCCTGTCCTAAAGGCCTCAAGCGCCGCATTGTAGTCACCCAAGCTTATGCCGAGACAACCACGCGAGTTCTCAAACATCACCGTTGTCGAGCATGCGAGGTTGCACGCCACGTACTCCTCGCTAAGGGTCGCAAGTTGCGCCCGTAGGCCCGGGTGGTGATCGAGGCGCCCAGTTCCCCACGCTGTCATCGTGAGGGCGGTCGCTAACTGAAGCCTGACTTCTAGGGGAAGTTCGTCCCCGGTCTTGGCGACGACGATGTCGTAGAGGCGTCGGAGCGTGGACTCCCGAAGGTTTGTGTGTGTTGCCTTGATCGCTGCTGGGATGAGGGTCGTCGTCAGTTCCGGATCGTTCGTGCTCTCAAGTCGGTCAATTATGGAGTGTGCAAGGACTTCACTCGAAGCGCCGTCGCTGGGCAGCCATGCCTGTGCCGCCAGCCTTCGCGCCTCACAGGTTTCGAGGTCTCCACTGTCTAGATCCGCAGTCTCAGGTAAGTTGATTAGTGACCCCTCCCAGCGGCCTTGTTCCTGAATTGACTCAGCCAGGAGGATCCGAGCGCGGTGATGACTCTTCCCGGTCAGCGCCGGGAGTGAGGTGTCGAGTGCAAGCTCAGCCTCAAACGGCGCCGCCCCCCGGATCGCCTCCTTGGCCCCCCGCAGCAGCCGCGGCACCGCCTCCCCCACCCGCCCCGCACGGAAACAGTGCCACGCCAGCATCAGCCCCGGGATCGCCTCCCCGCGGCCCTCCGCCGCCAGCAGCCGGTCCGCGATCCGGCCATGCACCGCCCGCCGGAGCGGCGAGGGGACGCAGAAATAGGCGTACGCCCGGAGCAGCTCGTAGCGGAATTCCACCCCCTTCCCGCCATCCCGGAACACCCGCGCCCCCACCAGCTCCGCCATCCCCGCCAGGGTCTGCGCCAGCGACAGGTCCACGATCTCGTACATCGTCAGGTCGTTGAGCCGGTCCCCCAGGATGGCCGCCAGGTCCAGCACCGCCCGCGCGGCCGGCGTGAGGCTCCCCAGCATCCGCGCGAACAGCCGCTGGTACACCTCCTCCGGCGCCTCGCCCCCCGGCGCGTGCACCGTCATCGCCCCGACCGACAGCGCCAGGCACTGTTCCCCATGCCGTCGCCAGTCGTCGAACAGGAGCTCCGCCATCATCGGCACCCCGGCCGCCGTGCGCAGTACCGCCCGCTCCACCGCCGGCGGGAGGCGCACCTCCGCCGCGCTGGAGAGCTGCGCCAGCACCTCCCCCATCTCCTCCGGGTCGAGCGGGGGGAGGATCACGGTCGCAAGCCCCAGGGGGTCCCGCTGCTCGATCAGCCGTCCCGCGTTCGGCGTCTTCGCCAGCTCCGATTCCCGCGCCGCCAGCAGCACCATGATCCGCTGCTCCTGGGTCCGCCGCATGACCAGGTGCAGCACCGCCACGCTCGCGTCATCGGCCAGGTGGACGTCGTCCACCACCAGGATGACGGGGTGCTCGTCGGCCACGGCGGTGAGCAGCTCGTGCACCGCCTCGGTGAACCGGAGCCGCGCGCTTTCCCCGGTGGTCTCCAGCGGCGCCGGCAGGTTCCGGTAGCGCTGCGCCACGGCCGGGATCATCCGCGCCAGCTCCGCCAGCCACACCGGGGAGGTGCCGCTCGCGCCGGGGCGCTCCAGCAGGCCCCGCACCAGGGTGCCGATGGCGGTGTAGGGCACCTCCCGCTCCACTTCGTAGCACTGGACCCGGCTCGAGGTCGCCCCCTCCAGCGACGCCGCCGTCACCAGCCGCTCGATGAGCGTGGTCTTCCCGATCCCCGAGTCCCCGAGCACCAGCCCATGCTGGCCCGCGCCGTCGCGGGTAGCCTCCCACCGCTCGTACAGCACCCGGTACTGGCCGCCGCGCCCCACAAAGGCCCGGTTCTGCCACTGGTCGGTGGCCACGGTGGGCACATGCGCCGCCCCGGGCGGGGTGTAGCCCCGCTGCCGGAGCCGGAGCGCCATCCCCGCCACCAGCGGCGACGGGGTCGCGTCCAGCTCCTCCTCCAGCCGTGCCCGCCACCCCTGGTACAGCCGGATGGCGCTCACCCGGTCGCCCGCGAAGGCCCGCGCCTCCATCTTGGCCCGGACCGCGTCCTCGGAGAGCTCGTCCAGCGCCAGCAGCCGGTCGGCGTGGGGCTCGATGCGGGTGAAGTCGCCGCTCCGGCGGCACCGGTCCATCAGCAGCACCAGCGCATCCCGGATCTGTGGCAGCCAGCGGGCCCGCATCAGGTCGCGCCAGAACATGAACTCCGGCGCCCGGGCCACCTCGAAGTCCTCCAGGAACCCCGCCACCTCCAGCGGGCCGGTGAACTCATCCCCCAGCACATCCCCCCGCGCCAGCCGATCGAGGTCCACCTCCAGCTCGGCCGCCACCAGCCGCACCGTGTCGCGGCTGGTCTCGAAGGTCCGGGGGCCGAGCCGGGCCCGGAGCACCGAGAGCGCGGTGGCGAGCGAATGGCGGCCCTCGCTGGGCCGCGCATCGGGCCAGAGCAGGTCCACCAGCCGGTCCCGCCGGTGCGGCTCCCGCCGCTCCGCCGCCAGGAAGGCCAGCAGCGCCAGGTGCTTCCGCACCCGGAACTTGACCGGCTCCCCGCCGGGGCCGCGGAGCTCCGGCGGTCCGAGACAGCGGAAGAAGAAGCGCGGGGGCATGGGGAATGGGTACGGAGGGAGGATCAACCGATCGTCAAATCGGGGCGGAGGCGCATCGCCTGATTCTCCGCCCCCGGTGGCGCTTGGCAAGGGCCGGAAAAACCGAACGTCCCACCCGCGGGGCGGGTGGGACGTGTCCGGCGGTGGGGTCCCCAGTCTTTGCTACTGCTCGTTCTTCGACTTCCGCTGGAGGTCGGCGCTGTGGGCCCGCTCGTAGGTCTGGATGTCCTTGAAGCGTCCCTTCGCGTCGCACACCGGTTTCGGTCCAGTCCACACCCATGCGGTGAAGGGGGCCGGAAGTTCGGGTGAAGGTCTGCGGCCGCCCGCGGCCGCGGCGGCCGCGGGCGGGCCCCGGTCTGCGGCGGGATTCACCTCGGGTTCCCGGTGTCTTCACCGCCCCGGGGCGATATTACGGTGCAGTTACGTTGGTGACCCATGGGAATCCCGGAGGTGCCTTATGTCAATCTTTGGAAACCTGATGTCCAAGATCTTCGGCCGTGCCGAACCCGTCCCCACCACCCCGGTGGCGCCGGTGATTCCGGTGCCGGGTGCCGCCCCCGCGGCCACCGCGACGATCGTGGTCGACGTTGAGGCGGTGCTCGAAGGGCTGGCCGCGAAGAACCCGGAGAAGCTCAACTGGCGGACCTCGATCGTGGATCTCATGAAGCTGGTGGGCCTGGACAGCAGCCTCACCCAGCGGAAGGAACTGGCCAAGGAACTCGGGTACACGGGCAACATGCAGGACAGCGCCACGATGAACATGTGGCTGCACCAGCAGGTGCTCCAGAAGCTGGCCGCGAATGGCGGCAAGCTCCCCGCGGAGCTGCTCCACTGAGTCTGCCGCGCGCCTGACGGCTCGCGCCGGCCGGTGCGGGTTCCTGGAGCGGCCGCCCCGTTGGGGCGGCCGCTCCGATCGTTGGGGGGCGACTACCTTTCGGCGTCACCCAACGGAGCCTCTGAAATGCCGCGTTCCCACCCGTTGCTGCAGGTCCTGCTCGTCAGCGTCTCGCTCGCCGCCTGCGGCGAGGTCAGTGGCGGCGTCAGCGGCGCCGGCCCCACCGCCAGCCAGCAGTTCGAGCTCCGGCTCGCCGTGGAAGACGAGGTCGAATCGGCCCTCTCGGCGCTGACCGTCGCCGAGCCGGGCCTCCCGCCCTCCTTTACCGGACCGGCGGGGTGTCCGGCCGTATCGGATACCACCGACAGCGACGACGACAACATCCCCGACGACGCCACCCTGACCTTTCTCGACCCGCCCTGCTCGGTAACCGGGCTCGGCGGCGGGGACTGGTCGGTGACCGGCGCGCTCCGCATCCGCGACACCAGCGCCACCACCACCCGGTATGTCCTCGACTACACCGACCTGGCCTGGTCCTACACCGACAGCGCCGCCACCCGGACCTACGCCGCCACCCGGAACGGCACCCGCGTCCGGCTCGGCACCACCAGCGGGGCGAGCCTGCAGGTGGACCTGACGATCGACCGCGACCGCCCGAACCGCGCCACCGCCACCGTGGACCTGGCCACCACGGTGAGCTACCTGGCCGACACCCCCGGGTCGGTGGCGGTCGGTCAGCCGCTCCCGGACGGGCTGCTGAGCATCGCCGGCTCCTTTGGCTGGCAACGCAGCACCGAGAACTGGTCGCTAGCGGTCGCCACCACCCAGGCGCTGGTGTATGACGCCGACTGCGACACGACCCCCCAGCGGATCAAGGGGGGGAAGGTGACCCTGACCGGCACGGTGAACGGGCAGGCGGGGGTGCTGACCCTGACCTGGACCGCCTGCGGGGTCCCTCCGAGCCGCTCCTGGGCGGCTGGCGCGGTTTGAGCAGACCCGAGGATGCGCTGCGTCACATTCGGCTGGTGCCGGGGATGACGGCCCGGTTAGCCGATGGGACCTATCTTCAGGGCTGACAACGAATTCTGCCCACACAACCCGTTCTTCCAGGTCTAGGAGGCTCCATGAGGGCTCTGCAGAAGCTTGGGCGTTTTGCCATGGGTACGGCCGCGATCGCGTTCGCGGCGGCCTGCGGCGATAGCGGCGGTCCGGACAGCAACACCGACATCACCCCGGCCGAAGCGGCCGTGATCGGCGGGGAGGTCTCGGGACAGATCGGTGACCTGGCCGGCGACCTCGCCAGCTTCGGCAACCCGGCCGGTGGCCTGGGCGGCGGGCTCTTCGCGCCGCAGGCGCTGGGCGGCCGGATGGCCCGGATGATGGGCCGGAATATCCCCGGCTCGTTCCGCCCCCAGCTGGCGATGTTCGCCGCCGGCGACCCCAACTGCACCCCCACCGTCACCGGTGACAGCACCGACTCCGACGGCGACGGGATCCAGAACAACGCCACCTACACCTTCGGCGCCGGCAGCTGCGCCTATCAGGACTCGCTCGGCAACGGCTTCGCCCTCACCGGCGCGATCGTCATCCAGGACACCGACGGCGGCGCGACCCTCTGGGGCGTGAACGTGGCCTTCAACAACTGGCGGGTGCTGTTCTACACCGACTCGGCCAGCGCCGGCTTCGAGTATGACGGCAACTCCACGATCACCGTCACCTCCGCCGCCGCGATCTCCGGCCAGAACGTCTCGGCCCGGTGGCGGGTGAACGGGCAGCGCGTCTTCGCCGCCGACCACAACTGGCAGCTCTCGTTCAACCCGGACAGCGGCAGCATCGATCCCGGCAGCCAGAGCGAGCTGCCGAGCGGCATCTTCGACATCACCGGTAACTTCACCTGGTCGGGGAGTCAGGGTCAGGCGGACGGCACCTGGAACTTCACCTTCGACACCCCGGTCGCGGCGCACTACAACGAGAGCTGCGACACTGATCCGCCGCTGGACGCCGGTCAGGTCCGCGCTGCCATCACCGGGCGGAGCAACATCGGCTTCACGGTGGACTACGGTCCCGCCTGCGGCCAGGAAACGGTCAACACCTTCGACACCGGCAACACCTGAGTTCCAGCCTGAGCTTCAATGCGAACGGCCCGGGCAGTCGCCCGGGCCGTTCCGTTTGCCCTCCGTCGTGCCGGGCCCCCCCGCGCCGCTACGACGTCCAGGCGCTTCCCGCGAGCAGTTCCCGCACCACGTCGTCGTTGGTCCGTCCCGCCGCCTCGGCCGCGAAGTTGGTGACCACCCGGTGGCGCAGCACCGGGAGGGCCACGGCGCGCACGTCGTCGAGATCGGCCATGGGGCGCCCCGACAGGGCGGCCCGCGCCTTGGCGCCCAGCACCAGGTATTGCGACGCGCGCGGGCCGGCGCCCCATTCGACGAATTCCTTCACCAGCGCCGGGGCATCGGCATCGCCGGGGCGGGTGAGGCGGGTGAGCGCCACCGCGGCCCGCACCAGGTGCTTCGAGACCGGGATCCGCCGCACCAGCTCCTGCGCCGCCCGCACCTGGGCCGAATCGAGCACCGCCTCGAGCCGCGCCGCCCGGGCGCCGGTGGTCTGCTCGACGATCGCCTCCTCCTCACTCCGGCTGGGGTAGCCCACCCGGAGCTCCAGCATGAAGCGGTCGAGCTGCGCTTCCGGGAGGGGGTAGGTGCCCTCCTGCTCGATCGGATTCTGGGTGGCGAGCACGAAGAACGGCTCGGGGAGGTGGTAGGTCTGGCCGCCGGCGGTGACCTCGTGCTCCTGCATCGCCTGGAGCAGCGCCGCCTGGGTCTTGGGAGGGGTCCGGTTGATCTCGTCCGCCAGCACCACGTTGGCGAAGATCGGCCCCTGGACGAACCGGAACACCCGCTTCCCGGTGCTCAGGTCCTCCTCGATGATCTCGGTGCCGGTGATGTCGGAGGGCATCAGGTCCGGGGTGAACTGGACCCGGTTGAACGAGAGATGGAGCGCCTCCGCCACGGTGGAGACCATCAGCGTCTTGGCCAGCCCCGGTACCCCGATGAGGAGCGCATGCCCACCGGCCAGGATGGCCGTCAGGATCCCGTCCACCGCCTCGTGCTGCCCCACGATCCGGCGCGCCACCTGCCCGCGGAGTTGCTCCACGGCCCGGGCCAGGTGGGCCAGCTGTTCGACGTCGGTGGCGGGCTGGGTCGCGGTCATGGGATCCGGGGTGGGGAAGCCGAAGGGGGGCGATCCGGGGGCGTCCCCCGAGTACGGGCTTGAGGTTAGCGGGTTTCGCTGAGGGCAGCAAATGGGCCCGGCGTTTCGGGAGGGGACGGTTGGGCGGGAGAACGGGGGAACGGGGGAACGGGGGAACGGGGAACGGGGAACGGGGGACGGGGGAACGGGGAACGGGGGAACGGGGAACGGGGGAACGGCAGGACGGCTCGGTGGCCAAAGCGGTGGAGCCCCCCCGGGCGCGACGGGGCTGGAGCGCGCGTCAGTGAGCGGTCGGGGTGGATTGCGCCCTCCCCCTGCAGAGCGAACTGCAGCGCGCGGAGGGCCCATCGCGCACGGGCGCCGTGGGAGGCGCCGACCTCGCCCTCCCCCACCCCGGGGAGTTTGCGAAAAATTTCACAAGCGGGTACTTTTCCGCGTCTAATGGGGCCCAAAAAGTCGGCCGGCAGGGAGCTGGGGGAGGCGTGGCGGTACGATACCCTCGGCTACACCTTTGCCTTCAGCGTCATCCTGTTCGCCGGCGCCGGGTACCTGCTGGATCGCTGGCTCAACACCATGCCGTGGCTCACGATCGTCGGGACCCTCCTCGGAGCGGGGCTGGCCTTCGTGTGGGTCTTCCTCAAGGTGAAGCAGGACGAGGAAGCCTTCGAGGCCGCCAAGGGCCAGGGTCGCGCCGACGACTCGGCCCAGTCACCGGGGCCTGACGGGCCGTGAAAGCGCTCGTCGCCGGGATCGCGCTGACGGCGGTGGTCGCCGCCCTCCTGGTGCGCTGGCTCGGGCCCGGGGCGCTGCTTCCGGCGGTGGTGATGGGCGCGGTGGCCACCGCGATCGAACTGGCGGCGGTCCGGGCCCTCCGGCGGGCGCCGCTCAGCCGCGGCACGGCCGAGTTCTTCAAGGCGGTCGGGGTCGGGATGGCGCTCCGGCTGCTCGGAGTGGTGGTGTTCGCGGGGCTGGTCCTGTGGGATCGCGGGCGCTTCCTGCCGCTCGCCACCGGGCTGGGTTACGTCGGGGTGCTCATTCCCCTGCTCTTTCTCGAGGTCAGGTTCATTCGATGATGCTCCAGGAAGCGGTCAACGTCGGCGAGATGGTCCTGCACCACACGGCGGACGCCTGTTCGATCGACGTCTACAAGTGGGCCTGGCACATTCCCGGCTGCCACCTCACCTACCCGATCGACGCCAGCCTCGCCCCCACCAAGCACGTGGTGTTCCTGTTAATCGCGGCGACGCTGGTGTTCCTGACGCTGTGGACCGCGGCGCGCAGCATCGCGAAGACCAAGACCGGCCATGCGCCGAAGGGCTTCGCCGGCGCCGTCGAGGGCCTGGTGCTCTGGGTCCGGAACGACATCGCCATCGCCAACATCGGCCACGGGGGCGCCCGCTTCGCTCCCCTGATCATCACCCTCTTCTTCTTCATCCTGTACGGCAACCTGCTCGGCCTGCTGCCGCACGGCTCCTCCCCGACTGGCAACCTGGCCGTGACCGCGGCGCTCGCGATCCTGGTCTTCCTGGTGATCGAGATCGCCGGCTTCATCAAGCTCGGCCCCAAGGGCTACCTGGCCACCATCTTCCCGCACTTCCCCGGGTTGCACGGGCCGGGGGCCGTGGCCATGGCGATCTTCATGAGCCCGATCGAGGTGCTCGGCAAGCTGGTGAAGCCGTTCGCGCTGGCGGTCCGTCTGTTCGGCAACATGACGGCGGGGCATTTCGTGATCCTGTCGCTGTTCGGCATCGTGTTCCTGTTCGGTCACCTCGGGGTGTGGAGCTGGGGGATCGGCATCGGGACCGCGCTGCTGGTGGTGGGCATCATGGGGCTGGAGCTGATCGTGGCGCTGCTGCAGGCGTACGTCTTCGCGCTGCTGAGCGCGGTGTTCATCGGGCTGATGCAGCACGAGCACTAGGCGATTGGGCGGTTAGGCGATTGGTGGTTGCAGGTGGGTTGGGTACGCTGTCCTGCGGCCCGACCCGGTAGCCCGACCGAATGGCGGGCGATATCCGCTGCCCCGCGAGGGGCGCTGGCGGATCACGATGGGGGCCCGGGCCGGGAGACCTGGAACCGCGTCGGTGGACGGATGGCTCAACCGGAATCTCCCGTGGGTCCTCTAAGGGGAATGACATGCTGAACATGCTCGCGCTGGTGCAGGAAGTGGCGACCGGGGTCCCGAACTACGGCTGGCTGGGCGCGGGTATCGGCGTCGGCCTGGCGATCATTGGCGCCGGCATCGGCCTGGGCCGGATCGGCGGCTCGGTGGCGGAGTCGATCGCGCGGCAGCCCGAGGCGGCGGGGGACATTCGCGGCGCCGGCCTGCTGATCGCCGTGCTGCTCGAAGGCGCCACGATCATCGCGCTGGTGTTCGCCCTGCTCTTCAAGCTTCTCTAAAGCGAAAGCGCGGGATTCATGACCACCATGCTGCTCATGCTGGCGGCAAGCGGGGAGGGCGGGGACGCCTCGCCCTTCGCGGTCAATTTCGGGCTCTTCTTCTGGACCTGGCTGGTCTTCCTGGCCCTGATGTTCCTGCTGCAGAAGTTCGCCTTCCCCGCCATCCTCAAGGCGACCGAGGACCGGGAGCAGACCATCGCGCGGCAGCTGGATGAGGCCGCGAAGGCCAACACCGAGGCCAAGGCGCTGCTGGAAGAGAACCGCAAGCTGCTGGCGGCGGCCCGCGGCCAGGCCCAGGCCCTCGTGGCCGAGGCCAAGACCGCGGCGGAGAAGGAGCGGTCCACGGCCATCGACAAGACCCGCCACGAGCAGGAAGAGCTGCTCGAGCGGGCCCGGCGCGAGATCGTGGCCGAGCGGGAGAAGGCCCTCACCGATCTCCGGCGTGAGGCGGTGGACCTGTCGCTGGCGGTGGCCGGGAAGCTGATCGGCCAGAAGCTCGATGGTGCCTCGGATCGCAGCCTGGTCGAGGGCTACCTCGCCAGCCTGGAGCGGGTGCAGTGAGGTCCGAGTCCATCGCCCTGAACTACGCCCAGGCGCTGTTCGACCTGGGCAGCAAGGGCGGGCGTACGGAGCTGTACGCGGACCTGCTGGACGCGGTGGCGGGCGGGATCGCCGCCGCGCCCCGGGTGCAGGCGGTGCTCATGTCCCCGCGGGTCACCAAGGCCCAGAAGACCCGGATCCTTTCCGAGGCGCTCAAGGATGCGCCGCGGGAGTTCGTACTCTTCCTGGCCGCGGTGGTGAAGCGGGGGCGCCAGGCGCTCTTCAGCGAGATGGCGCACGAGTATGAGACGCTGCTGGACCAGAAGCTCAACCGGGTGCGGGCCGCGGTCACCGTGGCCCGTCCGGTGGACGAGGCGCTCCGGCGGAAGATCGCGGCGCGGCTCACCGAGGTGGTGGGGAAGGAAGTCCTGCCGCATTTCACCGAGGATCCGGCCCTCCTGGGCGGCCTCGTGGTGCGGGTGGGGGACCGGGTGTTCGACGGCTCCATCCGGCGGCGGATGAACCTGCTCCGGCGGCAGCTGCTGGCGCGCTAGCTGACGGGGCGGCGAGAGGACCAGCCGGGGGGGCGCCATGGGTGCCCCCCCGGCAGTTTTTTCCCTCCGGGAGCCCGGTCGGCGCGCTTTTTGCCACCTGTCACGGCAACCCTCGACCACCCAATCCAATGATCCGACGGCTTATCACCCTCGCGGGCTCGGCTGCTGCCCTCCTCTCTCTGCCCCTCGAAGCGCAGCAGGGGGCACGGAGCCCCCTTTCCGCCTACGGCTCCGCCCGGGTGCGCTACGAGGGATGGAGCTGGTTCGACCCCGGAAGCGCCGCCCCGACCGTGGCCGGCGCCCACAGCTATGGCTATGGCGCCGCCCTGCTCAAGGGGGGCCTCCGCTACGACACCCGGCGCTGGTTCGACGCCACACTCGAGCTGCAGAACACCACGCTGCTCGGGCTTCCCGAGGACGCGCGTGGTCCGGCCCCGATCGGCGAGATGGGCGGCGGCGCCTCACACTTCACCCCCCACGCCAAGAAGGACGACGCCCGGATCTTCCTGAACCAGGGCTTCGTTACCCTCAAGCGGCCGGGGCGGGGCGCCACCTACCTCCGCCTGGGCCGGTTCGACTACATGGACGGCGCCGAGGCGCCAACGACCGATGCCACGCTGGAGTGGCTGCGGCGGAGCCGGGTGGCTGGCCGCCTGATCGCCAACTTCGGCTTCAGCCAGGTGCAGCGCACCTTTGACGGCGCCAGCGCCGGCCTGGACGGGAAGCGCACCAGCCTCACCCTCTTCGCCGCGCATCCGCGGCAGGGGGGCTTCGAGCTGGACGGGTGGAAGTCGATGACCGAGGTGGATATCGCCGCCGCCACGGTCACCTTCAAGCCGGCCTGGTTCGGTGGCCGGGGAGAGGGCCGGCTCTTCGCGATGTACTACGGCGACCGCCGCTCCGCTGACGACTCCGTGTTCAAGGTGGACAACCGCCCCTCCGCCATCCGCGTCGCGGACTCCGCCGACATCTCCATGCCGATGATCGGCGGCCATTACCTGCGGCACGGCGCGCTGGGGCGGGGCCAGTGGGACGCCACCCTGTGGGCGGTGCTCCAGGGCGGGAGCTGGGGGGCGCTCGATCACCGCGCCTGGGCGGTGGCGCTGGAGGGCGGATACCAGTTCAACGCCCTGCCCTGGAAGCCGTGGCTCCGCGCCGGCTACAACCGTTCCTCGGGCGATGACGACCCGTCCGATGGCACCCACCAGACCTTCTTCCAGGCGCTCACCACGGTGCGCCCCTTCGCCCAGTTCCCGTTGTACAACCTCATGAACAACGAGGACCTGTTCGCGCAGCTCATCCTGCGCCCGGTGCCGGGCCGGCTCACGCTGCGCTCCGACCTGCACGCGGTGCGGCTGGCGAACGAAAATGACCTCTGGTACGGCGGCTCCGGGGCGTTTCAGCGGCGGGGGAGCTTCGGGTTCGGCGGTCGGCCGAGCGGGGGGGAGCGGGGCGTCGCCACGGTCGCCGACCTGACGGTGGATGTGACGGTACGGCCCTGGTGGAACATCTACGGCTACGTGGCGCACGCCTGGGGCGGTGCGGTGGTCCGCGGCATCTACGCCGGGGACGGGGCCACGCTCGGCTACCTCGAAATGACGCTGCGGCGCCCCTGAGACCGGGGGCGGCGTCGATCTGGAACGCCAGGGAGGCGGAACTCGCCCCTGGCTCCGGGCATCGCTAACATTCCCCGATGCTCCTTTCCATCTTCCTCCTCGCGACCGTGCAGCAGCCGGTCCCGAGCCCCCAGGCCGCCTACTGGCAGCAGGGGGTCCGCTACGACATCACCGCGTCGCTGGACGAGACCCGGGGCGTGCTCGGCGGCCACCAGCAGGTGGTCTACGCCAATCGCTCCCCCGATACCCTCACCAGCCTCTCCTTTCATCTGCACCTGAACGCCTTCCGCCCCGGCTCCCGCTGGGCGGATGCCGACTCGGTGGAACGCCGACGGCGCTTCAACGACCTGCAGGATCCCGACTACGCCTTCGCCCGGGTGCGGAACGCCCGCATCATGGGGCAGGCGGTGGAGGCGATCTGGCCCTTCGCGCCGGACAGCACCATCGTCCGCTTCGCGCTGCCGCGGCCGCTGGCCCCCGGGGATTCGATGGTGGTGGATCTCGACTTCGAGGCCCGCCCGTCCACGCTGCCACGGCGCCAGGGGCGGCGGGGCCGCGCCTTTGACTTCGCGCAGTCATATCCCAAGGTGGTGGTCTACGATCGCCACGGGTGGAACGAGCAGCCCCTCTACCCGGGGGGCGAGTTCTATGGCGAGTTCGCCACCTACCTGGTGGACCTGGACCTTCCCCAGGACCAGGTCATTGGCGCCACCGGGGTCCCGATCTGCGGCGACCCCGGCTGGGCCGGCGCCAACCAGGTCCCCGACCGCCCCATCGAGTACCAGCGGGACCACTACCCCCGTGCACCGCGGTACACCGCGGTCGGCCCGCAGTGCGTGCGGGCGGTGGACGGGCCGCCCCGCGACGTGGCCCTCGAGTTTGGCCGCAAGCGGGTCGTCTGGTACGCGGAGGACGTGCACCACTGGGCCGCGAGCCTCAACCCCGCCTACAAGTACGAGGGCGCCGCGTGGAACGGCATCCAGGTCCACGTCCTCTACCAGCCGGGCGACGAGGAGAGCTGGGGCCGCGGGGTGGCGACGCAGCGCACCGTGAAGGCGCTGGCCTGGCTGGACCAGCTCTTCGGCCGCTTCGCCTGGCCCCAGATCACCAACGTGCACCGGATCGAGGGGGGCGGCACCGAGTTCCCCATGATGATCATGGACGGCTCGGCCAGCGAGGGGCTCATCGTCCATGAGCTCGGCCACAACTACGTGATGGGGATCCTGGCCAACAATGAGTGGCGTGAGGGCTGGCTGGACGAGGGATTCACCAGCTACCAGGAGACGCTGTTCGGCCGGGCCAATGGCGAAGACTGGTCCCAGGGGGCGGAGGCCTGGCTTGTCGGCCTGGACCTGGACGGCATGTCGGAGCCGGCCAGCCTGGTGAGCGACAAGTACCGGGATTTCACCAGCTACGGCATCTCGATCTACAACCGGGGCGAGTGGTTCTTCCACAAGCTGGAATACGTGGTGGGCCCCGATACCATGCGCCGGATCCTCCGCACCTTCTACGACCGGTGGAAGCTCAAGCACGTGGACGAGGCCGCCTTCCGCGCGGTCGCGGAAGAGGTGAGCGGAATGGACCTCTCCACCTACTTCGCGCAGGGGCTGCATGGGACGGAGCTGGTGGACTACGCGGTGGGGCGGGTGAAGATCGGCAGCGCCACGCCCTGTGGTGACGCCGTGCCGTGCGCGCCATGGACCACCAGGGTCGAGGTCCTCCGCAAGGCGGACGGCAAGCTTCCCGTCGAGGTCTGGGTCATCGGCGAGTCCGACACCGCCGTGGCGCGCACCGACGGCCTCGCCACGGCCGAGTGGGCGTCCGTGCGGACGAAGTCGCGCCCCCGCGAGGTGCTGCTCGACCCGCGGGTGCAGACCGGCGACTGGAACCTGCTCAACAACACCTGGCGCACCGGCTTCCTCGGCCTCAAGACCCGGGAGCCGAAGCGGAAGCGCTACCTCGACACCTGGTTCAGCCAGCAGACCGCGCGGGACCGCCGCACCGAGGGCTTCCTGCCCACGGTCTGGTACAACGACGCGGCGGGGATCACGCTGGGGCTGCGCACCCGCGAAGATTACTTCGGCCGCTTCGAGCAGAACCTGTCGCTCATGAGCTACGGCACCAGCTGGGAGAGCGACCGGGATGTGAAGGACACCGACCTGTTCCTCCGGTTCCGGAACCCGACGGCGCTCCGCGCCCCGGGAATGTCCCAGACCCTCGAGGTGTACAACGTCGAGGGCCGCTTCGGCGCCCGGCTGGGCATCGAGCAGACCCGCCGGGACCACCTGACCTTCGGCCCGGTGCGCACCATCGGCGCCTCGCTGACCTGGCTGCAGCCGGACGACTTCCGCTACCTCGAGCCGGGGTACTACGACGACGCCGGCACGGTGGAGCTGGCGCTCGCCACGGGGGTACGGGACCAGAAGAACGGATGGACTCTCGCCAGCCGCGTCACGGTGGCGGGGGGGCTGGCCTACAGCTCCGATGGCCTGCAGGCGGCGACGGGTCGCCCGGAGCTGGACCCGTTCTACGGCCGCGGCACCCTCGAGGCCAGCGCCCGTCGCGCGCTGGGCCGGCCCCGGCCCGGCCAGGTGCTCCCCTGGCGGATCGGCATCCGCCTCTTCGGCGGCGTGAGCACCAGCGGCGACGCGACGGTCAAGCAGCGGCAGGTCTACGCCGCCGGCGCCGATCCGCTGGAGCGCTTCGGCAACCCCTTCCTCCGTTCCGACGGGGCGGTGCTGGTACGGGAGGACGTCAACTACCACGCGCCGGGCGGCGGCAACCTGCGCGGCTTCGATCCCCGGCTCTCCAGTGAAGGCCTGGTGGCGCTCAACCTCGAGCTGGAGCGGAACCTGCTGGTCCGCCGGAACGCCCGGCTCTTCAACCGGGTGGCGGTGGCGCTCTTCGGCGATGCTGGCCACACCTTCGACGGTGCGGCCCCCGACCGGTTCCTGGCGGATGCCGGCATCGGACTCCGCATCGACCACCAGATCGGCCAGACCCGCTTCACCACCCGGGGAGACTTCCCGCTCCTGGTCAACCGTCCGGCCTTCGCCCAGGAGACCGAGCCGGGCAGCGACCAGGTGGGATTCCGGTGGACCCTCAGCTTCTCGCCGGCGTTCTAGTGCTGATCCCCGGCCTGCCGGACTTCTCCGATCGCCGGGCGCTGTTCCGCGGCACGTTCGGCAAGTGGCTGGAGAACGCGGTGGAAAAGGCCGAGCGCCGGGTGGCGCCGGAACGCTACTTGCGGCCGCCGGGCGCCCTCCCCGAGGTGGCCTTCCTGGCCGCCTGCACCCGCTGCGGAGACTGCATCGCGGCCTGTCCCCCCTTCGCGCTGCGGAAGGCGCCCACCTCAGCGGGGCTCGCGGCGGGCACCCCGATCATCGAGCCCGACCTGCAGGCCTGCACTGTGTGCGAGACCATGCCGTGTGCGGCAGCCTGTCCCACCGACGCCCTGACCCTCCCGCCGGACGGCTGGGCAGGGTATCGTCTGGCGGCGCTGGAACTGATCCCCGAGCGCTGCGTGACCTTCGCCGGCACTCCCTGCCGGGCCTGCGCCGACGCCTGCCCCATCGGCGAGCGGGCGCTCAGCATCGACGACAACGGGCACCCCGTCATCAAGGCGGAAGGATGCGTGGGGTGCGGCGTCTGCGTCCGCGCCTGCATCACCCGGCCGTCGTCATTCCGGCTGCACCCCCTGGAGGGCTGATGCCCGACGTGCCATACCGCGTGGACAAGCCCTGGGGCTATGAGCTGGTGTGGGCCCGCACCGACCGCTACGTGGGGAAGATCCTGCACGTGAAGGCCGGCCACGTGCTGAGCCTGCAGTACCACAACCGGAAGGACGAGACCATGCACGTCCTCTCCGGCGAGCTGATCCTCCGCACCCGCCCCGGCGACACCCTGGTCGAGCGGCCGTTCCGTGCCGGGGAGTCGGTGCACATCCCGCCCACGCTGGTGCACCAGATCGAGGCGGTGGTGGACACCGACGTGCTCGAGGCCTCGACCCCCGAACTCGACGACCTGGTCCGCCTCCAGGACCGCTACGGAAGGAGCTGACCCCGATGCAGGTGATCATCCCCCTGGCCGGCAAGGGCACCCGCCTCCGTCCCCATACCCACCTGGTGCCCAAGCCGCTGCTCAAGGTGGCGGGCCGCCCGGTCATGGACTGGGTGATGGACAAGCTCCAGGGCCTGCAGGTCTCCGAGATCATCTACATCACCGGGCACCTCAAGGAACAGGTCGAGCAGTACGCCCGCGCCCGCTACCCGTATCCCAGCCGGTTCATCGAGCAGAAGGTGCAGGACGGCACCGCCGGCGCGATCAACCTGGCCCGGCCCCACGTGACCGAGCCGGTGCTGATCATCTTCGTGGACACCGTCTTCGAGGCGGACCTGACCCTGATCAACCGCACCACCGCCGACGGGATCATCTGGGCCAAGGAGGTGGAGGACTACCAGCGCTTCGGCGTGGTGGTGACGAACCCGGAAGGATTCATGACCCGGATCGTCGAGAAGCCCTCCACCCCCATCTCCAAGCTGGCGAACATCGGGCTGTACTACATCAAGGACACCGCCGCGCTCTGGCGCGGCATCGACCATGTGCTGCAGAGCCCCGCCAACAAGGGAGAGTTTTACCTCACCGACGCCTTCCAGCACATGATCGACCACGGCCGGAAGATCCTCACCGCCGAGGTGGGAGGCTGGTACGACTGCGGCAAGCTGGACACCCTGCTGGAGACCAACGAGACCCTGCTCCGCCAGGGCCACGCCCGGCGGCGGGAGTTTCCCGGTGTCACCATCCACGATCCGGTGCTGATCCAGGATGGGGTCACCATCGAGCAGAGCGTGATCGGCCCGAACGTGACCCTCGAGGCCGGCGCCCGGGTGGTGAACAGCCGCCTGGAGCACGTCATCGTGGGACAGAAGTCCACCGTGCTCGACTCCACGCTGCACCACTCGATGCTGGGCGACCGGGTCAGCGTCCGCGGCCTCAAGGGGACCACCACGCTCGGGGATGACTCCGAGATCGACGTGCGTTAGCCTTCCCCCGGCCCGATGAGCGCGACCACCGATCTCTACCGCAGTTACCTCGATCTTCGCTGGCACTTCGACCCCGCCGCCGCGACGGGGCAGGGGGTGACCAGTGAGGACAGCCGGCTGGCGGACTACTCCGTCGACCGGATGCGGGAGCACCTGGTCGCGTTCAAGGCGATGGCCGTCGCGGTGGAGCAGCTGGAGGTGGAGGACCCGCAGGAGGAGATCGACCGCACCGCCTTCCTCGACGAGGTGCGGATGACGATCTCCCGGTTCGAGCATGAGCGGCCCCACATCCACGATCCCAGCTTCTGGCTGGGACACCTCTACGGCGCCTTCCAGGCGCTGCTCCGGCGCCGGAACGGGGCCACCCAGGAGCGGGCCCGGGCGTTGCTCGGCCGGCTCCGCGCCACCCCCGCCTTCCTCCGCGCCGCCCAGGAGACCCTGCAGGAACCGCCGCGGATCTTCCTCGACACCGCCAGCATGCTTGCCGACACGGGGCCCCGGCTCTTCGCCGAGGTGGCCGCCACCATCCGGGCGGCGGATCCCGAGCTCGCCGGTCCGGCCGAGGATGCCCTCTCCGCGGCCGAGGGGGCGATCACCCGCTTCGCGCTGGCGCTCCGGAGCGAGCTGCGGGCGCATCATGACGATCTCTCGTTCGCGATCGGCGAGGACCAGTTCAACCGCCGGCTGCACCACGAGCATGCGCTGCGGCCCGGCGCCCCCGAGCTCTATCGCTATGGCCTGCGCCTGGCTGAGGAGGTGGGCGCGGAAGTCCAGGCGCTGGCGCGGCAGATCGATCCCCGCGTCCCCTGGCCCACGCTCATCGAACGGCTGCGGTCGCAGGCCGCCGTCGGCCCCGACCTGGTCGGCGCCTTCCGGGACCTGACGGAGCGGGCGCACCAGTTCCTGCTGGCCCGCGACCTGGTGACGCTGCCGCCGCAGCCGCTCGAGGTCGTGGAAACGCCGCCCTTCCTCCGGCCCCTGATGCCCTTCGCCGCCTACAGCCCCCCGGCGGCCTTCGGGGAGTACCGCACCGGCACCTTCTATGTCACCTCCCCGGAGCCGGGGCAGCGTACCATCCCGGGCGCCTGCTCGCTGCACGAGATCGGCGCCACCGTGGTGCACGAGGCCTGGCCGGGACACCACCTGCAGATGAGCGTGGCCCGGAACGCCCCCTCCGAGGTCCGCCGGGTGAGCTGGACCCCGATCACGGTGGAGGGCTGGGCCCTCTACTGCGAGGAGCTGATGGCGGAGCAGGGGTTCTTCGCGTCGGTGGAGGAACGGCTCTTCCAGCGGCTGCACCTCCTCTGGCGCGCCATCCGGATCGTGCTCGACGTGGGGCTCCACACCCGCGGCATGACGCCCGATCAGGCGGTGGACCTGCTGGTGGACCGGGTCGCGATGGACCGGGCCAAGGCCCAGGCGGAGGTGAGCCGCTACTGCGCCTGGCCCACCTACCAGCTCTCGTACGCGGTGGGCCGGCGCGAGTTCCTCCACCTGCGGGATGCCTGGCGCGCGAGCGTCGGCCCCGGGGCATCGCTGCGCGAGTTCCACGACACCGTGCTCGCCTACGGAGGCCTGCCCGTCTCCCTCATTCGCTGGGGCATGGGTCTCGGCATTGATGAGTAGGGGCCGCGCCCCCGCGGTTCCCGGCACGGTCAAGGGCCTCGCGCTGGTCTCGCTGTTCAACGACTTCGCCAGCGAGATGGTCTACCCCCTCCTCCCCGCGTTCGTCACCCTGACCCTGGGCGCCGGGGCGGGCGCACTGGCCGCGCTGGATGGCGCCGCCGACCTCGCCGCCGCGGCCACCAAGTGGTGGAGCGGCTCCCGCGCCGACCGTCCCGGGTGGCGCAAGCCGCTCATCCTGACCGGGTACTTCTCAGCTATCCTGATCCGCCCCGTGATCGGCGCCGCCAGCGCCGCGTGGCAGGTCATCGGCTTCCGGGTGCTCGACCGGATCGGCAAGGGACTCCGCACCCCGGCGCGGGACGCGATGATCGCCGACGCGACGCTGCCCGAGAACCGCGGCCGCGCCTTCGGGTTTCACCGCGCCGCCGATCATTTCGGCTCGATCCCCGGGGCGCTCATCGCCTGGTGGCTGCTGCAGCACCAGGTGGACGTGCGCCGGGTGCTC
This sequence comes from uncultured Gemmatimonadaceae bacterium, assembly GCA_964585655.1. Lineage (GTDB taxonomy): Bacteria > Gemmatimonadota > Gemmatimonadetes > Gemmatimonadales > GWC2-71-9 > JADJOM01. The sequence goes on along the minus strand of CAZPER010000028.1, from coordinate 5,529 downwards.
ACGCTGAGCGTCATTCCGGGGGTGGTGGCGGGGCTGGTGCTGCTGATCGTGCTCCGTGGGGCCGGCGGACCGTCGGACCGTCAGTCCGTCGGTCCGACAGGCGAATCGCCCGATGCCACCGGCCGGGTCTTCTGGGTGCCGGTGCTGGCGCTGGCCCTGCTGGTGCTGCTCCGGCTGCCGGAGACGCTGCTGCTGCTCCGGCTCCAGGACCTGGGGGTCCCGGTGGCCACCATTCCGCTGGTGTGGGCGGGCCTGCACGCGGTGCGGAGCGTGGTGAGCTACCCTGGCGGCTGGCTCACTGATCACCTGGGGCCGCGGGGCGCCGTGGCGGCCGGCGGCGTCGCCTTCAGCGCCGGGATCGCCGCGCTGGGCTCCGCCCTGGGCCCGGTGGCCGCGATCGCCGTCTTCCTGGCCCTTGGCCTGGTGGCCGGCCTCACCGAGTCGGCGGAGCGGGTGGTGGTGGCCCGGCTGGCGCCACGCCGCACCGGCCGCGGCTTCGGGGCCTACCACGCCCTCACCGGCCTGGCGGCGCTGCCCGCGGCGCTCGGCTTCGGCTTCCTGTACCAGCTCCAGGGGGGGAGCATGGCACTCTGGGCCTCCGCCGGGGGTATGCTGTTGGCAAGCGGGTGGTGGCTGGTCGCCGCCCGGCCGGTGTTGCTCGCATCTCGATCCGAGGGCTGAACCCGATGCGCCTGCTGTTCCCGCTCCTCCTCCTCGCTGCCGCGCCGCTCACGGGCCAGGTGCAGATCCGGCTCGACGATCCGGCGCGCACCGTCTATTCCGAGCTGCACGAGGGGCTCCGTCCCGGCACCCCCGCCGCCGATTCGGTGCGCCGGATCCTCGGGGAGAGCTCCACCCGGCGGCTCTGGCGCCTGGTCTGGGACGCGGCGGCGGGGAAGGGGGGGTGGAACGAAGGGCTGCTGGCGCTCAACCGCCTGGCGGAGCTGCGGGACCCGAGGAGCATGGATAGCGTGATCGCCTGGCGCCGGCGGCTGGTGAACCAGGAGCTCCCGCCTCCGCCCGCCACCGACCTCAACGACCTGCTGCCCGGGCTTCGGGCGGTGCAGCTCGAGCTGGAGCGGGGCCGCAAGGGAGACCAGGCGGTGCTCAACGACTTCCTCCCCCGCATCGCCGAGGAGCACTACGACCTGGGGGACGCCTGGGTCTTTGGCCGGCTCGGCGCCGGGGCCGCCGACTCGCTGGCCCGCCGCTTCCTCGAGACCGACGACCAGGCGCTCCGCATTCGCTACCTCACGCTGCTCTCCTTCAGCCGCGATACCGCCCTCATCCCGCTGCTGGCCCGGATCTTCGTCGCGCCTGACAGCTTCAATCTGCCCCGCCGGATCGGGGCGCGGGCCTCCGACGGCCTGGTCTGGATTGGCACCCGGCGAAGCCTCGAGGCGCTGCTCGCGGCCCGCGCCGCGGCCCGCGCCCGCGGCACCTACGCCGACCCGCGCCTCAACCACGCCGACCTGGATTTCCTGGGGAACGACAGCTCGATGGTCGTGAGCCGCACCGGGCGGTGGGTGACGGAGTGGCTGGAGGTGCTGGGGAGGTAGGGGGAAGGGGAACGGGGAACGGGGAACGGGGAACGGGCCTCTCCTCGTCGCCCCGTTCCCCGTTCCCCGTTCTCCGTTCTCCGTTCCCTGCAGTTCAGACCTCCGCCACCCCCCCGGAGACCACAAACGCCATGACCTTGGCGCTCGGCGCGCTGAGCGGCGTGATCCGGTCCCGCGGGAACACCAGCATCTGCCCCGCGAAGTTGTAGGACTGCGGCAGGTACACGGTCACATGGTCCGCCAGCCCCAGTTCCTCCAGCGAGTCCTGGGTCAGGAAGCCGATCGCCATGGAGCCGGCGTTGGGGTCGAGCGTCACCAGCACCGGGGTCTGGAACCGCTTCTTCTCTCCCACGAACGCCCCCAGCACATCCTTCACCCCGGAGTAGAGCAGCCGCACCCCCGGCACCTTGTCCAGCAGGTGCTCCACCAGGGTGAGCAGCCGCTGGGCCAGGAAGTTGGAGGCGAGGAAGCCGATCAGCGTGATCAGCAGCAGCGTCACCAGGAAGCCGACGCCGGGGATGGGGATGCGGAGCCAGCCGTCCACCGTGGTGAAGAGCAGCCAGACGATGTACACGGTGAGGGCCACGGGTGCGGTAAAGATGAGCCCGTTGAGGAAGTAGCCGACCAGGCGTTTCATGGCAGGTCCGGGGGAGGGGTCAGCAGCAGCGCGTCGGGCCGTCGCCGTAGCGGCTGTCGAGGTACAGGTCGAAGAACTCGCGCTCGGACGGAATGGGCCACGCCGGGTGCATCAGCCGCAGGTGGCGGACGTAGGCGGCATAGTCCGGCATGCCGGTGAGCTGCTTGAAGGTGCTGAGGCAGCCCTCCGCCCGCTCCCGGATCCGGACCCAGAGCCCGCCGTGGCGCTCCCACAGTCCGTCGGTCCGCCGGCCCGTCGGTCCGTCGGTCTCATCCAGCATAGATGGACTCCACGAACGGCGTCTCCGTGCTCGTCATCGGCGCGGTGCCGGCCCGGAGCCGCAGCCAGTCCCGCACCGAGGAGATCACCACCGCCACCACGATGAGCACGAAGATCGATGCCATCATGGCGTTGATCTGGTTGTTGAAGATGAGCCGCGCCCCGCGCTCCGGGTCCAGGGTGCCGGCGGCGATCTCCCCCCGGAGCGCCACGGCGTCCGCCAGGAAGCCGATCCGCCGTTCGGGGGAGAAGATCTTCTGCCAGCTCGCGGTGAGGGTCACTACCAGCAGCCACGCCAGCGGCAGGAGCGTGGCCCAGGCGTAGCGCGCCTTCCCCGCCTTGATGATGATCGTCGTGCCCACACACAGCGCCACCGACGCCAGCAGCTGGTTGCTGATGCCGAACAGCGGCCACAGGCTGTTGATCCCGCCCAGCGGGTCCAGCACCCCCTGCACCAGGAAGTAGCCCCACCCCGCGACCACCAGCAACGAGGAGAGGATGATGCTGGGGTACCAGGAGGTGCGGCCCAGCGGCGCCCACACATGGCCCGCCAGTTCCTGCAGCATGAAGCGTCCCACCCGGGTGCCGGTGTCCACCGTGGTCAGGATGAAGAGCGCCTCAAACATGATCGCGAAGTGGTACCAGAGCGCCAGCAGGTGTTCGCCGAAGGCACCGCTGAAGAGCGTGGCCATTCCCACCGCGAGGCTCGGCGCCCCGCCGGTCCGGCCCAGCAGCGTCGCCTCCCCTACCTGCCGGGCGAGGGTCTCCATCTGTTCCGGCGTCACCAGGAAGCCCCAGCCGCGGATGGTCTCGGCCGCGGCCACCGCGCTCCCGCCCAGCTTGGCCAGCGGCACGTTGATGGCGAAGTAGACCCCGGGGTCGAGCACCGCGGCGGCGCACATCGCCATCACCGCCACGAACGACTCCATGAGCATCCCGCCGTAGCCGATCAGCCGCGCGTCGGTCTCCTGCCGCAGCATCTTGGGCGTCGTCCCCGACGCCACCAGCGCGTGGAAGCCGCTGATCGCCCCGCAGGCAATCGTGATGAAGCAGAAGGGAAAGAGCTTCCCGGCGAACACCGGCCCGGTGCCGTCGATGAACCGGGTCACCGCCGGCAGCTTGAGATCCGGCATCACCACCAGGATGGTGACCGCCAGCAAGACGATGGTGCCGATCTTCATGAAGGTGGAGAGGTAGTCCCGGGGACAGAGCAGCATCCACACCGGCAGCACGCTGGCGATGAAGCCGTAGGCGATCATCGCGAACGCGATCGACAGCCCCGACCAGGTGAAGAGCGGCGCCAGGTCGGGACTGCTCGCCACATGCTGCCCGCCGACCAGGGCAAGCGCCAGCAGCACCAGCCCCGCCACCGAGGCCTCCACCGTCTTCCCCGGCCGCCAGACCTTCATCCAGAAGCCCATCATGACCGCGATCGGGATGGTGCAGGCAATCGTGAAGAGCCCCCACGGGCTGTCCCGGAGCGCGTTCACCACCACCAGCGCCAGTACCGCGAGCAGGATCACCATGATCGCGAGGATGGCGCACATCGCCGCGAGCCCGGTGAAGGGGCCGATCTCCTCCTTGGCCATCTGCCCCAGCGACTTGCCGTCCCGCCGCATCGAGCCCGCCAGGATCACGAAGTCCTGCACCGCCCCCGCGAGCACCACGCCGAACACCAGCCAGAGGGTTCCCGGGAGGTACCCGAACTGCGCGGCCAGCACCGGCCCGATCAGCGGGCCGGCGCCGGAGATGGCGGCGAAGTGGTGCCCGAAGAGCACCCATCGGGTGGTGGGGACGAAGTCGCGGCCGTTCCCCAGCCGCTCCGCCGGCGTGGCGCGGCGGTTGTCGAGTCCGAAGACCCGGTCGGCGAGGAAGCGGCTGTAGAACCGGTAGGCCAGGAGGTAGGTGCCCACCGCGGCGATGACCAGCCAGGCGGCGCTGACCGATTCTCCCCGGTGCAGGGCCAGCACGGCCCAGCCGGCCGCGCCCGCCAGGGCGACGAGGAGCCAGAGCAGGAATCGCATGCGGCGGAATCTAGGGCGCCCGTGGCGGGACGACAGGGAGCGCCGCGCCGCACCCATGCCGCCTCTTCCGCCGCCCCCGGTCCGCCCGTAGCTTCAGCCCCCTATGTTCGCCTCGTTCGAGCAGTTCGGAAGCGGCGCCTGGGACCCGGATGCCGAGCATTCGGGCACCACGCTCGAGCAGCCGCTGCCGGTGCCGGTGTCCGCCGGCTTCGCCGGCAAGGTGGCGGTGATCACCGGCGGCGCTACCGGGCTGGGCCGCTGCATCGCCATGGAGTTCGCCCGGCAGCGCTGCCGGGTGGCGTTCTGCTTCGTGGATCTGCCGGGGCGCGACGTCACCGAGCAGGCGCTGCTCACCGAGACCGCCTGCACCGCGATGGGCGCCGAGGTCTACGCCGCCCGCTGCGACGTGCGGGACCGTGGCTCGGTCGAGCGCTTCCTCGCCGACACCGCCCAGCGCTTCGGCACCGTGCACTTCCTGGTGAACAACGCCGGCATCGCGATGGACGGCGCCCTCTGGCGCATGACCGACGAGGCCTGGCGCGAGGTGCTCGACACCAACGTCACGGGCGCCTTCAACTGCATCCGGACCGTCTCCCCCATCTTCCGCAAGCAGCACTACGGCAAGGTGGTGAGCGTCAGCGCCCACCAGGCGGCCCGTCCCGGCTTCGGGGTGGCCAACTACGCTGCCAGCAAGGCCGCCCTCGAGGGGCTGACTCGCGCCGCCGCGGTGGAGCTCGGCCCCGCCAACGTGAACGTCAACGCCGTCGCGCCGGGCTTCATCCGCACCGAGCGGATGAGCATGCTCCCCCGCGAGGTCATCGAGCGGGCCCAGAAGCACAGCGTCCTCGGCCGGGTGGCGGAGCCGGAGGATGTGGCCCACGTCATCACCTTCCTCTGCTCCGAGGAGGCCCGCCATATCACGGGGCAGACCCTCGTGGTGGACGGGGGGTTGTCGCTGGAGTGAGGGGCGGAGCGAAGCGAAGCTCCGCCATTCACAGCCGTTCCCCATTTCCCCGTTCCCCCGTTCCCC